>JBIOKD010000287.1:0-4300 GCA_044451485.1 Candidatus Eiseniibacteriota bacterium | reverse complement strand
GGTGGGGACGTGGTGTGGAGGGGTCCGGGATGGAGACGAAATTCCCCGAGTGCATGAAGTGCCACGAGGGCGATCTGCTACCGCTCTCGGACTACGGTCGCGACGGGGCGCCGATCACCTACAAGGCATGGGTGTGCAGCAATCCGAAGTGCGGGTTCAACCTCCGCATCGACAACGGCGAGATCAGCATGGGCCGCGACATCGGGGTGTCGAGCAAGTGAAACCCGATCCACCGCCCGCCGCCGCTTCCCGCTCCCGCCGGAGCCCGGATTGATCCGCGCCATCGTCTTCGATCTCGACAACACGCTCACCGACTTCATGCGCATGAAGGCGGCGGCGATCGACGCGGCCGTCGACGCCATGATCGACGCCGGGCTCAACCTGCCGCGGGACGCGGTGCGGGCGCGCATCGACGCGATCTACCAGGAGCAGGGCATCGAGTACCAGAAGGTCTTCGACCAGCTCCTGGAGAGCGAGCTCGGGCACATCGACCCGAAGATCCTGGCCTCGGGCGTGGTGGCGTACCGTCGCGCGCGTGAATCGAGCCTGGTGCTGTATCCGCACGTGCAGATGACGCTGCTCGAGCTGGTCCGTCGCGGCATCCGGCTCGGCGTGGTGTCGGACGCCCCCGGTCCGCAGGCGTGGCTCCGGTTGTGCCAGCTCGGTCTGCAGCACGTCTTCGAGGCCGTGGTCACGTTCGACGACACCCGGCAGTTCAAGCCGAGCCCGGCCCCGTTCCGGGAGGTGCTGCGACGTCTGGGTGTCGAACCGCACGAGGCCCTGATGGTGGGCGACTGGCCGGCCCGCGACATGGTCGGGGGCAGGCAGCTCGGGATGCGTACCGCGTTCGCGCGCTACGGTGATACCTTCGGCACCCGGGACTCGGGCGCCGACCACGAGCTGAACGACGTGTTCGAGCTGGTGGCGATCGTGGACCGGCTCAACGGCGTGACGGCATAGATGGCCGAGCGCGACCGAGCGCGAGGTGCACACGGAGGGCAGCGCATGTCCGGCAAGGTGAAGGCCGCCAAGGTGAGGGTGCACGGCGCGCCCGAGGGCACGGGCGGGCTGGATGGTCAGTTCCACGTCTACGTGTTCGACGTGTTCAAGAAGGAATTCCTCGCCGGCCGCTCGTTCGACACCATCGAGCGCGCGGCGGCGCACCAGCGTCGGGAGCAGGAGCGCATCTACACCGAGCAGGAGGCCGCGCCGGAGCTGTTCGACCTGCCGTTCATCTCGAACGATTCGGATCTGCTGCGGCGTATCGGCGTGGACGGCGAGTACCGGGACCGGCTCGTGCGCGAGCTCGAATCCGAGGCGCGCGGTCGTGCGCGCGGGCGCTGAGCGCCCGATCCCGTCGGGCGCATCGATCGCGCCGGACCGGGTCTCCCGCACCGTACGCGTGGCGGCGGGTCGCGCCACGGCGGTCAGGGCACTGATCCCGGGATTCCTGTGGGTGGTCTTCACGGCCGGCTTCGCGGCGTCCGCCTTCGCGTCCGCAGCCCCGGGACCCGACAGCACCACCGCCTCCGGCGCGATGCGCGCGTCGACGCACACCCAGACCGCGGTGGCGGAGAGCGCCGGCACCGCCACCCCGCCCCCGGGTGCCCACCAAGCGGGGGTGACGATCCAGCCCACACGACCGGCCGCCTCCGCCAACGACACCACGATCGGCACCGGGGCGCGCATTCCGGGCACCGTGCTGCGCATGGGCGACGGCGCCGGGCGGGTGCGACGGCGCTACGCGGTGAGCGCCGGGGATGCCGCCGGGACCGTGCCCGGTGAGCTGGCGCTCGAGGGCGAGGTGCGTTACTTCGGGATTCCGAGCCGGGCACGGCTGGTGTTCGATCCGACCGGTCTCAGCCGTGCGAGCTTCAGCGTCACAGTCCCCTCGCCGAACCAACGCGATTACCTCGAGGACCAGATGGTGCGTTCGGGGTACCGGCGCCAGTGCCAGAGGCTCGACGACCAGGGACGGGAGTGTGACTGGACCGGCGCGCTGATAGTGCACGTGAAGTGCGACAGCGCGATGATGACCGCTGAGGTGGTGGCCGTGGGTGCCGAGCTCACCCGCTCGCTCCACCTGCCGACCGCCGAGGAGCGCCAGCGCGCCGTCGAGGAGGCACGTCTCCGGCCGATCCTCAGCGACCCCACCCCGATCCTCTCCGACACGTTGTCGATCGATCCGGCGGCGCCACCCGGCCGGCTCGCGCCGCCGGTGCTGCTGCAGGCGATCCCCGCCCCCTACGACGACGCGCTTTCCGCGAGGGGCATCAAGGGGATCGTCCAGGTGCTGGCGCTGGTGGGGATCGACGGGCTGGTGCAGTACTCGCGCGCCACCGACGGCCCCAAGGAACTGCAAGCGACCGCGATGCGGACCGTGACGCACTTCCGCTTCAGCGGCTATCTGTTCAACGGTCAGAAGATGCGATTCTGGGTGTGGATCCCGGTCCGGTTCGGGGTGTGACGCCATGCTGCTCGTGACCGCCGACGAGATGCGACTCCTGGACCGCGCCACCATCGACTCCGGGCACGCCACCGGCGACACGCTCATGGAGCGGGCGGGCGCCGGCGTGGTGCAGGCCATGGAGCGCCGCTACGGGTCGCTGCTGGGTCTGCGTGTGCTGGTGCTTTGCGGGACCGGCAACAACGGCGGGGACGGCTTCGTGGCCGCGCGCTGGCTGGCCGCGCGTGGCGCGACCCCCGTGGTCGGCATCCTCGGCGATCCGAGCGGCATCCACGGCGACGCGCTGGTGAACCTGGCTCGCGCCAACGACGTCGAGCTGCCGGTGCGGCCGGTGGATTCGGACGCCGCGCTCGCGGCGCTGATCGCCGAGCGGGACGGCTGGGACATGGCGCTGGACGCGCTGCTCGGCACCGGTGCGCGAGGCCGCCCCGAGGGCCTGATCGCGGCCGGGGTACAGGCGCTGCGCGAGCTGGACGAGCGCGGCACGCGGGTGGTGGCGGTGGACGTGCCGACCGGCGTGGATCCCGATCGGGGCACGATCGCGCGTCGCGCCGTGCGCGCCGATCTCACCGTGACCTTTGGCGCGCCCAAGCGCGGACACTACCTGTACCCGGGACGCGCGTTCGTGGGCGCGCTCGAGGTGATCGACATCGGGCTCGCGCCACACGCGGTGACCGCGGCGGCGGCGCCGGTCTCGCTGGCGACCCCGATGACGATGGCCGGTCATCTGCCGGTACGTGATCCGCGCGCCCACAAGACCAGCGTCGGCCGGGTGCTGGTGACCGGCGGCTCCCCGGGGCTCACCGGTGCCGTGACCCTGGCGGCGCGGGGCGCGCTGCGCGCCGGCGCCGGCTACGTGCGGTGCGCGGTGCCGGCGGGGCTCGCCGATCTTCTGGCGGTGAAGCTCACCGAGGCCATGCCGCTCGCGTGTGCCGAGACCGTGGATCGCACGCTGTCGTCCGCCGCGCTGGAGCGGGTGCTCGAGCTGGCCCGGAGCGCGGACGTGCTGGCGCTGGGGTCGGGGCTGTCACGCGACACCGAGTCGGCGGCGCTAGCGCGACGTCTGGTGAGCGACGCGCCGTGCCCGCTGGTGGTGGATGCCGACGCCCTCAACGCGCTGGCGGCCGAACCGGCGTCGCTCAGGCGTCACGGGGTCTCGGACCGGGTGCTCACCCCGCACGTCGGCGAAATGGCGCGGCTCACCGGTCTCCCCGCCGACGAGATCGAGGCCGACCGGATCGACGTGGCGCGGCGCTTCGCCGAGCTGTGGCAGGCGGTGGTGGTGCTGAAGGGCGCACCCACCGTGATCGCGTCACCGGCGGGGCCGGCGATCGTGAATCCCACCGGCAATCCCGGTCTCGCCACCGCCGGCACCGGTGACGTGCTCACCGGGGTGATCGCGGCGCTGATCGCGCAGGGGCTCGCCCCCTACCAGGCGGCGGGGCTCGGCGTGTACGTGCACGGCATGGCGGGGGATCTCGCCGCCGCCGAGCGCGGCCAGCTCGGGATGATCGCCGGGGACGTGGCCGAGATGCTGCCCCAGGCGCTGCTCGCGCTCACCCGGATGCGGGTGAGCGGCGCCGGCTGAAACGATTCGCCCGCATCCCGGGAAGCGGACGCGGGCGAGTGAAACCGGGCGGCGCTCAGACGTGCGGCGTGATGCGTGCCACCAGAGCCGGCTTGGGCGCGGCGCCGACGATCCGCTCCACCACCTGGCCACCCTTGAACAGCATGAGCGTCGGGATGCCCTGGACGCCGTACTGGATCGGGATCGACGGGTTCTCGTCGACGTTCATCTTCACGACCTTGAGCCTGCCGGCGTATTCGGCCGAG
>JBIOKD010000286.1:0-4321 GCA_044451485.1 Candidatus Eiseniibacteriota bacterium | reverse complement strand
TCTCCTTCGCGCGATGCTCGTTCGGCGCCCTACGCTGGTCACGATCGGTCGGGCTCATCGCAACACCACGGCGCGTGTGACGAGCACCTGTGTCCCCGTCGCGCCACGCACCTCCGCGCGCGCGAAGTACATCCCGCTCGCACCGGCGCACCGTCCCAGCTCGTAGCGGTGACGTCCGGCCTCGAGCTCGCCGTCGGCCACCACCACCACCTGACGCCCGCCCACGTCGTAGAGCGTCACCCGCACGCTCGCCGGCGCCGGCAGGTCCAGGGCGAGCGCGGCATCCCGGGGCCCGCCCAGCGCCGCGAACCGAAGCGAGGTCGGCGTCGCCGGGGGCGCCGGCTCGCCGTCGCCCACCCCGGTGATCGCGCCCAGCACCACCACACGCACGTTCGTGGCGCCGTACAACACCGAGATCGTTCCCGGGTTCGGATGCCCGTTCACCGTCACCGCCGTGAACGTGCCGCTCACCGCGCCCGCCGTCACTACCGTGAACAGGCTTCCCACCCCAGGTGTCTGACCCGCCGTGGTCCGCACGTCCAACGTTCCACCCAGCACCGCCGTCCCGCTCACCGCGATCTGGTCGAAGCCACCGGGCCCGATCAACACCGTCGCGCGCCCCGTCCCCGCCGCGTGCAGCGTGCCCAACGACAGCGTACGTGTCGCCTGCGTGGCGCTCGCCGCGGCCGGCAGGGCCGCCGGGGCTGACGTCGCGTCCGCCGTCGCGGCCGAGCGCGCCGCCTCCGCCGCCTCACCCGCCACGAGTCCCGATGGAGTCGTCTGGCCGTTCAGGTCCACCGTCCCCGCCAGCGCCAGGTCACCGGTGATGACTCCCTGCATCGACACCCACGCGCTGTCGCGCACGTCCAGCGAACCCTCCACCGTCCCGATCCCGTCGAGACGGAACCCGCTCTTGAGATGTCCGGGCTTGCGGAGCTGCAGGTCGCCACCGTCGAGATGGATCTTGCCGAGGTCCGCGCCGTCGGCATCCAGGGGCAGCAACGTGTCGCCCGTGGCGATGGTCGTCCACCCGATCGAGACGAATCCGTCGGTCTTGGTCGAGTCACCGGCGATGGTGCGGCCGTTGGCGACGTCGGAGACCACGTAGAACTTCGTCGTCCCGGAGTCCATATGGACCCGGCCCTGGATGGTGCCGAGCCCGTCGAGCACGCCGTCCCCGAGCACGCGCATCAGCGGACACTGGACCACTCCGGGCGGGCCGCCGGATGCGATCTGACTGTGAGCGGGTGACACCGCGACCTGCGCGACACGCTTGCGCATGGCCCGGACGGCGTCGCGCGCCGCGGTCCGGGCGTCGAGCACGATGCCGGTGCCCGCCGCGAGCACCAGCTCGCCGCGCACGTCGATCTCGGAGCTCGCCTGAACCAGTCCGCCGCTGTTGATCCACAGCGTCGGATACCCGGCGCCGACGCTCAGCGGGCGCGCGCCACCGTTGTAGGTGATGATCCCCGAGCTGTCCGTCCCGGCGAACGAGTCGCCGGTGAGATCGAAGTGATCGGTGACGTCGATCCGGCCGCCCGTGGCGGCCGCCACCGATCCGGTGCCGGGCCCCTCGGTCACGCCGGCGAGGGTGGCGTGTCCTTGGCTGTTGACGTAGAGGCTGCCGTTCCCGGTGCCACCCACGCGGGTCGGCCCGGTCACCGTGAGCGTGCCGTCGTCGACGACGACCGCCCCGTCACCACCGTTCCCGAGCACCAGGGGGCCGGACACCGTGACCGTGGAGAGGGATTCGACGTCCGCCTCCGCCTGGGTCACCGACGGGAACCCGACGACGAGCGAATCCTGGATGGTCGCGGTGCTGCCCGCGCCATTCGTCGTCAGATTCGAGTTGTTCTGCGCGTCGCCGCCGATCATCACCGCGCCCAGGAAGTGGGCGGTCCCGGTCGTGTCGATCTCCGCCGTGCCGGCTCCATCGGTGCTGCCGAGCTCGGTGTCGCCGTGGATGTTCAGCGTCGTGCCCGGACCCGCCACGCGGAGCATCCCGGTGCCGCCGGGTCCGAGCCGGAGCGCGCGCGGGTCGTACGCGGTGTTCGCGGAGAAATCGGTGGTCGTGCCATTCTCGAGCCAGAGTTGCGCCGAGTTGTATCCGCCGATCGCGACGGGGTCGAACTGCCGGATCGTGTTCGGGCCGCCGATCACCTGGGTGATGCCGCCTCCGAGGAAGAACCCCCCACTGAGCGCGGCGCTCATGGTGATGCCACCCGCGACGATCGCGTTGCCGCCGTCCCCGACCCCTAGGGAGCCACGGGCCGAGGTCGCCGGCAGGTCGTCCGGATCGCCGAGCCAGCAACGCCCGTTGAGTTGTCCGTATCCATTCTCGAAATACAGGCTGCCTTGTCCGCCGGGTGTACCACCCTCGTCGTTGGCCCCCAGGAACGCCTGGCCCTGGACCACGATCGAGGACGCGTGAGTCCCGGTGGTCGTCCCAAGGAAGCCGTTGCCCTGCGAGTACCTCCCGACGAACAGATCGCCCGCGGAGTACACATAGCCGCCGTCGTACACGCTGAGTTGGGCAAAGCCGTTGCCGCCGACGATGAAGTCCGGGGCAAACGGTCCGTTGGCGACCGTGCGCATCGTGGGGAAGTAGAGGATGGGCAGGGGGAATCCGACCCTCACCTGGCCGTGGACGTAGCCCAAGGCGTACTCGTTCGCGTTCGTCGCGAGGTCGATCGCGCCGCGGGTAAACAGGCGGGCGCCGCTGCTGACCTCGAAGGTTCCGGCGTACCCGGGGCCCGGACAGCCGGTGCAGCCGTAGTCGAATTGGCTGGCGTCCAGCTCGCTCGTCACGCCGCTCACGACCAGGAACCCGGCCGTGGCGAAGATCGAGCGCACCAGCGGCGTCCACACCGTTCCTCCGGCGATGGTCAGGGTGGCGCCACCCAACACGTCGAGCGTGGAGGTGAGGCCGAGGTGGCTCGCGATCGAGAATGTCGGGTGACCGGCCTCCACCTCCACGTTCTGCAGGGAGTCCGCGGGGGAGGCCCAGGTGACGGTGTAGGTCGAGCCCAGGGTGAAGGCCGTGGCATCCGCGCTCTGCGGAACCCCGTTTGGCGACCAGTTCGTGCTGGTCGTCGCGGCACCACCGGACGGATTGTTCCAGCTGTAGATGGTCGTCGCGGACGCCGGTCGTGTCGCGAACACGGCGCCGGTCACGAGCCACGCCGCGAGGCACATGGCGCCCCTCGTGGTCGCCGGCGACGCCGCCTGGCGGGCCCGCTGCCACATGGGCGAACGGCCGTGCCGGTCCAGCGCGAATCCATCTCGGCGGCTCATCGCAGCAGCACCACGCGCGCGGTGAGCACGCGCGCCCCGTCGGGGCTCGCGACCTCGGCCCGCGCGAAGTACATCCCGCTCCCGCCCACACGCCCGGTGATCGGGTAGCGGTGCCGCCCGGCCTCGAGTTCGCCGTCGGTCACCACCGACACCTGTCGCCCAGTCACGTCGTACAGCGTCACCCGCACGCTCGCGGCGACCGGCAGGTCCAGCCGCAGCGCCGCCTCGCGTGGTCCTCCCATCGAGGCGAAACGCAGCTCGGTTGGCGGCGCCGGCGGTGTCCCGGCCTCGTCTCCCACATCGGTGATCGCGCCCACGACGGTCACGCGAACACTGTTGGCGGTGTAGACCACCGCGATCGATCCCGGATTCGGGTGCCCGTTGACGGTCACGTTGCCGAACGTGCCGGTCACGGCCGGGGCGGTGATCAGGGTGAAGAACGTTCCGATCCCCGGCGCCTGGCCCGCGATGGTCCGCACGTCCAGCGTGCCACCCAGCACCGCCGCCCCGCTCACCACGATCTGGTCCTGGCCGCCGGTGCCGATCCCGAGGGTCGTCCGCCCGGTCGCGGCCGCGTGCAGCGAGCCCAGCGTCAACGTGCGCACGAGCTGCGTGGCGGCGGGAGCGTCGAGCGCGCGTGGTCCAGGCATCACCACCGGCTCGAGCGGCGCTCCGGCGTTCAGATCCAGCGTCCCCGCCAACGCCAGGTCCCCGGTGATCGTCCCGTGCAGTGAGACCCACGCGCTGTCGCGCACGTCGAGCGATCCCTCGACCGTGCCATAGCCCGACAGCAGGAATCCGCTCTTGAGATGCCCGGGCTTCGGCAACTGCAGGTCGCCGCCGGCGATCGTCACCTTGCCCAGGTCGCCGCCATCCGAGTCGAGCACCTTCAGCGTGTCCAGCCCGATCTTCGTGGTCCCGATCGAGACGAATCCGTCGGTCTTGGTCGAGTCGCCGATGGTGGCGTGGCTGGCGGATAAGGCTCCGTCGTAGGAGACCTGGAGTGTCCCGGTACCCGAGTCCACGT
>JBIOKD010000285.1:0-4336 GCA_044451485.1 Candidatus Eiseniibacteriota bacterium | reverse complement strand
TCGAAGCGCGGCGTGGCCGGGGCGCAGGAGGTGGCGGCGAGCAGCACCAGCAGCACCGGGAGCGCTCGCGGGCCCCGGCCAGGCGGCGACACACGCCCCGTCGCCCGCGGAGCCAGCCGCCGCGTCGGGAGCACGACCCGCTCAGCCGCCCTGACCCGGGCCCGGCATGAACGATCCCATCGGCCACGACAGCCGGCGCACCACCGTCGAATCGACCGACACCGGGATGGTCCTGCGCAGCGAGTCCACCACCGCGCGGAAGCGCGCGTCGCGCTTGCCGTTGATGACGTCGGTCTGGAGCTGCTGCCGGTTGACCGCGGTGAGCTGATCCCACGCCGGCATGCGCTGCTGCTTGGACACGAGCTGGATGACGAGCTGACCGCCGGGGGCCGGGAACGGACCGGCGTACTCGCCCTCGCGCATCGTCACCAAGCGGGGCTCAAACGCCGACCACATCGGATCGCTGCTGGGGTAGCGCACGGTGATTTGTCTCACGGCGTCGGAGAGCCCGACCATGCGCGCCGCCTCACGCAGGTTCGCGGCGTGACCGACATGCATCGCGAACTGCTCGGTGGTGAGCGACTCGGGAAGCGTCAGCGTCATCATCTCGGCCGACTCCAGCACCGCGAACGCGTCGGGATGGCGGTCGTACGCCTCGCGCAGGTCCTGATCCGAGACGGCGATCGCGGCGAGCACCTTCTGGTTGTAGTAGGCCTGGAGCAGGTAGTTGTTGAGACGCTCGTTCAGGACCCGGGCCGGATCGGGGTCCTCGAGCAGACGCCGCGTGTTCGCCTCGGCGGTCAGGACGCGGCTGAAGACCTGGTTCTCGAGCCAGTGCTCGACGAGCGGCGTCATCGTGGAGTTGGGTGGTTGCTGGCCGGGCGCCTGCAGGGCCTGCCACGCATCCCCCAGCGTGTACGTGCCACCACTCCATACCGCGAGGGGCTGGGCGGCGTCGGCGGGCGACAACGGAGGCAGCGGGGTCGCGGGGTTCGTGCCCGGCTGGGGCGAGCTGCGCCGCACCCGGTCGGAGAAGGTCGCGGCGGACCCGGGCAGCACACGCACACCGTAGGCGGTCTTGAGCCACTCGGCGTTCCGCACCAGCCACGCACGCTGTTTGCGCTGCTGGAGCAGCGCCAGGATCTGCTCGTGCACCTGCACGTAGGGTGGCAGCTCGGCCGGGCGTCGTGCCTCGACGCGCATCAGGAACCAGCCCTGGCCGCGGGACTCCACCGGCCCCATGACCTTGCCGATCGGCGCGCTCAACAGCCAGTCGTCCAGCGGCGGCACCAGGCTGCCGGGTGCCACGAAACCGAGATCGCCGCCATCCGGCAGGGCGGAAACCGAGCTGAAGCGCCGCGCGACATCCGCGAAGTCGGCGCCCTGGGCCAGCTCGAAGCCCGCCTCGCGTGCCGCCGATTCGTCGGGGGCGAAGATCACCCGCGCGCGCGCCTCGACCCGGCGGCGCTCGTAGGCGGCGTGGACCTCGGGTTCGCTCACCGCGACGTCGCCGCCGGTGAGATCGCGCAGCATCATCTGATCCGCGAGCTGCTCGCGGGTCTGGCGGACAAAGTCCAGGAACGACGTGTCGGCGTGGAAGCCACTCTGCTTCGCGGCGACCACCAGGAGCCGCCGGTCGACCAGGTCGTCCAACAGAACGCGCTTGCCGGCGTCCCCCATGACCAGGTACTGGCGGGCGTTGGCGTTCGCCGCGGCATTGAAATCGGCGACCGTGATGGTCTCGTTGCCGACGCGGGCCAGCGGCGGCTCGGCCGGGGCGCATCCGGCCAGCGCGATCAGTGCCAGGAACACACCGCCGAGTGGTGCGGTGGTCGGGGACACCAGGGTTCGACGCGTCACGCGAGCGGTCCTTTCGGGCTGGTGGCCCGGCGAGCGGGGCGACGAGGTTGGAATCCGCGAACCGTAGTGCAGCCGCGGCGACGGTGCAACCCGCGACGCCCGGACGCGCGACGATGCGGACACGATGGCCTGTGGCTCAACCGCCGGTCACCCGCCGCGTTGACAGCGCGCGGGGCCCGACCGGAAACTGGCGTACGGCCCCGATCGGGCCGCGCCCGACTCACGTCGTGGAGACGGGACCGGGCCGGATGTCCGAAACCGCGAGGGGACGCGTCCGTGGGACCAGGAGGAGGAGTCGAACCATGCGCAGAGTGTTCCTGTTCGCCGCCGCGCTGTCGTGTGTGATCGTGGTCACCGCGCGGGCTGGGGGGTTGATCGCCGGTGTGCACGCGGGATCGAGCATCCCGGATCTCCGCGACAACGGCGGAGGTGACCTTTCGTCCGGCTACTCGTCGCGGGTGGCGCCGTTCTTTGGCGCGTTCGCCGAGAAGTCCTACACCCCGGCGTTCTCGTTGCGTGCCGAGGTGAACTACGCGGCCCAGGGCGGGAAGCGCGAAGGGATGCAACCGCTGCAGGACGCGTCGCAATTCGGCGCGCCGCCGGGCACCACCCTGTACGCGAACTTCAAGACGGTCGCCAAGCTGGACTATCTCGAGATCCCCGTCCTCGCCCGGTATCACTTCGGCGGTCTGCCCGGTCTGTTCGTGAACGGCGGGCCGTATGCGGGCTTCCTGCTGTCCACGAAGACCGAGACCAGCGGCAGCAGTGAGGTCTACCTGGATCCGCAGGGACAGATGCCGGCCAATCCGGGCACGTCCTATTCGTTCGACGCCACCACCGACAACAAGTC
The DNA here is from genome assembly GCA_044451485.1 of Candidatus Eiseniibacteriota bacterium. Taxonomy (GTDB): domain Bacteria; phylum Eisenbacteria; class RBG-16-71-46; order RBG-16-71-46; family RBG-16-71-46; genus JBIOKD01. The sequence continues at coordinate 1,626 of JBIOKD010000285.1, read as the reverse complement.
CGATCTCAACACCTTCAACTGGGGCGTGCAGGCGGGCGCCGGCTACACCCATCCGGTCGGCACCGGCACCGCCAGTCTCGAGGTGCGCGGCGGACTCGGTCTCATGAACATCCAGAAGGACAGCGCCAACGGCAAGAACTCCACCGGCGTGCTGGTGATCGCGGCCGGTTACGGCTGGGCGGTCGGCAAATGAGGGCACGCGGCGCGGTCAGCGCTCCTCGCGGGCGAGGACGCGCTCGATGCGCCGGTCGGGCACCAGCCACATGATCGCCACCAGCACATAGAGCGCGGCGGAGAACAACGGCCTCCAGAACGCGAGCGCGATGGCCGAGGCGTAGATCACCACCGAGATCTTGCCCTTGAAGTCGTGGCCGATGGCGGCCGCCAGCCGCGATTCGGGGCCGTGTCGGCGCAGCAGCGCCCGGACCAGGATGTAGTAGCCGATCCCCGACATGATCAGCACCACGCCGTACATCGCCACCGGCCACGTGCGCAAACCACTCTCGGCCAGCCAACCCATCACGAACGGCGTGAGCGACAGCCAGAACAGCAGGTGCAGGTTGGCCCACAGGATCGCCCCGTCGACGTGACGCACGACGTGGAACAGGTGGTGGTGGTTGCTCCAGTAGATCCCGATGAAGATGAAGCTGAGCACGTAGCACATCAAGGTGCGCGCCACCGGGCGGAGCGCGGCGAGATCGGTCCCGTGGGGCGTCTTCAGCTCCAGGACCATGATGGTGATGATGATGGCGATGACGCCGTCGCTGAACGCCGCCAGCCGTTCCTTGTCCATTCACATGCTCCGTTCCGAGCCGGGTAACGCCGCCGCGGGTGCGGGGTCGGCGTGTGCCGGGCCCGCCGCGGCCAGCCGCTCGAGCACGCGGCGGGCGCGATCGAGCAGCGCGATTCCTCGCCCGCGCACCCGCAGACCGAACTCGCGTCCGGTGACGAACTCGACCTGGAAGTCGAGTGCGCCCACCAGGGCGTGGATCTCGCCCGGCTTCAGCGGCCGGCGCAGCATGATCTCGACCACCTCCTGGAACACGCGCAGGTGCTCGGCGCCCGCCGCGCCGCCGAGCAGTCGCATCCGCCGCAGCTCGACCAGCGCCACGGCCGGTGGCGGCAGCGCTCCGAACCGGTCGATCATCTCGAGCGTGATCTCGTTCGCGGTCTCCAGCTCGCGGGTGTCGGCGAGCCGGCGGTAGAGCGCCAGCTTCTCGTGCTCGTCGGGCACGTAATCGTCGGGCAGATAGGCCGGCCAGTCGGTGAGCAGACGCGGCTCGGGGCGCACCTCGCTGGCCGCGCCCTTGATCTCGGCCACCGCCTCCTCGAGCAGCTTCATGTAGAGGTCGAAGCCGAGACCGAGGATGAAGCCGTGCTGCTCGGGCCCGAGCAGGTTGCCGGCGCCGCGGATCTCCATGTCCTTGAGCGCGATCTTGAATCCCACCCCCAGCTCGTCGAACTCCTCGATCACCCGCAACCGCCTCTCGGCGTCCTCGGTCAGGACCCGTCGTGACGGCACCAGCAGATAGGCGTACGCCCGCTGGTTGGAGCGCCCGACCCGGCCGCGGAGCTGGTAGAGCTGCGCCAGACCCAGCGCGTCGGCGCGGTCCACGATCAGCGTGT
>JBIOKD010000284.1:0-4338 GCA_044451485.1 Candidatus Eiseniibacteriota bacterium | reverse complement strand
GTTCAAGCCGAAAGGGGCCAAGAACGTCCACCCCGACCATCACGCGATGTGGATCGATCCGAACGACGGCGATCACCTCCTGGACGGCAACGACGGCGGCATCTATCAGAGCCGGGACCGCGCCAAGACCTGGGAGTTCGTCAACAACCTGTCGCTCGGCGAGTTCTACACCGTCACCGCCGACACGCTGAAGCCGTACCGGATCGGCGGCGGTCTACAGGACAACAACTCGTGGATCGGCCCGAGCCGCAGCCGCTACAAGCTGTGGTCCTTCACCGACGACCTGGGCAACGTCGGCATCACCAACGCCGACTGGGTCAATCTCGGCGGCGGGGACGGATTCTACGTGCAGTTCGATCCGGTGGATCCGGACATCGTGTACTACGAGTCCCAGGGCGCCGACATGCGCCGGCTGGATCTCGTGAGTGGCCGCGACCGCGACGTTCGTCCCTCCGAGAACGAGGGCGAGAAGGCGTTCCGGTTCAATTGGAATTCCCCGTTCCAGATCTCCCCACACGATCCGTCCGTGGTGTGGCTCGGGGGCAATCACCTGTTCCGCCTCTACGAGCGTGGCGACAAGTGGGAGCTCGCGAGCCCGGATCTCACCACCCAGGACCCGGAGCGGATGATCACCTCGGGTTCGGCGGCGGAGACGTTCTGCACCATCGTGACGCTGCAGGAATCCCCGATCGCGCGGGGCACGATCTGGGTCGGGACCGACGACGGCAAGGTGTGGCTGACCCGCAACGCAGGCAAGGACTGGACCGATCTCGCCAAGAACCTCCCCGCCGAGGCGAAGGGGCTCTACATGAGCCGCATCGAGGCCTCGCATCACGACCCCAACACCGCCTACCTCGCGGTGGACGGGCACCGCACCGACGTGACCCGAACCCTCGCCTATCGCACCCGCGACGGTGGACGCACCTGGACCTCGATCGTCGGCGACCTGCCCGCGGACACCCCGGTCAAGGTGGTGCGTGAGGGGCTCGTGAACCCGCAGCTGCTCCTGGCCGGGACCGAGTTCGGTCTGTACGTGACCCTCGACGGCGGTCGACACTGGTTCAAGCCCACCGACGATCTGCCCACGGTGGCGGTGGACGACGTGTTCATCCATCCTCGCGAGCGCGACTTGTTGATCGCCACGCACGGGCGCGGTCTCTATGCGATCGACGACATCGGATCACTCGAGCACTGGAGTGCCGCGGTGCTCGATTCACCCGTCACCCTGTTCCCGCCCCACGACGCGCGCGCCTTCATCTATCGCGGTCAGGGCGGATTCTCGGGTCAGCGTGACTACCTCGCCAAGAATCCCGTCTTCGGGGCGCTGATCGACTACTGGGTGCGGGACTGGACCACGCAGGCACCGAGCTTCACCGTGGTGGACAGCGCCGGCAAGACCGTGCGCACCCTGACCGGTACCGGGACACCCGGCTTCCACCGCGTGAGCTGGGACCTGCAGGTGGCACCCGAGGAGCGCATCAACCGCACCGACTTCGACGGCCCGATCTTCGTCAAGCCCGGGGTCTACACGGTCAAGATGACGTACGGCAAGACGAAGGAGCAGAAGGCCAGCTTCCGGGTCGAGCAGGCGCCCAAGCTCGAGCCGCCCAGTCCGTAGGATCGGGCCAGGACCAGCGGGCGCGGCGCGACCAGGCGGGCCTCAGGACGGCGCGCCACCTTCGCGCAGTGCTCCGATCATGCCCTGGAGGAGGGCCGCTGGGAACACGCCCCCGGCCTCGAGCACCGCTCGCATGCCGTCGAGCGCGGTTGCGATCTCCGCGCTGTTGCGTGGGAGCCCCGCCACGCCAACCGCGCCGGCGCGGACACGCGTCGCCGCCGTGTCCGCGAGCACACGGTCGAGGTCACGCTCGTCGCGGGCCGCGACCAGCGCCTGCGCGATCCCGGCGAGGAGCAGGAACGGGTGCGCCGAGCCGTCGGGCAGCCGGAACTCGATGGTCGGTGCGCCGACCATGCGCCCGTCGGGAGCCGTGGCCACGATCGGGATACGGATCAGCGCGTGACGGTCGCACTCGCCCCAGGCGACCGAGGTGGGGGCCTCCTTGCCCTGCCCGAGCCGGATGAAGGATCCCTCGACACGGTTCCCGAACGCCATCAGCGCGCCGCCGTATCGCACCAGACCGGCGACGAGCCAGCGTCCGGGGTCGGTCCAGCGCCCGCCGGCGTCACGCCCACCCGTGGGCACGCCGTCGATCACCGGGCACAAGTGGAAGTGGAGCCCGGAGCCGGCGTGTCCCCGGCGCATGATGGGGTCGAAGCGGACCCGCATGCCCGACCGGTGCGCGAGATTGCGGAGCACCCATTGTGTCAGTGCCACGCCCTCCGCGGCCTCGGCCAACGGCGCCAACGCCAGCTCGATCTCGTGCTGCTCCCAGATCGTGTCGTCGGCTTCCGAGGCCGGAATGTGACCCACCTCGGCATGCCCGTACTTGATCGGCACACCGATCTCGGCGAGCAGCGTCATCGCCGTGCGTCGCAGACGCTCGCCGAACACGAACGGGGAGCTGGCGTGATACCCGCGGTCGTCGGCGCCATCGACGTCCTCCTCGCGCGCGTGCCGGCCGAGGAAGTACTCGACCTCCCCCAGGGCCTCGAGCTCGATCCCGAGCTGGCGTCGCAGACGGTGGGCCGCGGCGCGGACGATGGTGTCGGGGGATTCGGGCAGCGGCGTGCCGTTCCGTGTCGTGTGGGAGCAGAGCAGCACCAGGGCCGGGACGTCGGCGAACGGATCCAGGAAGGCGGATCCGACGCGTGGGCGAAGCAGGATGTCGGATGCCCCGGGCCGGATGCCCGAGCCGGCGAAGATCGACGAGCCGTCGGCACGCTCGCCGCCCTCGATCACGTCACGCAGGTGCGTGTCGCTGCGTGGTACGAAGTCCAGCGTCTTGAGCCAGCCGTCGCCACCGACGTGCATGAGGCTGACGATACGCACGCGTTCGCGACGGGTCAGATCGACCAGGTCGTCGACGGTCCATTCATGCGCCGGTCGTCCGATCAGACGCTCGAGACGCCGTGCCGGCAACAGCGGCCCGGTGGCCTCCTCGGCCGATCCGGGGTCGGACCCGCGAATCGTGGTGGTGACCATGTGATCTCCACGGTGTCGCCGCGCCGCGGCGTCACCGGAATCGGCGAGCGGCTCGGAACATATCACGACCGCGTGCGCCCCTGCTGGTGCCCCCGTCTCGTGCGCGACGCGCGATTTCGGGATCCGGGATGGAGCGACGCCGATCGGACGCGGGTCCCGCTTCGACGTGGCGCCGGTTGGCCGGCCAAGGGCCGACTTCACGTCGCGACCGGCGCGGGTTACATTACGGTCTCTTGTCGGAGCCGGCCGTGCACCGGCGGGCCAGAGACCGTTCGAGCCCCCGGTGGAGGAGGCAATGCTGACTCACGATTGGCGGAATCCCGAACGCGTGGTTCCATGGAAGCCGCGTCATCGGTTCGTGGTGACGTCCACCGGACACGAGGCGCAGGAGCGCTACCGGGCAGCCGTACACGCGGCCCAGGGCGGTCCCGATGCTCGCGCGCATCTCGATAGCGCCAAACGGCTTTGGGTGGAGGAGTTCAAGCTTCGCGAGAACGACGGAATCGTGCTCGAGGAGCTTGCGGGCGGAGCCAACAGCCTGGCCGACATGAAGCCGGCGCTCGAAGCCTGCGGGGTCCCGCTGCGGGATGCCCGTGGCGCGCTGGATCGGCTGCTCGCGGCGGGGCTGATCGAAAGCCTCGACCCGCATCCACGACCGTGAGCCAAGCGCGCCGCGCCGGTGCTCCCCGACCCCGGTGGCGCCGAACCCCCGACGCATGACCCGCCGACCGGTTGCAGCCCGACCGGAGCCCGCCACGGGATCGGGCATGTGGGCGGCGCTCGGCCGGCTCGACGCGGCGGCGGGGCGCTGGAGCGGCGTCACGGTGTGGACCCTGGCGTGCGCGTGGGCCCTGGGCTTCGCGGTCCTGTGCGCGGGCAAGCTGCGCTTCTTCCTCTACCAGGACTTCGATCTGGCGCTGTTCGCGCAGGCCATTCACGGCGCGCTGCGCGGCTCGTTCGCGAGCTCGATCCGGGGTATGCCATGGCTCGCGGATCACTCCTCGCTCGTGCTGGTGCCGTTGGCGCCGCTCGCGGCGCTGGTGCCGGCTCCGCTGCTCCTCGTCATCCTGCAATGCGCGGCACTGGCGCTCGGCGCTCCGGTGGTGCACCGGCTGGCCCGACGCGAGCTGGGAAGTCCCTCGGCGGCGCTGGCCCTGGCGCTGGCCTGGCTGCTCCAGCCCGGGCTCGGCTACGTGGCGCTGTTCGAGTTCCATCCCGAGACGCTGGCGGTGCCG
>JBIOKD010000283.1:0-4390 GCA_044451485.1 Candidatus Eiseniibacteriota bacterium | reverse complement strand
TCGGACGCGTCGAGCACGCCGAGCCGACCGCTGGTGCCGGCTCCGACGTAGATCAGCCGTCCGCCCTCGGCGAAGCTCCGGACCACCAGCTCGACGGCGCGTGCGATCGCGGGCAGCTCGCGGGCCACGGCCTCGGGCACGATGCGGTCCTCGGCCGAGATGCGCTCGAGGATGGCGGCGATGTCGAGCGTGTCGAGGTCGAGCGTGCGCGGGTTGCGCTGCTCGGTGGCGAGACGCGCGAATTCGTCGAAGCGGGCGCGGTCGTCCATGCGCGGGGGCCGTCCTGGTCCGGTGCGATGCGGATGCGTCCGTGGCTCGCGAGCATGCCACGCGGGGGACGGGTGGGCAACCCGATCCGCGAAGGAGTCCGTTGCGCAATGCCGGGGCTACGGCGCCCGCAACGCGCTCGCCATAGGTTCTCAAACGGAGCCTAGGGCGTCGGGGGACCGCCCCGCCGGCCGACGACACACCAGTACACCCGTTGCATCGTGCCCAACGGACCGTGGTTGTAGAGACAGATCCCCAGCGAACCGGTCAGCGTCGCGGAGCCACCAGCGACCCGGGCGTGCTGGAACACGCTGACCGCGGAAGTACTGACCGCTCCGGGAATGACCTGTCCGTCCGGCCCGAGAATCGACAGATCCACTTGCGCGTGGGTGGTCACGACAAAACCCGCGGGATCGACCGTCTCCGGGTCGCTCCACCACGTCGCGGCGTCCAGGGTGTGGATCTGGAACCCGGAGACGTTGATGTTGTCGACCACCGTTTGCTGTCCGGGCACGTCCTCGACTCCCCACCATCCCACCCCGTCGATCGGCAGACTCACCTTCCCGGCACCACGCTTATGGACGAAGCCGTCCGGCTGCGTGGACACCCACGGGTCGGTGCTCGAGGCGATCATCTGCGCGTAGATCTGGCCGGGACTCACTCGCCCCGACGGCGAGCCGAGCCAGTTCTTCAGCATCAGGGCCTCGGCCGCGGCCACCGGCGTCGCGCCACTGGATGCGCCAAAGCCGGTCAGACCCTGGGGAGCGTCGCGGCTCGCAGTCACCAGCTCGGACGGCGCCAGCACATCCGGCTTCAGCACCGTGCCCACAGGAGTCACGGAGTTGTCCTCGGGGTTGTCGAAGACGCTGTGGTAGGCGCCGACCGCCAGCGCCGTGCGGGAGAACGCCGGACTCCCGACCTGACAGTCGGCGCCGTCCCCCACGGCCGCGATCACCGCGGCGCCGGCGGAGAACGCCTGCTCGGCGCACTGGGCGAGGAGGGATGCGTCCGATCCACCGAGCTGGGTCTCGAAGACGATGACTCCATCGCAGCGGGCCAGTGCCGCCTCCACGGCATGACCGGCGCCGACCACGTTGATGCTCGACAGACAGACGTTGCCCGCCCCGACCGAATCGCTGCCGGCCCCACAACGGGTGTCGATCTGAGTCGGCGTTGGCGGGGCGTAGATCCGGAACGCGTCCAGGGTCGCGTCGGTGAGTCCGCGATAGGCGTCGCCATCCGAGCAGTCGCCGATCAGGAGGGCCGCGCTGGACGTGCCGTGGCCATGGGGGCACATGTCGGAGGGATCTCCTCCTCCGCAATTCCCGCTCGAGCAATCGACTCTCCACCCGAGCTGCGGATTGGAATCCAGAAGCGCGTGAGTGTCATCGACTCCGGTGTCCAACAGCGCCAGCCGGCCCCCGGCGAAGCCACCCGACCAGTACGCGTCCATGTGCGACGTGGTGAAGATCGTGGCCGGCCAGCTCTTGCTGTCGCCAACGTCCGGGCTCACCGACCCACATCCGGTACGCGGCGACAGACCCCCGGTGGCTGGGGGAAGGCACCCGAACGGCGGCACCGCCGGGTCACGCAACCGCTCGATGTACGACACGTTCGGGTCGCGGGCCAGTGTGTCCACCAGCTCGCGGGACATCACCACGCTGAACGCCTGGACGACCCACAAGCTATCGACAATTCGTGCTTGATAGCGACCGACCAGGGCCGCTCTCATGCTCGCGTATTCCGCGGCGCGGGCGTGTCGCAGCGATTGGATCTGCTGTGCCATGAGCAGACTTCCGACCCAGTTGGGATAGAAATTGGGGGCACACCGTCTGAGGTACCGCCCGACGACCAACTCGTCGCGCAACACGACGACAAGGGAATCCAGACCGGGTGGGATCTGTCCGGTGGAGTCGACCAGCGCCGGATCGATCTTGGCGCGGGGCTCGAGGGGCTGGGGAACGGCCGGAGCCGCCGGACGCATGTTCGCTCGACGCGCCGAGCGGGAACGCCCACCCGAGCTCTCGTGCATCGCACGGCGGTGGGTCGACGAGCCGGGCAGATCCGCCACGTGGACGACTCCCGCCCGATCGTCCACCGGCGCCCAACCGGGTGGGCCTCCGAACCACACTCCCAGCGCGACCAGGAGCAGAAGCGCGAGAACGGCGAGCCCGACCCGGTATGTGCGTGACACGCGTGACCTCCGATCGACGACGGTGGCGATCCAGCCGGCTCAGCCCACGATGACGGCCGGTCCGTCCGGCGGGACGGTTCCGCTAATGAGGCTGGGGCGGACCGTGAACTTGTAGTTGGTCCGAGCTGCCAAACTGGTCACCCTTCGGAACACGATCCCGAACCGCGAGACCTGGAAGGACTCGGGCGCGCCGCCTGGCTTGAACGGGGAGTTGGCGAACGACACGGTCAGAGCCCGAGCCGTCGTGTTGATGAACAACACCCACGTCCCCCGCGCGACATAGCTGTAGAACTGGATCGCGACCGCGCCAGTGACAAGGAAGATCGGGACAAAGGTCTGTTCCTTCGGATTCCACCTCAGCGGCCATCCGCTGCGGGGTAGCCGTCCGAGCTGCGTTCTGCGCCGCTTCCGCCTCGCCCTTGCCATCACGAGTCTCCTTGCCCGTCCCGATTGCGCGTCTCCGGTCCCGGGGCCTTGGGGTGGATTTCGAGGATCCGTTGGAAGCGCGGATCCCCCCTCAGTGGCGCCAGATCCGGCGCCCGCTCGATCGCCTCCCGCGCGAAGCCACGAGTACGAGCGACCTCGAGCCACTTCAAAGCTTCCTCGTATTCGCCCAGCTGGCAGTAGACATTCGCCGCGTGCGCCATCGCGTGAACGTCGTCCGGAGCCAGATCGAGTGCCCTCCGGATGGTCGCCCTCGCCTCGTCCTGGCGATTGCGATTCACCAGCCATCCGGCCAGACGCGCGGTCCCGTCGGCGTCGCCCGGATCGGCGCGGAGTCGGTCCTGCATCAGACCGATCGCCTGGTCGAGAGCCTCCGCGGCCTGCCGCTCCATGCCAGGCACGTGCCGACATGAGTTTCCCAGGTTGCCCCATGTGAGCGGATCGGCGAGGGACAGACGTACCGCGCGCTCGAGCACGTCGACCGCCTCCGCGTAACGCCCCAGGTAGAAGAACACCGTCCCGAGATTCGAGTATGCCCAGGAGTTCGGCTGCAGGTCGAGGGAGCGCCGGTAGGCCTCGATCGCCTCCTCGGATCGGTCCATCTGAAACAGGGCCGAACCGAGGTTGCTGGCCGCCCGCGCGTTGTCCGGCGTGAGCTGCAGGACCCGTCGCCATGGCTCGACGGCGCGTTCGTACTCCCCACGTCGGAACATCGTCAGGCCGAGCTGGTGATAGCCACGCCAGTCGTCGGGACGCTCGGCCATCACCTCGCGACATGCCTGCTCGGCCGCCTCCGCGTGGCCTGCGGCCGCGTGCGTCTGCGCGACCCCGAGACGCGCCTCGATCAGCCCCGGCCGGAGGGCGAGCGCCCGCTCGAATGCCGCCAGCGCCGTACCATGCTCACCGGAGTCGAGTCGCAACTCCCCCAGCGCGAGCATCGTCTCGGGGGCATCCGGAGCCAAGCGAACAGCCTGCTCCACCTCCGACGCGGCACGGCCTTCCCAACCGTGCTGACGCGTGAGCGAGAACTTCGCGAGATAGGCACGCGCGAGCGTTGCATGCACCGCCGCATCGTCGGGGCTCGCGTTCGACAGACGCTCGAGGATCGCGATCGCGCCATCGACCGAGGCCTCGTTGTCGTAGCGGACCAGATACCGAAGCGCCTGCTGATACCGCTCGGCCGCGGCCGGCACCCGGGTCGCAGCCCGTGAATCGAAGCCCCCCTCCTCCGCATGCAGACCCAGACCCTTGCGCACGTCCGCCACCAGCTCGTCCTCGAGGTGCAGCGCATCGGCGGCTGCTCCGCGCACCGAGCCGGCCGCGATCTGCGCGCCGCGATCGGCGTCGACCATGCGCCACGTCACGCGTGCGTGCGCGCCACTCACCCGCACGGTGCCGCTCAACAGCGCGTGCGCGCCGGAGCGTCGCGCGAAGGCGCCCGGGTCCTCGCCCGGGGCGGGAGCACCCGCGCCCGCCACCAGGTGC
>JBIOKD010000282.1:0-4390 GCA_044451485.1 Candidatus Eiseniibacteriota bacterium | reverse complement strand
TGGGAAGCCGGTGCAGGTCGCCTGGACCCGCGCCGAGGAGTTCTTCTACGACGCGTTCCGCCCGGCAGCGGTCGTCCGGATCAGATCGGGTGTCGACCACGCGGGCCGGATCGCGCTGTGGGACTACCATGTCTACTTCGCCGGCGCGCGCAGCACCGAGCGCTTCTACGACGTGCCGAATCATCTGGTCCGGGTCTACGGGCAGTGGGGCCGCGATACCGGCTCGCCGCACTTGTTCGCCACTGGCCCGTGGCGCGCACCGGGTGCGAACCTAAATGTCTTCGCGCGGGAATCGCAAGTCGATATCATGGCGGCCAAGGTCAAGGTGGATCCACTCGAGTTCCGCCTGAACAACACCTCCGATCCGCGCATGCGCGGCGTGCTCGAAGCGGCCGCCCGGCGTTTCGGTTGGAGGAAGGCGGTGGGTCCGAGCGGTCGCGGGCAAGGCATGGCCTGTGGCATCGATGCCGGGACGTACGTGGCCATGATCGCCGAGGTCGGCGTGGACAAGGCCACCGGGAAGGTGCGGGTGAAGCGCGTGGTCTGTGCCCAGGACATGGGCCAGGTCATCAATCCCGACGGCGCGACGATGCAGATGGAGGGCTGTATCGCCATGGGCCTCGGCTATGCCCTGTCGGAGACGCTGCGGTTCAAGGGCGGCCAGATCCTGGATCGCAACTTCGACACCTACGAGCTACCCCGCTTCAGAGGCATGCCGGTGATCGACGCGTTTCTGGTGAAGAACGACGGACTCGCGCCACAGGGCGGCGGCGAGCCGGCGATCGTGCCGGTGGGCGCCGCCATCGCCAATGCCATCGTCGACGCGACCGGCGCGCGGGTGTTCCGGATGCCCATGACACCCGAGGGGGTCCGGAAGGCGATGACGGGATGAACGGCGCCCGGAACCTGCAACCCTAGCTTTGCGCATCCGGCCATTGCCGGTTTCGGATGACAGGCGTAACCTCGGCGCGTCGCTGCAACGCGATCCGGAGCACACCGTGAACGAGACACGTCAATTCCTGCGACACGCCACCGCCACCATCGCCTATCGCGGCGCCAAGGCCCTGCGGGGCGCCCCACCCGAGTTCGCGCATTTCAAGGCCGGTCCGACGACCCGGACCCCGCTCGAGATCCTGACCCATATCGGCGATCTCCTCGAAGTGTCGGCGGCCCGGCTCCGAGGCCCTGCGCAATGGAAGCCGATGCCACCGGACACCTGGGAGCGACAGGTCGTCCGCTTTCACGCGGCACTGGCGGACATCGACGCGACGCTGGCCTCGGAACTGCCGATCGAGACGCCACTCGACCGCTGGTACCAGGGTCCATTCGCCGACGCGCTCACGCACGTGGGTCAGCTCACGATGCTGCGGCGCTTGAGCGGCGCCCCGATGAAGGGCGAGGCGTATTTCTACGCCCCGATCGAGCCCGGGCGGGTCGGGCCGGATCAGAAGCCCCCGGACGCCAAGTACGAATTCGATTGAGCGGCCCCCGCGTCTACCGCGCGACCTTGGTTACGGTGTCCCAGGTGCGAGTCGTCACCTCCGTCCCGAAGGTCCGTTCGATGAGGTTCATGAACACCGGGCCACGCGGGGTCGGGAGGTAGGCGCTGTACGCCTCGAGACCCGCGACCCGAAGGATCCGCGCACCGTGGAGCTCGATCGGCAGACATGGAGCGGTTCTTGGTCTCGCGCGAAGGAACGTCACCACCCGCTTCGAGCCGGGCTTCAGCCGAAACGAGGCATAGGGGTCCGACTCGATCAGGGCGCGCAACGTGTCGACCGGGCGCACGATGGTGAAGAACGCGCGCCCGAGATGGGTCTTCATCGCGGTCTCCGCCCGGCTCTCGAGAGCCGTCGGCGTGGCGGCGGCCACGTCGAAGACCACGTTGCCGCTCGACAGAACGGTTCTCACCTCCGCGAAGCCGGCCGACTCGAACGCGCGTGCGAGCTCGGGCATCCGCACGTTCATCGGGGTGACCCCGCGGAGGAACGCGGCGTAGCGCTTCATGGGTGGAAGACTACGCTCCCGGCCGCCCCGCGCTCCAGCGCTTCGCGGCCTCGGAGGCCGATCCGGTCGCGACTCGGGACGTCGGCCCGCCGTCCATCCCATCCGGGGTCTCAGTCGCCCACACGCGGAGCCGGATAGGTCTCTAGGCCCTGGAGCCAGTCCAGACGCGTGACCCGGCCGTCGCCGCCGGACACGAGCCGTACCACGCCGTAGTCGCGTGGCGAGTACATCGCGCCGTCCTGGGCGGGCCACATGACCCAGTCGTTCGAGTAGAGCGCGCCGTCACGGACGCGCAGCTCGAGCCGCGGTCCGTTTTCGATCTGGTAGATGCCCTCCCAGCGTCGCAGCTCCGCGATCGGCGTGGGGTCGGTGCGCAAGACCGGCGGCACCGGCGGTGTCACCGCTTCCCCCGACAGGATCCGGAAGATGTCGCCCTTCAGCGCGTCGGGGGCACCGCTCGCCACGTTGCCCAGGAAGATCGCCTCGACCCCGGACACGCTGTCCCACATCGCCCACGTCTTGAAGCCGCCGGTCCGCCCGTTGAAATCCAGGTGTCCGTCCGAGGCGAACGAGCGCCGCACCCCCTCGCCCAGCTTTCCGCCGATCACCGCGTCGACGAAGCGGCGGACGTCGCGCGCGGTGGACCAGATCGACCCCGCCCCGACCAGCGCCGAGAAGTCCTGCAGCGGCGCGTTCTCGAGACCGTGTGCGCCCGGGACGTATCCCGACGCGCGGCCGGGCATCAGGGCGCGGCTGTCCCCGTGGAGCGTGTGGGTCATGCCGAGCGGGCGGAAGATCCGCTCCGCCGCGAGCTCGTCATAGGTCCGGTCGGTCACGAGCTCGAGCACCCGGGCCAGGACCTCGTAGCCGCCCGAGCTGTAGCTGCTCCGCGTGCCGGGCGGGAAGTCGAGCTTCAGACCGTTCCCACGCTCCACCACCTCGGCCGCGCGGTAGGGTCGTGTCATCTCGCTGTCGGGGACGATCTCGTGCGGGATCCCGGAGCGATGCCGGAGCAGGTCTCCGACACGGATCGAGTCGGCTTTCGGAAAGCCGGGCAGCCAGCGCGCGATCGAGTCCGCGATAGCCATCTTCTTCTCGGTCATGAGCTGGATCGCGATGGCCGCGGTCATCGGCTTGGTGACCGAGGCGATGTTGAAGCGGGTGTCGGGGCCCACCGCGGTGCCGAGCTCGAGGTTGGCCTTGCCGAACGAGCGCTCGGCGACCACGCGTCCCCCGCGGAGGACGAGGAGCTGACCCGAGAGATCCCCGCGGGCGGCGAGCGGACCGGTGTATGCGTCGATCGCGCGGGCGGCGGCGCGATCGTCAATCGATCCGTGCGCGGGTGAGACGAGCAGGAGCAGCGCGGGTACGATCGCGGCGCAGAAGGAGCTTTGCATCACAGCCCTCCGTTGGACGCTCGGGACCCGTGGGACGTGCTAAGGTGTCCGCGGAGGCTCGCCATGTCCCGATTGCGCTTCCAGATCTCGATGTCGCTCGACGGCTTCGTCGCCGGTCCCCACCAGAGCGTGGACGACCCGATCGGCGTGGGTGGCCTGCGTCTTCACGAGTGGGTCTTTCCGTTGGCGGCGTGGCGCGGGCCACAGGGTCTCGAGGGCGGCGAGCACAATACCAGCAACGACGTGATCGCGGAGTCCGTGGCCAACATCGGCGCCACGGTGATGGGTCGGAACATGTTCGGCGGTCATCCCGGTCCATGGGATGCCGCGAAGCCCTGGAATGGTTGGTGGGGAACCCATCCGCCGTTCCGCCACCCCGTGTTCGTGCTCACCCATCATTCGCGGGAGCCGCTCCGGCTCGATGGCGGTACGACCTTCACCTTCGTGACCGAGGGCATCGAGACCGCCCTCGAGCAGGCGCGACGAGCGGCGGGCGGCAAGGACGTGTCGCTGGCGGGTGGCGCGAGCGCGGCCCGGCAATTTCTCGCTGCCGGGCTCGTGGACGAGATGGAGATCCATGTCGTTCCGATCCTTCTCGGCGGCGGTGAGGCGCTCTTCGCGGGTCTTGGAAGCGACCTGCGCGGGCTCGAGCTGGTGCGCACGGTGGCCGCCCCCAATGTGACCCACCTCAAGTTCGCGAAACGCTGAAGCAGCGCGGGCTCGCTGCGGTCGTCGACCCTCAACGCCCCTTCACCAGCGCCGGCCAGTTGACGACCATCTGGATCGACCCACTCTCCTTGGTGGCGCGATCCTCGAGCACCAGGAAGCGCTGCAGGTCGGAGGTGGGGATCAGCTCCACCACCCCGTCGGGCAGGTGGAACAGGGGCCGTGGGGTTCCAGCGTGAAAGCCCCCGGTGGTCTCGATCGGCACCGACAGAACCGTGACGCCATCTCCCCCCACGAACACCAGCTCGCGACCGTCCTTC
>JBIOKD010000281.1:0-4399 GCA_044451485.1 Candidatus Eiseniibacteriota bacterium | reverse complement strand
TCTGCTGGGTCGCTATTCGGCCACCGGTCGGGTCTCGCTGTCGCTCCTCGACTCGGGTGACGGGCTGGTCGCGATGATCGACCAGCTCAACGTCCGCGAACGCTACGCCAACGACACGCGCAACCATCTGGTCGCGGCCCAGTTCAGCGACCAGCTCGGAGGACGTCTCGCCCTGCGGGGCCAGGTTTCGGGCCAGTACTACGAGACCCGCTGGTCCTACGGCACCTTCGGCGCGGCGCACACCGAGCGGAACGCGCAGGCCAACCTCGACGCGGTCTGGGACGGCGGTGAGCGCCACCAGGTGTCGGCCGGGTTCAACCTGCGTCGACCCGACACCGAGATCCTCGGCCGCTTCCCCGCCGACAGCACCGATCTGGGCTCGGACGCGCCCACCGTGGCGCACGTCACGCGCTCACGCGTCGCCTATCCCGGTGTCTATCTCGAGGACAAGCTGCGGGTGGTGGGTCCGGTCTACGCGTCGCTCGGGGCGCGCGCCGACTACGCGTCCGAGCCGGGTATGTGGACCGTCGACCCGCGGGCCGCGCTGGCGTGGCGGATCGACGCGCATCAGACCGTGCGCGTGGCCACCGGGCGCTACCACCAGCTCCCCGACCCGACCTACCTCGATCCCATCTACGGCAACCCCGGGCTGGGACCCCTGACCAGTGACCACCTGATCGCCGGCTACGAGTGGAAGTCGGAGTACGGGAACGTGCGTATCGAGGCCTATCGCAAGCGTTATCAGGACCTGGTGATCAACGATCCCGTGCACTACTACGTCAACGGCGGCACCGGTTACGCGCGTGGCGTGGACGGGTTCGTCCAGGGCACCTACCACTGGCTCTCCGGCTGGGTGTCGTACGGCTACATGGACAGCCGGCGACGCGAGCTCGACGATCCGGAGGAAGTGCCCTCACCTTACGGCGTGACCCACATGGTGACGCTGGTGGGACGTTACCGCGTGACCTCATCGCTCGAGCTGGGGGCGCGTTATGGCACCTCGAGCGGGCGTCCGTACACGCCGGTGGTGGGACGCACCTACGACGCCGCGCGTGACATCTACCACCCGGTGTATGGTGAGCACGGCTCGGCGACCTACCCGGACTACCACCGGCTCGATCTCCGTCTCACCCGTCTGTTCTCGCTGCCGGCGATGGGCGCGTTGCGCGCGAGCGGCGTGTGCGTGTTCTACGTCGAGGGCCTCAACATGATGGCCACCCCCAACGTGCTGGAATACGTGTACGACGAGGACTACTCCACGCGTTACTCGCGTCTGTCGTACTTCGGGCGCCGGATGCTGGTGGCCGGCTTCGGCCTGACCTGGTGAGTGCATGGACCGTACGCCGCTCCGGGTCCTGATCGTGGACGACGAGCCGCCGGCGCGGGCGCGCGCCCGGCGTCTGCTCGTTGAGGCCGGCGGCGTGAGCGTGGTCGGCGAGGCCGGGTCCGCCGAGGAGGCCCGAGCCCGGGTGCGCGACACCAGCCCCGACCTGCTGCTGCTCGACGTCCAGATGCCCGGCGAGGACGGCTTCGCGCTCCTCGCCACGCTCGACCCGCGTCCGGCGGTGATCTTCGCCACCGCCTACGATCACTACGCGGTGCGCGCGTTCGAGGAGCACGCGGTGGACTACCTGCTCAAGCCGTTCCGCCCCGAGCGTCTCGCGGTGGCCCTGGAACGCGCCCGCGCCGATCTCGCGCGGCCCGCCGACTGGTCCCGTCGTATCGAGGCCATGCTCGCGAGTCTCGCCCCGGGCGCCGCCGGCACGCCCTACCTCGAGCGATTCACGGTGCGTGTCGGCAATCGCCAGCTCATCCTCAAGGCCGATGAGGTGCTGTGGTTCGGCGCGGAGGACAAGCTGGTGTTCGCGGCGGTCGAGGACGACCGGCACTACGTGAACCTCACGCTGGACCAGCTCGAGCAGCGTCTCGACCCGCGACGGTTCACCCGGGTGCACCGCGCGGCGATCGTGAATCTCGACCACGCCGCCGCCCTGACCCGCGGCTTCGCCGGCGGATACCGGTTGCTGCTCAACGACCGTGCCCGCAGCGAGGTGCCGGTCAGCCGCCAGCGCGCGCGCCGGTTGCGTGAACGATTGGCCCTCTGAACGGTACTGGGGGACACCCTCGCCGAGGCCCGGCGGTCGCCCTCTGTAACAGGTTGGAAACACGCGATGCGTGTTTTCGACACGCCGGGCGGCTTTTCGACCCTGACCGCTTGACCGACGGCGCCCCAAACGGGTAAGAACCTCCAGTCGGGTCGACCCGCGTGTGCCGACCCGGCCCCACCCGAGGACCGCATGGCCACCGCGCCTCCCCTCACCGTCCCCGAGTACACCGCCGCGTTCACCGCCCGTCGCCGTCAGAACTGGCTGGTGCTGGGTCTCACCTACGCCGCGATGTACATGGCCCGTTACAATTTCCCGCTCGCCAACAAGGCGTTGTCGGACGCCTACGGCTGGGACAAGGCGCAGGTCGGCCTCATCATCACACTGGCCACTCTGGTGTACGGGCTCTCGGCGATCTTCAACGGACCGCTCGCCGACCGCATCGGCGGCCGCAAGGCGATGCTGATCGGCGCGATGGGCGCGTTCGTCTTCAACCTGATGTTCGGTCTCGGCGCCTATCTGGGTGTGCTCGGCCGCGGACCGCTGCTGCTCGGGTACCTGGCGTCGATGTGGACGCTCAACATGTACTTCCAGAGCTACAGCGCGCTCTCGCTCATCAAGGTCAATTCCGGCTGGTTCCACGTCGGCGAGCGCGGCGTGTTCTCGGCGATCTTTGGCTCCATGATCCAGAGCGGGCGCTTCCTGGTGTTCGCGCTGCTGGGGCTGGCCGCGGTGGCCGCCCTGCCGTGGCAATGGAAGTTCTTCCTGCCGGCCGGCATCGTCGCGCTGTTGTTCTTCGCCACCTTCGCGGTGGTGCGGGACACCCCCATGGACGCGGGGCTGCCCGAGTTCGACCCCGAGGACGCGACCAGCGGCGACACCGAGAAGATCACGCTCAGCTACGTTGCGCGCAAGGTGTTCACCAACCCGATCACGATCACCATCGCGGTGGCCGAGTTCTGCACCGGCCTCGTGCGCGGCGGCTTCGAGCAGTGGTTCCCGCGCTACATGCAGGAGGTGCAGCACCTCCCGCTCACCAACGTCGTGTTCCAGAAGAACGCCCTCGCGGTGGTGGCGGCCGGTGTGCTGGGCGCCTTCGCCGCCGGATTCGCCTCGGACAAGCTGTTCGGTCACCGCCGCCCGCCGGTCGCGTTCATCGGCTACGCGCTCCAGGTCGTGTGTCTGTTCGTGATCTGGAAGTACACCTCGCTCGAGCTGGTGATCTTCGCCTTCATGGTGAACTCGTTCGGCATCTCGATGGTGCACTCGATGCTGTCGGGGACCGCGTCCATGGACTTCGGTGGCAAGCGCGCCGCCGCGACCGCGGCGGGGATGTTCGACGGCATGCAGTACATCGGCCAGTCGTGCATGGGTTGGGGGCTGGGCACGCTGCTCGACAAGCGCGGCTGGAGCGCGTGGGGCGCCAGCATGCTGGGTTTCGCCGCGCTGGGCGGGGTGCTCATGATCGTGCTCTGGAACGCCCGTCCGCAACGCGCCAAGATCACGCGTGTGATCCCCACGCCCGCCGCGGCCGAGAGTGTGGCGAGCGCCTAGACGGCCACCCGGGCGCGCCCGCGCCGTGGCGCCCCAGGCACCCGCCCCTTCACCGGCGAGCCGATCCTCATGAAACGCGCGCGCCGCCCGCTCACACTGCTCCAGGACGCGCTCCGTCAGCTGTGGCGGATACCCGTGATCGCGTTGGTCCTCTCCGTCGCGCTGGTCATGCTGACGGGTGCGCCATGGGGCTCGCTGCGCGGCTTCTTCGTGCCGACCGCCACCTGCACCAGCATCGCGATGGTGTTCATCGTGACGCTCCGTCACACGGTTGAGCCGCGCATCGTCACCCGCATCGCCGGGGACCCACGGGCGGGCTGGGTGCTCGCCGGGATGTATCTGGTCACCAGCCTGATCGCGACCGTGATCGGTCTCCTGGTGCTCAACTTCACCCTCTTCCCCGGCATCCTCGGCGGCCCGGCCGACGCGATGCGCATGGCCACCTACAGCCTCGTGATCGGCACGCTCGTCACCGGCGCGACGCTGTCCTACAACTTCTACCGGCGTGCCATGGACCGCGCCGGCTCCGACCGCGAGATGCAGCTCGCGCGCAACATCCAACGCTCGTTCCTGCTCAGCGAGTTCCCGGTGCGTCCGCGTGTGGACGTGCATGCCGAGAACGTGTCGTCGCGCGAGGTGAGCGGCGACTTCTACGACGTCGTGTCGGCGGGGGACGGCACCCTCCTGCTGACCATCGCCGATGTGTCCGGCAAGGGCGTGCCCGCGGCGCTGCTGTCGTC
>JBIOKD010000280.1:0-4407 GCA_044451485.1 Candidatus Eiseniibacteriota bacterium | reverse complement strand
CGCCGCACGCGCGCATGCGCTCGGGATGGATTCGGTCTGCCTGCTCCGTCAGGTCGCGCACGTCGCCTGCCCGACCTGCGGCATGACCCGAGCGCTGGCCCTGCTCGCCGCCGGTGACTGGCGATCGGCGCTGGCGCTCCATCCATGGGCGCCGGCGCTCGCGATCCAGATCGTGTCCGGATGGGCGCTCTGGGGGCTGGCGCTCGTGCGGGGAGCCGTCCCGCTCGAGCGCTGGATTCCGCGCATCGTCGCCCTGAACGCGGCCGCGCTCATCCTGATCTGGCTGGCGCGCCTCCTGACCGGCACGCTCCCGCCCATCTGAGGTTGGCCGTCGCTCGCGAGCGTTCGCGCCCGCCCTATTCCCCGCTGGCGGTGAACGCCGCCCAGTAGAAGGGGTGAGTCGAGCGCCGGTCGTGCCGGCGCGCGTTCAGCACCCTGCGGCTCGCGGTCTGCATCGCCTCGGCCGCCGCCGCCGCGCCTGCGCGCCGCGCCTCGTAGAGGGCGTCCATCCACTCGCGCGTGGCCGCGTCCTCGACCGCCCAGTCGCTCGCGATCACCGTGCGCACGCCGGCCAGGTGGAAGGCGCGGCGCAATCCGAGCGTGCCTTCACGCGGGAACGTCGAGGCAAGCCCGGTGTGACACGCCGAGAGCACCACCCAGTCGGTGCCACCGAGATCGAGGGTGACGACCTCCTCGGCGGTGAGGAATCCCTCGTTCTCGTCGGCCCGGTGCTCGCGCGCCCGGTTGGCGCCCGCGAGCGCCAGCCACACCCGGCGGTCGGCGTACGGCGAGGGCTCCGGCGCGGGACCCGGGGTTGTCGGCGGTGTGCCGCCCTTGGTGCCCTTCGACACACCTCCGGTCTTCGTCTTTGATCCGCTGGCGGACGGACCATCCACCGGCGCGACGCCACCCACGCCGCGCTGATTCGAGACACCCGAGAGACAGGTGTCGCGCATCACCACGCCGTGGGTCGCGAAGTGCAGGATCGCGCGTCCGGGCGCCTCGCGCTTCACGGCGTCCTCGGTGGCGTCGCCGCCCAGCAGGACGTCGGCGGTGCGGTCGGACCCGCCGGCGAGCCACGCGTGCGCCGCGTCCTTCGCCTCGCCGGCACTGGCTGGAAGTGGCTCGAGCGTGACACCGGCGCCCCCGGCGCACGGATCGGACGCTCGTGTCACCGCGGCGATCATCGGGCCGGTCGTGACCACCGGCGCCGTCTGCAACTCGAAATCGGGATCACCCACCGCGAGCATCGACTTCGAGACGGTGGTCTCGGGTGGTGCCGCCATCTCCCACTCCGCGTCGAGCACGTGCAGACGCGGACCGGTCTCCACCAGGTACGCGCTCTCGCCGTCCGGCAGCGCCTGCCACGGGAAGTCGAGCAGCGGCCCGTCGGCCACCAGGAACACGTCGTGGGAGTCCCCGAAGACACGCGCCAGTGGATCCCACGCGGCGGCGCGGGCGGTGACGCCGGCGCGCCGGCAGTCACGCTCCGCGGTGCCGGCGTGCCGCTCCCCACCCGCCGGTGGCTCGGCGAGACGCGCGAGCCAGGGATCGATCGCCGCATGCAGCGCCGGGGTGGGTCCCAGCTCCACACGCGTGATGCCGCTCTCGCTTCCACGCGCGACCAAGGCCACCAGGTGGGCGGTGTCGGTCGGGGCGTCCACTTCGACGATCGAGATCAGTGCCTGCCCCGGCTGCAGACGGGAGCGCACGTCGGCGAGACCGACCTCGGGCGGAGCCACCGGGGCGCGGTGCGCCGCGAGGGTGGCGACGTAGGCGCGCTCGGCCGACACGCTGTTGGATCGGAGCTGTTCGAGCTTCGCCGCCACGGCCGAATCGCCCGGGGAGCCACCGGTCTGCACCAGACGCTGTGCGTAGGCGCGCTGCGCGCGTATCCAGGTGTCGCGCGCCACCGCCACGGTCGTGTCGGAGCGCAGCTCGGGCGGCAGCCGGCGCCGCGTCAGCTCGGCACGCACCAGTCCGCGCGAGCGAACGAGCTTGTCCCACGCGATCTCCTGACGCGCGGCGGGCCCGCGGCGCGACACGTCCACCACCAGGTCCAGGTGACGGATGTCCTCGTACGAGAGTTGCAACGCCTGGCCGTCGGGCAACGCCCGCACGTTCCAGCACAGTCGCTCGTGCGCGCGCCGGAACGACTCCAGCGCGTAGGTCCAAGCCGCGTCGTGGCGTCCCAGCTCCTCGGCGACACGCGCGTGCCAGTAATCGACGACCGGGCCGGTGGTGGTGGAGCGCAGCTCGTAGTCCTGCGCCACCCGCTCGAGCGTGCGATCGGCGCTGTCGAGCGCGGTGGTGTCGCGGAGCGCGCACAGCACCTCGATCAGCGTGTATTGCAACAGCACCAGCGCGTATCCCGACGGATGCCGCGCCGATCGCGCGTAGACCAGCCCACGCTCGCAGGCCGCGCGGGCCGCGTGGTCGTCTCCAAACGCGTGCAGCACCTTGCCCTGCCAGGCGAGCGCGTAGGGGAGATCGCCGGTCGGTGGCGCGGCCCCCGTCGTCATCGCGGTCTCGACCCGGCGCAGGTAGCGCATCGCCGCGGTCGTGTCGTCGACCCCCGCGCACGCGATACCGAGGTTGAGACACAGATCCACGGTCTGCCAGTCGTTCGGTCCGCGACGCGCTTCGTACCACGGCAGGATGGGCTCGAGCTGGGACCGCATGCCGGCGTAGTCGCCGATCTCGAGCAGCGAGCCGGCCAGGTTCCGGCGGATCCGCATCACCTCGGGATCGTCGGGTGGGCGGTTGACGAGCACGACGCGGAGCGCCTCCTGGCTCAGTTCGAGTGAGCGGGCGTGGTTCCCGACGTCGGTCTCCACCCCCGCCAGGTAGTCGAGCGGCACCACCCGCCGCAACGCGTCGGGTCCCAGCGCTCGTCCGATGATGTCCAGCGCACGCTCGAGCACGGCGCGCGCCCGGTCGTACTCGCCCAAACGGTCGAGGCAGTAGCCCATCTGGGCGAGGATGGATCCGATGATCGGATGATCGGGTCCGTGATAGGCCTCACGGATGTCGACGTCGTGCTGGAACTCGTCGATCGCCTTCGCGAACTCGCGCATGTTGCGGTGCGCGAATCCACACTGGGCCCAGGCATCTCCGATCAGCGTGTCGCCGGGCGCCAACCGCGCCATGCGGATATCCCGCCCGTGCTCGAGATGGGGTAGGGCGCTGTCGGGTCGGGAGCTCGAAGCCAGGAGACGACCCAGCATCAGCTCGGTAGTGGCGACATCGAGATGATCGGGGCCCAGGATCCGCTGGCGGATCGCCAGACAGCGTTCGAGCGCGTCCTGCCCCTTGCGGTCCGAGAACGCCACGCGCGACACCCGCGCCTCGCCGATCACGTACAGCGCGTCGGCCATCTCCAGCGAGTCGGGCTTCGGTCGTGCCGAGATCCGCGCGAGGGTCACCGTGGCGAGACTCTCGGCTTCGACCCAGCGTTCCTGGTGCTCGAGCAGGTGGACTGGGGTCATCTCGGTGGTGGCGCTCGACGCCGGGGCCGGCGTCGAAACCGCGCCGGCGGGAGTCTCGGATGCCGGCTGCGCCGTGGCCGGCGCCACGAGCGCGACCACGGCCGAGGTGCCGGACGTGGTGGACGGCGCGGCGTGCGCGATCGCGGCCACGAGGCCCAGAACGGCGATCACGACCGATGACGCGCGTGCCGCGGCGAGGGGAGACAGAGTCCGCACGAGACGAGTCTACGCGGGTCGGGTGGCGCGCGTCCGCTCATTTTTCGCCCCGGCTCACCGGGAGCCCGACCGACCACCCCTATCGAATTGGGGGAACGTGGTCGCCGAGGTGTGCCACGGTCGCTATTTCAGCCAGCGCACCTTCCCCGTCTTCAGGTCGTAGACCGCGCCCACGATGGTCGGGTCCGGACCTTCGTCCGGGTGCGCGAGCTCGAACGTGCCCTGGAGCTGCCGCACGGACTGACGCACGTTGGCCTCGACGGCCGCATGCACGCGCTCGGCCTGGCTCAAGCCGGGATCGATGCCCGCGACCACCGGCTCGATGTAATTCAGGAGTGCCTGGATGCCCTGGGGCTCCTTCGCGCGCACCGAATCGGAGAGCAGCGCCGACACCACACCGCCGCAGCCTTCGTGTCCCAGCACCACGATCAGCGGCACGCCGAGGTGATGGGAGGCGTATTCGATGCTGCCCAGGTCGTCCGGCGCCACGATGTTCCCGGCGACGCGGATCACGAACAGGTCGCCGAAGCCCTGGTCGAAGACCATCTCGGCCGGCACGCGTGAGTCGCTGCACCCGAGGATCGTCGCGAACGGGTGCTGACTGGCCGCCAGCTCGTCGCGGCGCGCGCGACTCTGGTTGGGATGCTTCGAGGTTCCGGCCACGAAGCGCTGGTTCCCCTCGATCAGGCGTTGCAGGCCTTCG
>JBIOKD010000279.1:0-4427 GCA_044451485.1 Candidatus Eiseniibacteriota bacterium | reverse complement strand
GAGCCGACCCGATTCCTCGACCGCTGGACGCCACCCGAGCCGGCCACCGACCTCGCGTCGTGGCTGCGGGACCTCGCGGCGCGCCCCGAGAACCGCGGCGCCCTCGCCCACTGGCACACCATCCCGGCACGACCCACCCGCTGGGGCGCTCTCTCGGTGCCGCTCGCGCCACCGCTGGTCGAGGCGCTCGAGGCCCAGGACATCTCCTGTCTCTTCACCCACCAGGTGCACGCCATCGAACGGTTGCGGGCGGGGCTCGACACCGTGGTGGTGACCGGCACCGCCAGCGGCAAGAGTCTGTGCTATCACCTGCCGGTGCTCGAGCGTCTGCTCGAGGATCCCGACGCCACCGCGCTCTACCTGTTCCCAACCAAGGCGCTGGCCCAGGACCAGCTCAAGGGCCTCACGCGTCTGGCACTCGGACACCCGGCGCTGCTGGGGCGCATGACCGCGGGGGTCTACGACGGCGACACGCAGGCCGCCACGCGTCGCAAGCTGCGTGACGACGGCAACCTGATCCTGTCCAACCCGGACATGCTGCACGCCGGCATCCTGCCGCAGCATCCGCGCTGGGCGCGCTTCCTGCGCCAACTGCGCTTCGTGGTCGTGGACGAGATGCACGTGTATCGGGGCATCTTCGGCTCGCACGTCGCGAACGTGCTGCGCCGGCTCGAACGGATCGTGACGCACTACGGCGGCTCGTACCGCTACGTCTTCTCGAGCGCCACCATCCGGAACCCGGGGGAGCTGGCCACCGCGCTGGCGGGACGCGAGGTGTCGGTGGTCGACGACGACGGCTCGCCGCGCGGCGAGAAGAACTTCGTGTTCTGGAACCCGCCGTTCGTGGACGGGTCACGGGTCGAGCGCCGATCGTCCAACGGTGACGGGTGCGCGCTCGTGGCGGGTCTGGTCGAGCGTGGCGCGCAGGTGATCGCGTTCACCAAGTCCCGGGTGGCGGCCGAGCTGGTGTACCGCTACGCCCGCGAGCGCCTGGAGCGCTCCGAGCCGGAACTCGCCGATCGCATCCGGCCCTACCGGGGCGGTTACCTCCCCGAGGAGCGGCGCCGCATCGAGAAGGCGCTGTTCTCGGGCGAGCTGCGTGGCGTGGTGTCCACCAACGCGCTCGAGCTGGGCATCGACGTGGGTGGTCTCGACGCGGCGGTCCTGATCGGCGCGCCGCCGACGCTGGCGAGCGCGTGGCAGCAGGCCGGCCGCGCGGGGCGTCGATCGGGTGGCGGGCTGGCGGTGCTGGTCGGGTACAACGAGACCGTGGACCAGTACCTGATGCGGCACCCCGACTGGTTCTTCGGTCGCTCGCCCGAGGCGGCCTGTGTCGATCCGCACAACCCCTACATCCTGGCGCAGCAGCTCGCGTGCGCCGCCTACGAGCTGCCGCTGGGCCCTGCCGATGCCGGTCGTTTCGGGGAGCAGACCACCGACATCCTGGCCGCACTCGAGGAGGCGGGTGAGACCCGGGTGATCGACGGACGCACCTACTGGGCCCGCACCGAGTTTCCGGCCCAGCGCGTCAACCTGCGCACGATGTCCGACGACAACTACACGATCATGGACGCCAGTCGCGCCAACGCGGTCATCGGGACGGTGGACGCGATCAGCGGGCTCGAGCTGGTCTACCCCGACGCCATCTATCTGCACGAGGGCGAGACCTGGTTCGTGAACGAGCTGGATCTCGAGCGCAAGCAGGCATTCGTCGAGCCGCGGGTGGTGGACTACTACACCCAGCCGGTGATCGACACCCAGATCCGGGTGCGTCAGGAGCTGCGACGACACGACTGGCGCGGCGAGCAGGCGGTGCTCGGCGAGGTCACCTACGCGTGGCAGACGGTGGCGATGAAGAAGATCCGCTTCGGCAGCCGTGACGCGATCGGCTATCACCCGCTCGCGCTGCCACGTCTCACGCTCGAGACCACGGGCTTCTGGCTGGCGCCGGTCGAGGAGACCTGGACGGCCCTGACCCGGGCCGGGCACAACCCGTGGGAGGCGCTGTCGGGAGTGCGCAACCTGTTCCTCACCCTGCTGGCGATGCTCACCATGTCCGATCCGGCCGACTTGGGCGGCATGATCGATTCCTCCAATCTCGGCCGGCCGACCCTGTTCGTGTTCGACCGCTACCCGGGTGGTCTCGGTTTCGCCGAGCAGGGCTGGGCCCGTCTCGACGATCTGACGCGTGCCGCGTTCGAGCACGTGCGCGACTGTCCGTGTGACGGCGGCTGTCCGGCATGTGTCGGGCTGCCGATCCTGCGCCCGGCCCAGCAGCAGGATCCCGATCTCGGGCACGGGCGCGCGACGCCGAGCAAGACCGCGGCGACGGCGCTGCTCGGGCTCTGGCTCGCGCGATGAGCGGCGTCGAGACGCTGCGCTCCCGGCTCGGCGATCTGGCGCGCCGCCGTCGCGCGGGAGAGAAGCCTCTGGGCGAGGTGGAGGGGTCAGCGTCTCGCGAGCCCCGGCGCTCCGGGGTCGCGAGACCAGACGATGGGGAGCGGGTACCGGGGGCCGCGGAGCCTCACGGTTCCGATTCGACTGCGCGCCGCGAAGGCGTCGAGGCCTATCTCCCCGGCGGCGAGTGGCGCGACGCCGATGGAGCGGTGTTCGTGCACGAGCGGCTGCGCTCGCAGATCGAGCGCCCGCGCCTGGGGTGGGGCCGTCTCGGCGATGCCCCGGTCGAGGAGCCCGAGCTCACCGCGCTCTCGGCGCTCGGACTCGATCGGGCGTTGTTCCTCGACCTCGAGACCGGTGGTCTCAGCTCGAGCCCGGTGTTCCTGGCCGGGACCATGCACTGGAACGGCGGGGACTTCGTGATGCGCCAGTACTTCGCGCGGCACTACGGGGAGGAGCCGGCGTTGTTGCGGGCGCTGTCCGAGCAGGCGCGAGGATTCGACATGCTGGTCACCTTCAACGGTCGGTCCTACGACGTGCCCTTCCTGCGTGCCCGCGCCCTGGTACACGGAGTCACCCTCACGCTCCCCGAGCCGCATCTCGACCTCCTGCACGCGGCCCGCCGGCGATGGCGTGACGAGCTGGAGGACTGCCGGCTGCAGACGCTCGAACGGCACGTCTGTCGCCGGCGTCGCAGCGGCGACGTCCCCAGCGACGAGGTGCCGGGTCTCTACCACGACTACGTCCGTCATGGCGACCCCTATCGGCTGGTGCCGGTGTTCCACCACAATCTGCTCGACGTCATCACCATGGCGGAGATCCTCGGAGCGCTGTGTGCGGGGCCGCGCCGGGGGAGCGGGAGTGGTGGCGAAGCCCCGGCGCCCCGCCGGCCCCGGGCGGCGCGGCGGGCCCGGGGATGGGTGGCCGAGCCAGGCTGGTGAGGCCGCGGCGGCCCCCCGGCCGGGGACGGGCGAGCATGATCCCAGCCGCGCCAAACCTGCCCCGGAGCACGCTCGGCCGTTGACGCCCCCGGGGAGGCGCTGCCATACTTGGGCCCGGTTTTCGTGGAACGGTCCGTCGATCGAGCGTGGTTCCCGGTGATCTTCCGTCGTCCTCTCCGCGTGGCGCGCGTCATCCTGGTCCAGTTCGGCTCGTGTTCCTCGCCCTGGCAGAGATCCTCTGCCGGGGCGTTCGTGTCTTCGGTTCGGTCCCGTCGTCTCGTCGCGGTTCATCGAGGAGGTTGAGCATCGCGCCATGGCTACCCATGCGGACAGGTACATCCGGTGCGTCGACTGCGGGGAGGAATTCATCTTCACGGCCGGCGAGCAGGCGTTCTACGAATCCAAGGGGCTGATGAACCCACCCACGCGCTGCAAGCGCTGCCGTGACGCGCGCAAGGCGAACCGTGGCGAGGGTGGCGGCTCGCATGGAGGCGGTGGAGCTGGCGGTGGTGGTGGCGGTCGCGAGGTGTACGAGGCGGTCTGCGCCGAATGCGGCACCAAGACGACGGTGCCGTTCCCACCCACGGCGGGGCGCCCGGTGTACTGCCGGGACTGCTTCCAATCGCGTCGCGCGGGTGGTGCGGGTGGTGGCGGCCGGGCCACGTCGCGACCGGCGCCGGCACGCGCCACGCTCACACCCACCGGCGAGCACACCACCGGCGCGGTCAAGTGGTTCAACGAAGGCAAGGGATTCGGTTTCATCCAGTGCGAGAGCGGCGAGGAGGTGTTCGTCCACTTCAGCGCCCTCCAGGGGAGTGGATTCCGAAGCTTGACGGCCGGCGACCGGGTCGAGTTTGATGTGGTGGAGGGGACACGCGGCAAGCAGGCCGCGAACGTCGTGAAGCTCTGACCCCGCCATCCGCCCGAGAGGCCCCCGTGCTCCGCGCGGAGGCCTCTCGGTGTCCAGGAGCGCATGATCGAGACCGTCAAGGCGTTCACCGCGCTGAGCGAAGAGTTCGTCGAACTCTATTTCCGCCACCACCCGGTGCGCGCCACCGAAGCCGGCATCCACGACTACGACCACACGCT
>JBIOKD010000278.1:0-4433 GCA_044451485.1 Candidatus Eiseniibacteriota bacterium | reverse complement strand
GTCACTCGTCGTCGACAGCCGGTACAAGGCTGGTCTCCTCCTCGTTCCTTGCGCGGCGGCCCTTCCCGGTCTCGCGCCTTCATCCCACGTTCTCAGACAGAACCTAGCGCATGAGCACGATCGCCGTCGCGCGACGTCGGTCGCCGGCGACGAGACGCGCGAAATAGACCCCGCTCGGCACCGGGTGTCCCCCTTGGTCGCGCCCGTCCCATGCGACCACGTGCTCCCCGGCCGGCCGCTCGCCGTGTGCCAATTCGCGGATGTGGCGTCCGGCGTCGTCGTAGAGCGTCAGGTCGACGACACCCGGCGCCGGCAGCGCGTAGCGCAGCGACGTGGTCCCACGCGCCGGTCCAATCGACTCGAGCGTCACCGCGGGCGTCGTGGGGGCGGACCCAGGGCCCCGGCGGATTGGATCCGCGTCACGACCCGACGCGCCGATCCGGACTTCCGCGCCGGAGAGCGCACCGGCGATGAGACGGCGGTCGACTTCGCTCCATCGCCAGCTCGAGCGCGGCGGCGTGGGCAGCCGGACGGGTGTGGCCGGGCCGGGGCCGATCCCGCCGTCGTCGGCGACGTCGGCGAGCACGCCGCCATCGCGGCCCCCGCGACGGCTCTCGAGACTGGTGAGCGCCCAGAAGATGATGCTCATGTTCGCCACCGAGGTGTCGGCGATCGACCACGGATACTCGGGATCGTCGGGCGGCGGGATGAAGTCCCACTTGTCCGCGAAGGTGCCATCGGTCTCGAGCGTGCCGAGAAAGTCCATCACCGGGAGGTACTTTCGCGAGCGATAGCGGTCGAGCAGAAGGGCGTTGTACGCCGGCTCGACCGTCCAGCCCCGTGTGTCGTAGTCGATGCTGCACCCCGAACGCCGGCTGTCGTAGTAGCGCAAGCCATCGGGGCAGTCGGGGCACGCCTCCTCGTAGTGCGAATGCCCGGTCGCATCGACCCGCTGCTCGATCCAGTCGTGC
This sequence comes from Candidatus Eiseniibacteriota bacterium, assembly GCA_044451485.1. Taxonomy (GTDB): domain Bacteria; phylum Eisenbacteria; class RBG-16-71-46; order RBG-16-71-46; family RBG-16-71-46; genus JBIOKD01. The sequence goes on along the minus strand of JBIOKD010000278.1, from coordinate 3,462 downwards.
ATCCGCGTCAGTACCGGCTCGATGTTCGGGTCCGGCATCACCCGCCCGATCAGATCGAGCTCCATCGCCATCCATCCGGTGTAGTGGATGTCCTCCGAGCCCGCACACCAGTGCGGGAAGCTGCCATCCGGGTTCTGGTAGGGCGGCAGCTGGGTCAGGATGTCGTGTGCCTTCTGCGCGGCCGTGGCGTCACCGGTGAGCCGCGCGTATTCGGCCATGTCGAGCGCCACCATCAGACCGCCGTTGAGGATGCATTCCGAGGTGGGAATGGCCTCCAGCTCGGCCACGATCCGTTGCGCGGCGGCGAGATGAGCGCCGTTCGCGGTGACCTCGTAGGCCCGCACCAGGCTGTACCCGAGCATGCCGTCGAACGGGGTGCCCGAGGTGATGTCGGCGAGATGCGCCACCAGGTAATCGGCATGGGCGGCGATGTCGTCACGCACCCGGCGGGTCGGATGCACGTTCAGGTACTCGCAGTAGCCGAGCAGCTGACACACCACCCCCATCCGGATCGCCTCGGAGGGGTTGATGTCGTATCGGGAATCCATGGTGACACCGTCGGCCCGGTGCGTCCGGAAGTAGCGGTCGAGACGCCGCACCATCGGCTTGAGCGGGTCGCGGGCCTCGCGATCGTCGGGGATTCCGATCGTCGGGCCACCGGGCACGGCCGGGCCGCGCGGGTCGGACACCGGTCCGGCGAGGAGCGCGCCACCCAGACACAGTGTCGCCAGCCCGAGCGCGACAGCCATGATCCGCGCGCGGCGCATGCTATCCCCCCGCCTCGCCGTAATCGGAGTACGACTTCTCCTCGATCAGCCGCGAGCCCAGCGTCTCGTTGAGCCGTCGCTTGATCGCGGCGCGCCGATCGTTGGTCCGGTACACCGAGCGCGCCAGCTCCACAAACTCGGCGTCGAAGCGTCGCGCCGCCTCGCACTCGCGGATCCGGTCCTCGATCCCCCACAGGGTATCGTTGACCGACCGGAGCTCGGCGACCAGTCGGGACACCTCGCCGTTGGACACCGCCGTCTTCTCCCACTGCGCGCGCAGCAGCTCCAGCTCATGCCGGACATTGGCGAGCTTGGCGGGTTCCGCGATGCGCTCGCTCTTGATCTCGAGGATGGTGAGCTTGTCCAGGAACTCGCCGGGCGAGGTATCGAGCATGAAATGCATGGAGGGCTCCGGGCCGCGATGGGCGGGTGGGCACCCGCTCCGCGCCCGACTATGCCACAGCCCCGGTGGCCGCGCCGCCGGCTCCGGGTGGGGCGGTTCCAAGGGCCGGCGGGCGCCCCCGGAGCGGGTGTTCGGAACCCTGTGCGGCGAGGGGCGACCGGCCCGGATCCACGCGCGACTTCCCTTCACGGGTCGGATTTGGTGAAATACGCGGCCGCGCGCCCCGCCGGGCCCCGGTGGCGCCAGATGACCGGGTCGTTCGGGCCTCCCCACTCCTGCCGAGAGCGAAACGTGACCGATCCCAAGAATCCCGAAACCAAACCCGAGGCTCCGACGCCCGGTACCCCCGGCACCCCCTACATTTCGTCCAGGCTTCGCGAGAAGCTGGAGGAGGGCGGGGACAAGGAATGGACACCCAAGTCCTCGAACCCGCTGCCCGGGATCATTGGCACGATCGTGATCGTGGCTATCCTGGCGGTCACGTTCATGTGGTGGCAGTCGAGCAACAAGAAGCAGGAGGCGATCAAGGCGGCCGCCGCGGCCGCCGCCGCGCGGGCCGACTCGATCGTCACCGCGGCGCGCGCCGAGTCGCTCTCCGCGATCGCGCGTGCCGACTCGACCGCGCGCGCCGACTCTCTGCTCGCCCACGGCGGCAAGCACCCGAAGAAGCCGGCGGCCGCCGCGTCGACGCCCGCACCGTCCGCCGCCAAGACCGCGACGCCGGCCGCCAAGGGCACGACACCGGCCGCCAAGACCGGCGCCGCGACGGCACCGGCGGCCACGCCGGCCGCCCCCAAGGGGCCACCCACCGACGGATTCGGGATCGCGGTCGGACAATTCATGCTCGAGGATCGCGCCAACACCGAGAAGGACAAGCTGACCGCATCCACCGGTCTGGTCGGCAAGGTGGTGCCGGTCGACGATGGCGGCACGACCGTGTACCGGGTGATCCTCGGCCGGTGGTCGAGCCGTGGGCCCGCGGAGACGAAGGCCGCGGCACTCATCGACTCGAGCCTGGTGCACGAGGCGCGAGTGGTCGCGCGTCCGAAGTAGGACACGACTCGGGGATCGTTCGTGACGGGGAGCGCGGCCCGGCCGCGCTCCCCGCTCGCGTCATGGCACCCGGGTCGATCGACGTGCGGGTTGCGGTCGCGCGGAATCGGATCGTGTTCGAGCCGCGCGACCGTCTCAGCGGAGCGGTGTGTCGTCGCCCACCAACACCGTGATCGACCAGGGCGGCAGTGTCCACGCCTCGCGCGCCGGCACCTCCTCGGTCACCGGCGGCTCATTGAGGGTCGGCCACCCGTTCTCCTCCGCCGCGCGCCATCGCCAGCGGTCGGCCGAGTAGACGGCGTGGCGCACCCGGCCCGCGAGCGGTCGCGACGGGCCCTCGCCGCGGTCGACACGCAGCTCCACCGTCCACGGGCGGCTCGCGTCCCGGTTGATCAGCAACACGCCCCAGCGGCCGTCCGGACGGCGATGGGCGTAGACGCTCGGACGCAGCGTCGAGTCGCCACGGGTCGCGGCGGTCACCCGCACCGGGTGCGTCTCGTGCGGAGCCCCGCGCGCACCGACCCACTCGTGCGTGAGCAGCGACGTCGCCCAGAAGGCGGGTACACGCGCGCGCGCATGACCGTTCTCGTCGGCGAGCCATAGCACCAGCTCCCCCCAGCTGTCGCAGTGCGGAGCGCGCGCCGGCCGACCCGGCTCGATGCCATAGAAGTGGGTGCGCTCGATGCCACGCGCGAGCGCGCCACCGACCAGGTCCGCGTCGACCAGGGCACCGGAGAGCTGCACCTCGGCCTCGCACGACTGCACCGAGTAGCCGTACTCGCTCACCACCCAGGGCAGGTCGGTGGGGACGCCTTCGGCGACCAGACGGTCCATGGCCCGCTGGAACCGCCACGGCGCACGCGCTACGTGTGGCGCGTCGGGCGGGCACGGCGCGTCGAACGGATACCACTCGAACGAGAAGAAGCGCCACGTCTCACGCGCGTGGGTCCGGTCGAGCTCGTGGAGGAAGCGGCCGATCCAGGTGTGGGGCGCGTCGGGTCGCGCCGGCCAGAATGCCCGCTCGGCGTCCTCGGTGTCCTGCCAGCTCGGGCCACCGCAGACGAGCGTGGAATCGATCGCCCGCACCGCGCGCGCGGTCTGGACATAGAGCGCCGCGAAGTCCTCGGGCGCCACCTCCTGTCCATCCGGCTCCTCGCCGAGCTCGATGCGCTCGAGCGCGACACCACGCGCGCGCAGGTGACGCACCAGGGCGGCCGCGTTCGGGGGGACGTCGTACAG
>JBIOKD010000277.1:0-4436 GCA_044451485.1 Candidatus Eiseniibacteriota bacterium | reverse complement strand
TTCTTTCACTACACCGACGCGCCGTTGCTGGTCGTGAACACCAACGCCATCGACTTCGTGAACAACGCCGATGACTTCGAGGACCTGCGCAAGCGGATCCTCACCCACCGGCAGGGCACCACCTACTACGCACCCATCGAACGGGGGCAGGGCACATGAGCGGCGAACGACCGGCCGGACCCACCACCGGAACCCGCACCCGGATGACGGTGCCACGCATCCTCGAGCTGAAGCGACGCGGCGAGCCGGTCACCGTGGTCACCGCCTACGACTTCCCGACCGCGCGTCTGGCGGACGAGGCGGGTGTCGACATCCTGCTGGTCGGCGACAGTCTCGGCACGGTGGTGCTGGGCTACGACAGCACGCTGCCGGTGACCATGGAGGACATCCTCCACCACACCCGGGCGGTGACGCGGGCCAGGCCCGCCGCGCTGGTGGTGGCCGACATGCCGTTCCTGTCCTACCAGGTGAACGACGACCAGGCGGTGTTGAACGCCGGACGACTGGTGCAGCAGGGTGGCGCCGACGCGGTCAAGCTCGAGGGCGGTGAGCGGGTGGCGACCGCGATCGCGCGCATGACCGCGGCCGGGATCCCGGTGATGGGGCACCTCGGTCTCACGCCGCAGTCGGTGCTCGCCTTCGGCGGCTACAAGGTGCAGGCGCGTGGCGAAGCCGACCAGGAGCGGTTGCTGCGTGAGGCGAAAGCGCTCGAGCGCGCGGGTTGCTTCTCGCTCGTGCTGGAGGGCATCCCGGCGCGGCTCGGGGCCCAGGTCTCGCGCGAGATCGCGATCCCCACCATCGGCATCGGCGCCGGTCCGGGTTGTGACGGGCAGGTGCTGGTCTCGCACGACCTGCTCGGCTTCTATCTCGGCCGCCAGCCCAAGTTCGTGCGTCGCTACGCCGACCTGGTGGGCACCGTGCGTGACGCGTTCAGCCGTTACGTGGCCGACGTGCGGGCGCGTCGCTTTCCGACTGACGAGGAGTCCTATTGAGCCGCAAACGGACCCTGGTCACGGCCCACACCATCGCCGCGGTGCGGCGGGTGGTGGCCGGCTGGCGACGCGCCGGGCTTCGCGTGGCGTTCGTCCCGACCATGGGCGCGATCCACGCCGGGCACCTGAGCCTGGTCGCCCGGGCGCGTCGCGGCAGCGATCGCGTGGTGGTGAGCATCTTCGTCAATCCGCTCCAGTTCGGTCCCCACGAGGACTACCGCTGCTATCCGCGACCGCTGTCACGCGACAAGACGCTGTTGTCGGCCGCCGGGTTGGACCTGTTGTGGCTGCCCGACCCGGCTGAGCTGTACCCGGACGGCCATCGCACCCGGGTGCGGGTGACGGGGCTCGGCGACGTGCTCGAGGGTGCCTCCCGGCCGGGGCACTTCGAGGGGGTGACCACCGTGGTGGCCAAGCTGCTGTCGGTGGTGCGACCCGACGTGCTGTGGCTCGGTCAGAAGGACGCGCAACAGGCACGGGTGATCGAGCAGATGGTGCGGGATCTCGACCTCGACGTGACTCTGAGTCGGGGTCCGACCGTGCGCGAGCCGGACGGGCTGGCGCGGTCGTCCCGCAACGCCTACCTGGAGCATGAGGAGCGCCGCCAGGCGGTGGCCCTGTCACGGGCCCTCACCGAGGCGCGCCGGCGGTTGATGGCGGGGGAGCGCGGGGCGGCGCGTCTCGTCGCCGCGATCCGGCGGGTGTGGCGGGACTACCCGCTCGTGACCGAGGACTACGTCGCGGTGGTGGACGCCGATCGTCTCGAGCCGGTGACACGGGTGCGTGGCCGGGTGTTGGTGGCGGTGGCGGCGCGGGTGGGGTCGGCGCGGCTGATCGACAACTTCGAGTGGGAGCCACGATGAACCACTTCCGGCATGGCGACGTGGCGGCGCTGGTGCTGGCGGCCGGTCAGGGCACGCGGATGAACAGCGACCTGCCCAAGGTGCTGCATCGGATGGCGGGTCGGCCGCTGCTCGCGCACGTGCTCGACGCGCTCGATCACCTCGGCGTGGGTCGCACGCTGGTGGTGATCGGGTATCAGCGCGAGCGGGTGCGGGCCGAGTTCCCGACGGCCGAGGTCGAGTGGGTGGTGCAGGCCGAGCAGCGCGGGACCGGGCATGCGGTGCTGGTGGCCGGACCGTCGCTCGCCGACTTCAGCGGCACGCTGCTGGTGGTGTGCGGCGACACGCCGCTGTTGCGCGCACCGGTGCTGCACGAGCTGCTCGAGACCCATCGCGTCTCCGGGGCGGCGGTGACCGTGCTGTCGGCGCGGGTGCCCGATCCGACCGGGTATGGCCGGATCCTGCGCGCACCGGAGTCGGGCGCGGACGCGATCGAGGGCATCGTCGAAGAGCGCGACGCCACCCCGGCGCAGAAGACGATCGACGAGATCAACTCAGGGAATTACGCGTTCGACTACCCGGCGCTGGCCGAGGTGCTGAGCCGGCTCACCGCCCACAACGCGCAGGGCGAGTACTACCTGACCGACACGGTGCGGCTGATGCTCGAGACCGGACGCCGGGCGTCGGTCCTGTGCGCCGCCGACTACCGGGAGCTGCTCGGCATCAACACGCCACAACAGCTCGCCGAGGCCGAAGCGTTGTACCGCGAGCTCCACTCGGGGGCCGCATGAGCGCACGTGCCCGACGCAACCCACGCACCCCACGATCGCGGCCGGCACCGCGAGCCGTGCGCCGGCCGGCGCCGGCGGCCGACCGGCTGTGGGCCCCGTGGCGCATGCGTTGGATCCGCGTCGCGCACGCCCCGGAGGGGTGTCTCTTCTGCCGGGTCGCGGGCCGACGGACCGATCGCGCCGACCTGGTGCTCGCCCGGAGACCGCACGCGCTGCTGATGCTCAACCGCTACCCCTACAACCCGGCGCACCTGATGGTGGCGGTGACGCGTCACGTGGGCAGCGTCCAGCGCTTGACTGCCGCGGAGGGCCGGGACTGGCTGGAGCTGGTCGGGCTCGCCGAGCGCGCGCTGGCCGCCGAGTACCAGCCCCACGGTCTCAACTACGGGGCCAACTCGGGGCGGGTCGCGGGGGCCGGCTTCCCCGATCACCTGCACCTCCATCTCGTGCCGCGGTGGAACGGGGACACCAACTTCATGCCGGTGATCGGGGCCACCCGCGTGCTCCCCGAGTCGCTGTCCGACACCTGGCGGCGGCTGCGGGCGGCCATCGCCCGGCTCGAGCGCGGGAGGGGCCGTGGCCAGGGCCGCTGACGGCAAGGTGATGCGCGGCCTGACCGTGACGCTCGCCATCGTGGTGGCCGCCCTGCTACTGTCATGGGCGTACGCGACCTTCTGGCCGCGCCGCGAGGCGCCCGTCCAGGGGGAGACGCACCGGGTCATCCGGGTCGAGGTGTGGAACGGGACCGGTGAGGGAGGCATCGCCGCCCGGGTCGCGAGCGACCTGCGTCAGGGCGGATTTCACGTGGTCGAAGTGCGCAACGCCGACCGCACGGACTATTTCGCCACCATGGTGGTGGCGCGTCGCGACGACCCCGCGGCGGCGCGGACGGTGGCGCGATACCTCGGCGACCTGCCGGTGATCCGGCAGGCCTGGGACCCTTCGGGGGCCGAGGTCACCGTGGTGCTCGGCAGCGATCGCAGCCGGCTCCACATCGAGGACTAAGGAGGCCAGCGGTGTTCGGACTCGGCGGACAGGAAATGGGCATCATCTTCCTCATCATCCTGTTGGTGTTCGGGCCCAGTCAGATTCCCAAGATGGCCCGGGCGATGGGTGAGGCGATGCGCGAGTTCCGCAAGGCCCAGCGCGAGATGAACGACGAGATCACCCGCGCCCCGGACACGGACGACAAGAAGCAGCCGACCTCGAAGCCGCTCGAGTGACCGGCGTCCGGACGCGAAGCGGTGGTCGCGGCGGGCGGAAGACGGCGGCACGCGAATGACGAGAGGCGACGCCCGGACGCCGGGCGCCGCCTCGTCGTTTCCGGTCGTGATGGCTACTGCGGCGATGCCGTCTGGCGCAGGTCCTCGATCTTGGCTCCGCTGCGCACCGACGCCAGCCACGCGGTGAAGAAGTCCTGCTGTCGCTGACTGAGGATCTGCTGGCTGAGCTGACCGCGGTGCTGCATGTCGAACTTCGATGTGTCGGGTGGCGTGAGCCCGTCGCGACGCACGAAGTACCAGCCGGTGGGGGCGCGGATCGGGCCCATCACCTTGCCCGCCGGAGCACCGAACACGGCACCCACCACCTCGGGTGCCGCCGCCATCCGCTGGTCGGGCTGGAGCCGGGTCATGGCAGCGATCTGGAACGGAGTCTGACCGGCCGCCTTGGCGGCGGCCTCGAGTGTCATGCCCTGCGCGAGCCCCTGCGCGATGTGGTCGGCGACGGGCTTGGCCATGTCGACACGCTTCTCGAGCTCGGCGAGCTGACGCAGCTGGTCCCGGATCTCGTCCTGGGTGGCGGGACCCGCC
>JBIOKD010000276.1:0-4458 GCA_044451485.1 Candidatus Eiseniibacteriota bacterium | reverse complement strand
TGTCGCAGGAGATGGACGCCGGATACCACCAGTTGTTCTGGCGCGCGCCGGAGGGACACTCGGGAGTGTTCTTCGCGCGGCTGGCGGTGGACGGCGCGATCCAGGCGGAGCGGAGGATCGTGCTGGTGCGCTGACACGGTCATCCGTATGCTGCCGGCGTCCGATCACCCCGGAGCCCGCGTGCCCGACGCCCCCGAGACGATGTTCCGCGAATCCATCGTGCTGGCCGCCGTCACGGGGGCCATGGCCATCGCGCTTGCGCTGACTCTTGCCGCACCGGCCGGCGCCGCGACCATCACACCGGGTTCGCCGGTCGCGGCCACTGCGTCACGGAGGACCGCCGATTCCCTCCCGACGCTGGTCACCCCCGCCGACGTGCTCGCGGACACGAGTGGCCATGGCGCCGATTCACTGGCGATCGTCACCCCACCGGCGCCACGAGACAGCACGCTGCCGGCCGAGGACTATCTCGCCCGCGTTCGCGCCGACTTCACCCCCGAGAACCGCGCCTATTCGCGTCTCAAGACCGTGCTGAGCTTCGTCACCCCGCTCTACAGCGTGCTCATCGGGCTGCTCATCCTGTTCTCCGGTCTCTCCTCGGGGATGCGTGACGTGGCCCACGCGCTGGGTCACCGGCGCTACGTGCGCGTGCTGGTGTTCCTGGTCCTGTACGCGGTGGTGACCTCGGTGCTGACCCTGCCGCTGGTCTGGTACGACGACTTCGCGCTCGAGCACCAATTCGGTCTCTCCACCCAGAGCTTCGGCGGCTGGTTCGGCGACCAGCTCAAGGCGGGCGTATTTGGACTGGTGATGTTCGGGGTCCTGCCGATCCTGTGGCTGGTCTATCGCACGTTCGAAAAGAGCCCGCGCCGCTGGTGGGCGTGGCTCGCGGCCGGTGTGATCCCGCTGGTGGTGGCGAGCGTGCTGCTCCAGCCGCTGGTGTTCGACCCCATGTTCAACAAGTTCACCCCGCTGCGGGACGAGCACCTGAAGGGCCGCATCCTCGCCCTCGCCGCGCGTGCCGACGTCCCGGCGCGCCGCGTGTACGAGGTGGACAAGAGCGCGCAGACGAAGAAGTACAACGCATACGTCAACGGCTTCGGCGCCTCGCAGCGGATCGTGCTGTGGGACACGACGCTCCACGGCATGAAGGAGGACGAGATCCTGTTCGTGATGGGGCACGAGATGGGGCACTACAAGCTCGGTCACATCTGGCAGGGGATCGCGTTGTGGGCGCTGCTCGCGCTGGCGTTGTTGTGGGTCGCTTCGCGACTATGCGACGTCGCGCTGACGCGTTTCGGCGAGCGGTGGGGAGTCCACGGGATGGCCGACGTGGCGTCGCTGCCGCTGCTGCTGCTGGTGTTCGACCTGTTGTCCTTCGCCGCCCTGCCGGTGGTGAACGGCTACTCGCGTCGCATCGAGCACGAGGCCGACGTGTTCGGGCTCGAGGTGACGCGCAACAACGACGCCGCCGCGCGCGCGTTCGTCAAGCTCGGCAGCCAGAACAAGGCCAATCCCGACCCATCGCCGTTCATCGAGTGGATGCTGTACACGCATCCGACCGAGAGCCAGCGGGTGGCGTTCGCGATGCGCTACCGGCCGTGGGCCGAGGGCCGCCCGGACCGCTTCTTCAAACCGAAGCCATAGCGGTGGTGCGTGGCGGACGCCGCGCGGTCCCGGACGCGGCGGTCACGCCGCGCCGGTGTGGCCACCCGCCGCGGCGGTGTCCCGCGCCGCCAGCTCGGCGCGCACCGCATCGGCCACCCGGGCCGCGATGCGGTCGGGGTGGAAGGCCGCGATGTCCGAGCGGAGCCGCGCGCCGAGACGCGCGCGCTCGGCCGCATCGACGGCCAGCCCGCGAAGCGCGGCGGTCAATGCCCCGACATCGCCGGGTGGAACCAGCAGTCCGTTCTCACCCGACCGGATCAGGTCGGCGATGGCGCCCACCGGTGTGGTGACCACCGGGACGCCGAAGGCGCCGGCTTCGTAGAGCACGACCGGTATGCCCTCGTTGTGACTCGGGAGCGCCAGCACGTCGGCGTGATCGTATTCGCGATAGAGCGCCTCCCCGACCAGCGGACCGGTGAAGCGCGCCAGGCGGTCGAGACCGAGCTCGAGCGCGAGCGCATGCGCGGCCTCGGTTTCGCCGGTGAGCTGCGCGGGGCCGACCAGCGTGCACGACACCGGAACCCCCTCGTCGTTCAGCCGACGCAGCGACCGGAGCAGGTCGTGCACGCCCTTGCGACGCCCGATCTGGCCCACGTAGAGGACGCGCAGCGGTCCCTCGGGGGACGGAGCACGGTGGGACCCGGCCCCACGCTCGGCCACCTCGCGCCGAAAGGTCGAAGGACAGACCTCGCACGGGATCGCGATCCCGTACTCGCGGAACATCGCCCGCCAGCGCTCGCCGAGCACCAGCAGGCGATGGAATCGCGCGAAGCCGGCGCGTACGATCCACTCGTCGAGTCCGACCCGCTTCAACACGTCGTGGATGTCGCCGGCGTGCTGGTGCCCGATCACCCGGGCGCCGCTTCGATGCGCAAGCCAGCCGAGTGCGAGGTCTCGCAGCACGCCCGACCAGGTGCCGGCGACCGGGAGGTAGACGACATCGGGATGGAAACGCGCGAGGGATCTCGTCAGACGCGCGCCATGGATCGCGGCCCACATGAAGTTGCCCGCGTCGAACCGCCCCTGCGTCGACTTGGGCCGCCCCTTGGTGGTGTCGCAGTGGGCGACCTCGAACGCCCCGAACGCATCCGACTCGAGGATCGCCTGGGTGAACGTCTCGACACCGCCGATGGGTGGTGGCAGCGGCCCCACGATCAGCAGCCGCGGCCGCGCCCCGGTGCGGCCCGTGGCGCGGTTCCCGGGTACGCTCACCACAGCACGACGACCCGCTGCACGCGTGTTCCGAGTCCGGTCGTGAGACGGGCCAGGTAGAGTCCGGCGCCGACCCTCCGGGCGGTCTCGTCGGCCAGGTCCCAGCCCACCACCCAGCGTCCGGAGGCGAAGTCACCGTCGGCGAGCGTGCGCACGCGGCGTCCCTGGGGATCGAACAGATCGAGCGTCGCGTGCGACGGGCGAGGCAGCGCGAACGTGAACACGGCGCGGCCACGCGCCGGGTTCGGTGACGGCGACGGGAAGACGAGCGCGGTCGCGGGGGTGTGGTCCACCGCGGTCGGGTGCGGCTGCGCCGCCGGGTCGTAGACCGTCACCGCGAGATCGTCGAGGTCCAGTCCGTCGAAGCCGAGCCCGGGGTCGGACAGACTCTGGAAGCGCACGTAGCGCGACGGCGCGCCCGGACCCGCGAACGCCGACAGATCGGCGCGATCGGTCCGCCACAGGTGACGGGTGCCGATCACCACGGGTACCCCGGCCGCCGGCAGCGGGCTCGAGCTCTGCCCTTTGGATGGCAGCGTCCCGGTCGAGGCCAGCGCGGTGTAGCTGACGCCGTCGGTCGAGGTGGCGAGAACGGCGCCGTCGTACTTGGTCTCGAAGTCCCAGCGGGCCCGGTACGTGAGATACGCGTGCACCCACGGACCGCCGAGCGTCACCGGCGACGCGGTGCGCAGCGTGCGGTTCAGGTTGTTCGGATAGAGGGTGTTGGGGCTGTCGGCGAAATACGGGCCCGGGTTCGCCGGATCGGCGCTGATCTCGCTTCCCCAGCCGCCGGTGAGCCACTGCCCGAGGCCTCCCGTGGCGTCGTCGAGGAGGATCCGAGTCGGTGTTCCGCAGGGCGTGGCGATCACGTCACGCGAGACGTGGCCGTCGGCGGTGGTGAAATCCACCTGGAACGAGATCAGCCGTCCCGCCGTCACCGTGTCGTCGAGGGCAACGGTGAAGCTCGCGTCAGAGGTGAATGTCCCGCGCGCGGGTACCGGTGGCAGGTCGATGTCGGGTTGCAGCACCGAAGCGCCGGCCGACAACGGGCTCAGGGTGGCGTGGACCGGCAGACCGGTGTCGCGCAGCCCTACGTTGGTCACGGTGAGCGTCACCTTGGAGAAGTAGCCCGCGTTCAGGGAGACGGGATCGAACGCCGCCGATTCGACCCGGACATACGGACCGGCGATCGCCGCGGTGTAGTCGCAGCGCCCGACGTTCTCCTGCGCCAGCGGCACGATGCGGGAGGGAGCCGGCCAGAAGCCGTCGTCGTTGTCGCCCACCTCGGGGGTCCAGGTGTAACCGCGTGGCTTGGCCAGGGTGTCGCCGTACACCCAGTCGTTGAACTCGCCGCTCACCGCGTAGAGCACGCGGGTGCTCTGACCGCTCTGATAGCCGTTGCCGCGGGTGGCGTCGTCGTCCCAGCGGTACCACCACGCCGAGTCCGCGGTGGCGGCGGGGGTGTATCCCCAGGCGTGCAGATGCCAGTCCCCGTAGGAGTGGAACGACAGCCCCGTGACCGGCTCGAGCGCGATTACCGCGTCGCGCTGGATCTGGGTCTCGGGCTCGGAGAACGCG
>JBIOKD010000275.1:0-4526 GCA_044451485.1 Candidatus Eiseniibacteriota bacterium | reverse complement strand
GGTGCAGGATCGGCGCGAAGCGCACCTCCAGGTGCTTGACGTTCTCCGCCGCCGCGTCCTCGGCCAGCTCGTACGCCACGCGGTGGAGCGCGTCGCGGTCCTGCATGACGCTCAGCGTGAGATCGAAGATCTTGAGGTAGTCAGCGAGGTTCCGGGTGCGTTTGCCGGCCTGCAGAAGCCGCGTGAGCTCGGGCAGCTTGCGGGTGGGCAGCCGCACGCCCTGCGCCTGCGCCAACTCGAGCACGGTGCGGGGTCGCAGACAGCCGTCGAGATGACAGTGGATGTCGCTCTTGGGAAGCCGCTGGATGACGTGGGTGGAGAGTCGCATGGTTTCCTGGAACGCCGGGACCCGCCGGGGCGGCCCGACTCGTGGACGCGATGCGCCCGGGGGCGGCGGTTACCCGCCACCCTCGAGCGACATGATCTTGAGCACGCGGCGCGCGTGACGGCCGCCGCCGAACGGGGTGGTGAGGAACAGCCGGACGAGCCGGGTCGCGAGCCCGCGATTCACCACGCGGGCCCCCAGCGCGAGGACGTTGGCGTCGTTGTGCTCGCGTGAGTTGATCGCGGTGGCGTCATCGTGCGCCAGCGCGCAGCGCACTCCGGGCACCTTGTTCGCGGCCATGGTCGAGCCGATCCCGGCCGCGTCCACCACGATGCCACGCGCGGCGCGCCCGGCGGCGACCTCGCGCGCCACCGCGGCGGCGAAATCGGGGTAGTCCACCGCGGCGGTGGAATGGGTGCCGAGGTCGTGCACGTCCCAGCCGAGCTCGTCGCGGAGATAGCGCACCAGCACCTGTTTGAGCTCGTAGCCGCCGTGATCGGAGCCGATCGCGACGCGCCGCTCCCCGGAGGGTGCGGGTGTGGCCTGTGTTGCGGCGGGTGTCGGCGTGGCGCGTGACGCCGCGGGCGCGGGTGCCGCGGTGGCGCGTGACGGGCCTGGCGCGGGCGGGGTCTCCGGTCCGAGCGCGCGATCCACGGCCTCGCGGACCAGCCGGCGCACGTCGGACTCGTGGACGTCCTTCATGGGCGCAGTCTAGGGAGCCGGGGCGAAAGGGGTCAAGACGACGCATCCACCCCCGGATGCGCGCATCGGAGCCAGGCCTTACAATCGTGCGTCGCTTGCCCGCTAGCCCCATCCCGCCCAAGGAGAGATCGTGACCCGCGACCGGCTGCTGCCCTTCGCCCTCGCCACCCTGGTCGTGGCCGCCACGCCACCGGCTCGACCCGTCATCGCCGCCCCCAGCCTGCTTGCCGACAGCACCACGGTCGAGCAGTGGACCCTCGCCAACGGTCTGCGCGTCACGACACGGAGCATCCCGAAGGCGCGGGACGTGTCGGTCACCGTCGGGTACCGCTCCGGAATGGACGACGACCCGGCCAACCGCCAGGGGCTCGCGCAGCTCATGGGGGATCTGGGCTTCACCGCGATGACCGCCGATCAGCCGGCGAGAACGCCCACGGACCTCGACCGTGATCACCCGCAGGGGTGGGGATACCCGGTGATGCGGCACCTGACGCTGTTCACCGAGGTGGTGCCGCGTGACGGGCTCAGGAAGGAGCTCGCGCAGTGCGCGAGCCGGATGCGCGGGGTGCGATTCGAGGCCGCCGATCTCGATCTCGCGGTCAAGCGGGTGCGTCACGAGCTCGCCGAGCAGTATTTCGGCGACCGCACCCTGTCTCTCGGCTTCCAGGTGCGCGAGATTGGACTCGGTCTGACCGACGCGCAGATGTTGCAACGCGCGAGCGGCGCGGGTCTCGCCGGTCTGACGCCCGACGAAGTGAAGACCGCGATGGGCCGCGTGCTTGTGCCGGCCAACGCCGTGCTGAGTCTGTCGGGCGATCTCCATGGCGTGGATCTGCACGCCGAGATCGAGCGTCTGTTCGGCGCGATTCCGGGCGGCACCGCGCGTGAGGACGCCCCTGTAGTGGCGATCACCCCCGGGGAGCGGACGGTCCGTCGCAAGGGCGAGCCGGCGGCAGTGATCGGGGTCATCTCACCCGCGCTCTCGGATTCGACCCACCCCGCGTTCTACATGGCCGCTTTGTTGTTCGCGAGTGTCGCGGAGCAGTCGTGGTTCAAGCCCGGTGACCTGCACCCGGCCCTGTTCCAGTACGGTGTCTTCGACGAGCCGGAGCTGGTGCGTTTCTATCCCCCGCTGAAACCCACCGAGACGGATCTCACCGTCGCCGACAAGCGCCTGGCGGACATCGTCGACCTGGCGCATGGAGCGTTGATCGGGTCGGATGCCTACGTGGACATGCGCGCCAGCATCAGCTGGCTCCTCGGCGGTCCGATGACCGCGGCCCAGCGGTCGGCGGCGCGGTCGAATCGCGTCGTGCTGATGACCCTGAGTCGCGCGCAGGCGAGCTGCGAGCTGCGACGCGGCCACGCGTTCTGGGAGCGCTATCTCAAGAGGCTGATGGCCGTGCGTCCGGGTCAGCCGGAGCTCCTGGTGGACTATATGATCAACCACGCGCACCAGGTCCGCGTCATGTCGCTGCCCTCGGGAAAGTAGGCGCGGCTCGAGCCGCCCGCGGGGCCGGCTTCGCGCCCCGGCCGCGCGCGCTTCGGGCCACCCGCGCCCCCCTAGGCCACACGCGGGCGCATGGCGATCTCCTCCATGCGCCCCGCCAGCTCCACATCGCGACGCGTCACCCCGCCGGCGTCGTGAGTGACCAGCTCCACGACCACCGTGCCGTAGACGTTGGACCACTCCGGATGATGATCCATCTGCTGCACCACCAGCGCCGCGCTCGACATGAATCCCCATGCCTCGATGAAGTCGCGGAATCGGTACTCGCGGCGTAGCTTGCCCGCCGCCATCCGCCAACCGGCGAGCCCGCCCAGCGCCCGCTCGATCTCCTCCGCCGTGAGCTTCTCCTCGCGTGCCATCGGTGTCCCCCGTTCCCGCCCGCGCGCCTTTGCCGCTGCCGCGCACGATGCTAGTCTGCCCCCATGTCGTCGCGACGCATCCTCATCGGCATCGCGGGGGGATCGGGCTCCGGCAAGACCCTGGTCGCGCGCAACATCGTCCGCGAGCTGGGTTCCGACCGGGTCGTCATCATCGACCAGGACTCGTACTACAAGAACCTGGACGACATCCCGTTCCGCGACCGCGAGGCCCGTAATTTCGACCATCCCGACGCGTTCGACAACGAGCTTCTCAAGCACCACATCCGCGAGCTGCTGGCCGGACACGAGGTCGAGCAGCCGATCTACGACTACGCGGAGCACCGCCGGCTCGACGAGACGCGCACCATCGGCGATCACCTGGTCATCGTGCTCGAGGGAATCCTCATCTTCGTGGACCCCGAGCTACGCGAGCTGATGGACATCAAGCTGTTCATCGACGCCGATCCGGACGTCCGCTTCATCCGCCGTCTGCGACGCGACATCGTGGAGCGCGGGCGCTCGGTGGACAGCGTGGTGCGCCAGTACCTCGAGAGCGTGCGGCCGATGCACCTGCAATTCGTGGATCCGGCCAAGCGCTTCGCCGATGTCATTATCCCCGAGGGCGGCCACAACAAGGTCGCCATCGACCTGGTCAAGACCAAGATCCGCGACTTGTTGCGGGAGCGCGGCGTCGAGACCCTGCCGTCGGGCCCCGAGGCGCGCGTCCTCGGCTGAGCGACCGGCAACCCTCTGTCGCCAAAGCGGTTCTCATTCCCGGGCACCACGCCCCGGTGGGCGGGGTACTACCGGCATGACCCGGTCCCCCAGTGGACGCCTGGTCCCGGCGCTCGTGCTGCTCGCCGCGCTCGCCGGCGCGGCGGGCGCGAGCACGGGTCACGTGCGCGGCATCTACCGGCCCAGCGACTACGGAACCCTCGGCCGGCGTGGCTGCATCCTGCCCGACAACGTGCCCCGCTTCGACGCGATCGCGCTGCACGCCGACATGCCGGCCCACGCCGAGAGCCTCGCCGCGCGGCTGGGATTCGCCGCGATCCGTGGTGGTGGACCGGCGTGGCGCGTGTCGGTGCCGCTGACCGGCGCCGGCGCCGGGCTGGTATGGCGCGACGCGCGCCACGATCCGGCGTTCGAGGCCCAGGGCCTCTTCGCACCGGTGCCGCTCCAGAGCCGCGAATTCCTTCCCCCCGACCCCGTCCTGCCGCTGGGATACGGGCGGGTGCCCGACTCCGCCCAGCCGGCGCATCCCAACAGCGTGGTCGCGATCGCCTACATGATCGGACTGGTGGCGGATGTCGAGCGCACCGCCGACCGCTGGCCGCCCGAGCGCACGCGTGAATCGGGTGGCGGCGTGCCGTTGCTCGACTTCCGCGCGCATTACCCCGTCCCCCGTCTCGGAGCGGTGGCCTCGGACGCGCCGGGTGGTGGCTTCGACGGCCGGGTGCGACTGCTCGAGCCGGACGGATCGGCGGGGTACGCGCGCGATCAATTCGCGCGACACGGCGCCGGATGGATCGGCTTCGGTCTGCTGGCGAGTGACCTCGCGCGCGCCGCCGCATGGTTCGACGCGCGTGGCGTGCGCTACTCGCGAGACCTGGTGGCGGGACGCGCCACG
>JBIOKD010000274.1:0-4538 GCA_044451485.1 Candidatus Eiseniibacteriota bacterium | reverse complement strand
TCGACCGGTGACGGCGCCGCGGTGAGACCCGGCGGCGCGCCGGGCAGCGACTGGCGCGAGGGCGAGACCGAGCGCCAGGTGCCGATGAGCCGTGTCCGCCAGCGCATCGCCGAGCGGCTGGTCGAGGCGCAGCACACCGCCGCCATCCTCACCACCTTCAACGAGGTGGACATGACCGCGGTGATGGCGCTCAGGGCACGTCACCGGGACAGCTTCGAGCAGCGTCATGGCGTGCGGCTCTCGTTCATGAGCTTCTTCGGACGGGCCTGCGTGCTGGCGCTCCAGCAGCACCCGGAAGTCAACGCGCGGGTCGCCGGCACCGACGTCGTGTACCAGCGTCGTGTGCATCTCGGGGTCGCGGTGGGCACCGACCGCGGTCTCGTGGTGCCCGTCGTACACGACGCCGACCTGCGCAACTTCGCCGATCTGGAGAAGGAGATCGCGCGTCTCGCCAAACAGGCGCGGGACAACCGCCTGTCGCTGGCCGATCTCTCGGGTGGCACGTTCACGATCTCCAACGGCGGTGTCTACGGCAGCCTGCTCTCCACCCCGATCCTGAATCCGCCGCAGAGCGGCATCCTCGGCATGCACAAGATCGAGAAGCGCCCGGTGGTGGTGGACGACCAGATCGTGATCCGCCCGATGATGTACCTGGCGCTGTCGTACGACCACCGGCTGGTCGACGGCGAGCAGGCGGTGACGTTCCTGGTGAGCGTGAAGGAGCGGTTGGAGGATCCCGAGCGCATGCTCCTCGACATGTGAGACCCGCGGCGGCCGACCGTCTGCGGCGTCGCGGAGCACGCCACCGGCGCATTTGACTTCCCGCCGCCCGGGCGACAATCTGCCCGGTCCGCGCGTCCACCGGAACCGCATCCATTCGATCCCACCGGTCCTCCTCGGAGGCTGTTTCGTCCATGAGTGACACCACGTTCGATCTCGTCGTCATCGGCTCCGGCCCCGGCGGCTACACGGCCGCGATCCGCGCCGCCCAGCTGGGCTTCAAGACCGCCTGTGTCGAGAAATACCCCTCGCTCGGCGGGACCTGTCTCAACGTGGGTTGTATTCCGAGCAAGGCCCTGCTCGATTCGAGCGAGCACGTCGCGCTGGCCCGACACGGTCTCGACGCGCATGGCATCCACGCCGAGGTCCGTGTCGATCTCGCCCGGATGCTGGCGCGCAAGGACACCGTGGTGAACGAGCTGACCCGCGGGGTGGCGGGGTTGTTCAAGAAGAACAAGGTCACGCGCTTCGAGGGCGTGGGTCGCATCGTGGCGCCGGGGTCGGTCGAGGTCACCGGCACTTCCGGCGCCCAGAAGCTGTCGACGCCGCGCATCCTGATCGCCACCGGAAGCAAGGCGATCGCGCTGCCGGGCATCACCTACGACGGGCGGCGGATCGTGCACTCGACCGACGCCCTCACGCTGCCCGAGGTCCCGGCGAAGCTGCTGGTCATCGGCGCCGGCGCGATCGGTCTCGAGCTGGGCTCGGTGTGGATGCGTCTCGGGTCGGAGGTCACCGTGCTCGAGTTCATGGACCGGGTCACTCCGGGTATGGACCGGAAGAGCGGCGCGCTGCTGCAACGTGCGCTCGAGAAGCAGGGCATGAAGTTCCAGTTCAAGACCTCCGCCAAGACGGCCAAGGTCGAAGGACCGAGGGTGAAGGTGACGGTCGCCGCCGGGGAGCAGACCCGCGAGGAGAGCTGTGACGTCCTGCTGGTCGCCGTCGGGCGCCGCCCGTACACCGAGGGCGTGGGGGCGAAGGAGATCGGGGTCCGCATGGACGAGAAGGGACGGATCCTGGTCGACGAGCACTACCGCACCAGCGTGCCCGGGATCTGGGCGATCGGCGACTGCACGCCCGGTCCGATGCTCGCCCACAAAGCCGAGGAGGAGGGCATCGCGGCGGTCGAGACCATGGCCGGTCAGGCCGGACACGTCGCCTATCACTGCATCCCCAACATCGTCTACACGTGGCCCGAGTTCGCCTCGGTGGGTGTCACCGAAGAGGAGGCGGCCGAGCGCGGGATCGCGGTCAACATCGGCACGTTCCCTTTCCTGGCCAACGCGCGGGCGAAGGCGATGGGGGAGCGCGACGGCCAGGTCAAGATCCTCGCCGACGCCAAGACCGACCGGATCCTCGGAGCGCACATCGTGGGTCCCTGGGCCAGCGACCTGATCGCCGAGCTGGCGTTCGCGATGGAGATGGGTGCGAGCGCCGAGGACGTGGCGCGTTCAGTCCACGCCCATCCCACCCTGTCCGAGGCGGTGAAGGAAGCGGCGCTGGGCGTGGCCAAGCGCACCATCAACATCTGAGTCCACGGCCGGGGAGCGACGCTCGTGTCGGGGGTCGGGCCGCGCCTTCGGCGCCTTCGGGCAGGCATCGGACCGGGGCGCCGGGCGCGGGTTGGGGTGGCGCGGCTCCCGGCCGCGGTGGGGCAAATGCCCCCGCGTTCATCTCCCGGAGCCGGCTCAGCCGGCGCGATCCGTCGCCGCCAAGTGTTCTGCGATCTTGCCTTGGGCCGGCACGCTCATGCTAGACTTGAGCTGAACAAGAAGGACGCTGCGTCGGCCCACGGTCCCCTCCCCCTTGCCGATGTGGCCTCGTGGCGGTCTCGAGCCGCTCGGGCCTTCCCAATGGAACCTGCACCCTCGATCTTGCACCGGCGGCCCCACATGAATCCTGGCGTAGCCCTGCGTCGTGGTCTTCTCGGTCTCCTCCTCGTCTGCGGCAGTTCCGGCATCGCCTCCGCGGCGTCCCCGGTTCCGGTCGTCTTCGGCACCTCGTGGGACGGTCCGGGCAACGATCTCCAGAGCATCGTCGACGCGCGCTACGGGCCCGGTCTCATCGACGTCCAACACGACTACATGGGCGCCCACGCGGCCGACCCCGATCCGTGGTTCTGGGTCGGCGACAATGTGTCGGCGCTGTTCCTGCGCGCGATCGCAGGCAACGCGAGCCGCAACGTACTGGGGTGGTACATCGAGCCCGAGACGTTCGCTCTACCGGGGATCGACGGGGTGGACGACGGCGTGGTGTGGAGCGGCGCTCCGCCACCCAACACGAGCAAGATCGTCACCTTCGACCACCCGGCCCGCAAGTTCGGCTTCTATCTCGATCCCAACGGTCCAGCCGACGCCCCCAACGCCCCACAGCCGGAGCGCTTCTACACCAACCGCTTCTACAACGACATCGGTCCGGACGGCAGCGGCGCCGTCCATCCGCCGCTCGACGGCGACGTGCAGGCGCTGGTGTTCGACGTCTCGCGCTTCACCCAGCCGAACACCTGGCTGGTGTGCTTCGAGGACCTCGACAGCGGACCGAATCCGACACCGTGCTGCACCGGCACCGACAACGACTTCAACGACCTCATCTTCGAAGTGCACGCGCTGGGCGCCACACCGACCGCTCTGGTGTCGTTCGGCGCTCTGAAGCTGCGATATCGCTGACGGGCCCCCCGCCCTCATCCGGCGGGCCGTGCGGACTCGCTGTCGCTTCCCCCAGACGGCTCGAGACCCGCGGCCCGCACGGTCGCTCGGGCGCCGCGACGCGCGGCGCCCGCGACATGTCCGGCGCGCCGACGGAGCCGACGGTGCCCGCGTCCGCCGCGCGTCACGACGAGCACGGCGCCGATCATTGACCGTGCGCGGGTCATCCGTCATGCTGCCGTCATGCCTACTCTCACGCTCGGTGGCTGGGCCGCGCACACCCTCGAGACCGGGCATCTGTGGCTCGATGGCGGCGCGATGTTCGGTTCCGTGCCGAAGCCGTTGTGGAGCCGCCATCACCCGCCCGACGAGCGCAACCGCATCCGTCTCGCGATGCGGTGTCTGCTGCTGGAGGGACACGGACGCCGGGTGCTGGTGGACGACGGTGTGGGCGACAAGTTCAACGCCAAGCTGGCCGACATCTACCGGCTCGAGACCGCCGAGCCCACCCTCGAGGGCTCGCTCGCCGAGCTCGGACTCGGCGTGGACGACGTCACCGACGTGATCCTGACCCACCTGCACTTCGACCACGCCGGCGGATCCACGATCGCCAGGGGCGGCACCCTGGTGCCGCGTCTGCCACGCGCCCGCTACTACGTGCAACGGCGCAACTGGGACAACGCGCACCACCCCAATCCACGCGAGCGCGCGTCGTACATGGGTGAGAACTACGACCCCCTCATGGACGCGGGCGTGCTGCGTCTGTGGGACGGCCCCCAGCAGCCGTGGCCCGGACTCGACCTGTTCACCGCCGACGGCCACACTCGCGGCCAGCAGCTGGTCCGGGTCTCGGGGGATGGCGAGACGCTGTACTTCGTCGCGGACCTCATTCCGACCCGCAGCCACGTGCGCATCCCATTCGTGATGGGATACGACGTCGCGGCGATCGAGACCATGGAGGAGAAGCGCGCCCTGCTCGAACGCGCGGTCGCCGAGGGCGCGTGGGTGTGTCTCGAGCACGATCCCGAGCTGGCACTCGCGCGACCCCGACCCGAGGGCGACGATTTCGGTTGGGGTGAAACCGTCGCCGCCGCCGGGAGCACCACCGCCCGC
>JBIOKD010000273.1:0-4551 GCA_044451485.1 Candidatus Eiseniibacteriota bacterium | reverse complement strand
TTCGGCGTAGGGATATCGCGCGCTCATGGATCCTCGGACGATCGGACTCGCGAATGGAGCGCGGAGGATAACGCGTCGGGCGCCCGCGCGTCACGTACGGCGATCTCTCGAACGCCGCCTAGCGGCGAGCGGCGTCGGCCGTCTGGCTGCTCAGTACACGCGTGGTGTGCTCGAGTAGGGTCACCACCTCGGCGCGACCGCCCTTCCACGCCGCTTCGGCCCGGTAGATGGCGTCGAGCGCGCGGGCCAGGTCGCGGCCGCTCGCGCGGCCACGCAGCGTCTCCGACAGCTCCCGCCAGCGCGCCCATCCCCCGAGCGCGCCGCCCACCAGGTTGGCGAGGGCGAACAGCACCGTGCCCTCCCCCGCCCCGGTGGCGAGCAGCCGGCCGAGACGCTGCGCCGCGCGCGCCGGGTCGCCGACCGCCACCGCCGCCAGGAACTCCGGGAGATCGGCATCGAGCGTGGGCCGGCGCAGCGCCTCGACGTCGGCGAGGGTGAGCCGGCCGTCGGGACCCGCGAACGTGGCCAGCTTGTCGAGCTCGTTGAAGAACGCCGCGTGGTCGCCCTCGCAGGTGTCGGCGATCGCGCTCACCACCCCGGTCTCGGCGCGCACGCCGTCGCGGGCCAGACGCCGCTCGCCCCACGCGACCAGTGCCGCCCGATCGGGCGCCACCGCCGTCCACAACGCGGCGCACGCGCTGCGCAGCGGATCCAGCGACTTGCGCGCATTGTCGGCGGCGGACTCCACCAGCACCAGACAGGCGCCCTCGCCCGGGTGGGCGAGACCGGCGGCGAGCGCCGCGACCCGCTTCTCGGTGCGACCCAGGTCCTCGATCTCGAACACCAGCGTCAACTCGCGATTCGCGAACAGCGACCCACCCTGCAACGCGGCCAGGATCCCGGCCACGTCGGTCTCGGCGGTCCTCAACACGCGCGGGCGCAGCTCGAGCCCGGCGGCGGTCGTCCACGCATGACGGAACGAGGCGAGGAACGCCGCCTTGAGTGGCTCGTCCGGTCCGTCCACGTAGAGTGTCGCCGGGAACACGCCGCGGTCGCAGGCCTCGAGCAGGGCGAGACCCTCCGCGGCCCGCGGCCGGGTCCGGCCGGGAGCGCGCGTGGCGCTACCAGCCCTGGACGGTGCGCGCGAGGATTTCATCGGCGATCTTGGAGATGGCGTCGGCGCGGCCGTCGAACTCGGTCTTGGCGGGGCTGCCGGGAACCGCCACCACGAAGTAGTTGGCGTATCGCGAGAGACTCGCGTCGCTCCACACCTCGCGGTTCTTCACCGCGTCCTTGACGGTCACCGAGACGACGATGGTGACCCGGTACTCCTGGGCGTTCTCGGCGGTGTTGAAGCCGAACACGACGTTCCGATAGCCCTTGAGCGTGCCACGCACGACATAGTCGGCGCTCTTCTCGTCCACCACCTTGAGGTGGTTGTCGGCCACGAAGCGATCGATCACCGTCTGCGTGATCGACTGCTCGATCGCGTACTCCGTGGTCTCGTTCTGGAAGGTGGGAATCGCGATCGTGCGGACGTGTGGGGGCAGCGCGGCGGTGCTGGTGGTGTAGGCGCACCCCCCGGCCCCGGCCAGCGCCACCATCAGCAGCGCGAGTGGCAGCACGCGCGGCCGGTGTGGCGATGCCCGGCGGGCCAGAACGGCGATCACGGAACGATCCTCCGGTGATGCGCGACGGCCCCGAGCCGCGGCCGCCTGCCCCGCCGGGTGGACCCGTTCAGGCCGCCTGGTCCGACGAGGTGGTCGAGTCGCGCGGAGCCTCGAGTCCGTAGAGCTTCATGCGATAGCGCAGCTTGTCGCGCTTGAGACGCAACAACTCGGCGGTGCGACTCTGGTTCCACTTGGTAGCATACGAGGCCTTCACAATCAAGGCGCGCTCCAGCTCCTCGACCAGCGCCTCGAACGGGACGCCATCGGCGGGCACCGGTGCGTGCAGGAATTCGTCGACCCGGTGACCGAACGTGGCCTCGCTCTCCGCACCCCGTGGCCGGCCGCCGAGCTTGAGATGGTGCGGCTCGAGGACCTCACCGTTCTCGAGCAGGACGGTGCGCTCCATGAGATTGCGCAGCTCGCGGATGTTGCCCGGCCAGTTGTAGTCGATCAGCACCCGCTCCGCCCCCGGCGAGATGTCGTGGAACGGCTTCTTGAACATCTTCGCGAATCGCTCCATGAACAACCGCGCCAGCGGCACCACGTCGTCCTTGCGCTCGCGCAGCGGCGGGACCCAGAGCGGCACCACCTTGAGCCGGTAGTACAGGTCCTCGCGGAACGTGCCCTCGGACACCATCTTCTCGAGGTGCTGGTTGGTGGCGGAGATGATCCGCAGGTTGACGTTGATGTCCTTGGTGCCCCCGACGCGCTTGAAGGTGCGGCGCTCCAGCACCCGCAGCAGCTTGACCTGGAGCATCGGGCTCATCTCCCCGATCTCGTCCAGGAACAGGGTCCCGCCGTTGGCCAGCTCCATGAGACCGAGCTTCTGCGCCCGCGCGTCGGTGAACGCGCCCTTCTCGTGCCCGAACAGCTCGCTCTCCAGCAGCTCGCGGGGGATGGCGGCGCAGTTGATCTCGACGAACGGGCGGTCGTGCCGCGCGCTCATCCGGTGGATGAGATTGGCGAAGTACTCCTTGCCGGTGCCGCTCTCGCCCTCGATGAGCACGCTGGTCGTGTCACCACGCGCGACCTGCTCGGCGATCGCATAGGCCTCCTGCATGCTGGGGCTGGCCGAGTGGAGGTAGTCCTCGTCGGCGAACGCCTGGTGTCGAAGCCGGCGCAGCTCGATCCACAGCTTCTGCGATTCGAGACCCCGTTCCACCAGCGCCAGCAGCTCGTCGGTCTGGAACGGCTTCTTGACGAACCAGAACGCGCCGCCGCTCATCGCCTCGACGGCGGTTTCGAGCTCGCCGAAGGCGGTCATCAGGATGACCGCCACCTCGGGCTGGACGCGCTTGATCTCCTTCAACAGCTCGAGACCGGTGCCGTCGGGCAGCTTGAGATCGAGCAGCGCGAGGTCGGGCATCTCCTGCTCCAGTGTGGCGCGGGCCTCACGCACCGAGCCGCAGCTGCGCACCTGATAGCCCGCTTCCTCGAGCGCCTTGCACACGAAGTGGCGGATCGAATCCTGATCGTCCACCACCAGGATGTTGGCCGTGCTCATGAAAGTCCTCCATCGGCGTCGAGCGGCAGCTCGAGGGTGAACGTGCAGCCGCGACCGGATTCGCATCGAACCGTCAACGCGCCACCGTGACGCTTGACGATGTCGTGGCAGATGTAGAGACCCAACCCGGTGCCACCGGGCTTGGTCGTGAAGAACGGCTCGAAGATCGTCTTCAGGTGATCCGGCTCGATCCCCGATCCGTGGTCCTGGACGTCGATCGCCACCCGGGGACCCGCCGGGTGACGTCCGGGGTCACGATCCACGGCGCGGCCGACGTGGATCAGCACCTCGGAGCCGCGTGGCGAGGCTTCGGCGGCGTTCTTGACCAGATTGATGAACACCTGCTGCATCGCGTCGAAGTCGTACGGCGCCGCCGGGGTTCCGGGCTGAACCGCCACCCGGGTGGTGACGCCGCGCTCGGAGAGCACCGCGTCGAGCGACTGCAGCGCGCGCTCCACCACCCGCTCGAGTGGCGCGGTGTGACGCTGGAGCCCGCGCGGATGGGTGATGTCGAACAGATCCTGGACGATGCGGTCGAGCCGCCGGATCTCGCTCAGGATGAACTGCAGGTTGTCGTGTTGCGGATCGTCGCTGGCGAGTGCGCGCTCCAGGTACTGCACCCCCGTGGCGATGCCGGTGAGCGGGTTGCGGATCTCGTGCGCCACGCTGGAGGTGAACCGGCCGAGTGCGGCCAGCCGGTCCTGGGCGCGGGCGTGCTCCTCGGCGCGTCGCAGCGGGGTCAGGTCCACGAAGGTCGCGATCGCGCCGTAGACCTGACGCCGATCGTTGCGGAGCAGCGAGGTGGTGAGTCCCACGGTGAGGGCCGCGCCGTCGCGGCCCCGCATCACCACCTCCTCGCGCAGTGCCTCGCGACCCTGCTCAAGGGTCGAACGCAGCGGACCGTCGCTCTCCGAGCCGTACATCTCGCCGAACGGATGTCCGACCGCCTCGTCATCGGTCCAGCCGAGCATCTCGACCGCGGCGCGGTTGACCGACAACACCCGGCCCTCCAGGTCGACCGCCACCAGACCGCTCGGCATGCCGTCCAGCACATGAAGACGGAAGCGTTCGCTGGCGCGCAGATCCTGTGTGAGCCGCGCGTTCTCCACCACCGGGGCGACCGACATCGCGATCGATTCCAGCGCCGTCACGTCGGCGTGACCGAGCGGCTCGGCGCCGGTGCTGCGGGCGATGCCGATCACCCCCAGGATGGGCATCAGCTCGCAGGCCAGACAGTGGCGCTGTCGCTCGTCGCGCTCGAGCGCCCACGCCTCGGCGGCCGGACCGGGGGGCGGGGCGAGCACCGAGGCGTCGCCCAGCATGCAGCGCGCGCCGCACAACTCGTGGCTCTCCCCCATCGGCAGCATGGCCTGGCTG
>JBIOKD010000272.1:0-4565 GCA_044451485.1 Candidatus Eiseniibacteriota bacterium | reverse complement strand
CGATGCCATCGAACACGCCGTCGCCGTCGGCGTCGGACGGGCAGCCCTTGGCATCCACGGTCGCGCCCTTGGGGGTGTTCGCGCACTGGTCGATGCCATCGAACACCCCGTCGCCGTCGGCGTCGGACGGGCAACCCTTGGGGTCCACGGTCGCGCCCTTGGGCGTGTTCGGGCACTGGTCGAGCCCGTCGAACACCTTGTCCCCGTCGCTGTCGAGCGGACAACCGTCGGCGTCCACCTTGGCGCCCTTGGGCGTGTCCGGACACTTGTCCTTCTTGTCGGGCACCCCGTCGCCGTCAGTATCACGCGGCGTGGCGCCGATCGCGAAGGTGAGACCACCGCCCACGATCAGGTTGTTGAGGGAGTGCTTGGACCCGGCGGGATCGGTGGCCGAGAAGGACAGCGCGCGCGCCTCCAGCCGCACCCCCACCGCGTCGGACATCCAGAAGCGCACCCCGCCGCCGTACTCGAAGTCCCCGTTGTTGATGCGCTCGCCGTTCGACACACTGGTCTTCGCCGTGCCGCCGCCGGCGAACAGGAACGGGCTCCCGAAGCGGTTGGCGAACGGCGAGAACAGCAGGTTCCCCGAGGCGTGGAACAGGTCCGCGTCGCGTCCGTTGGGCACGTCCTCGCTGGTGGGCGTGAAGCCGCCCGCGGCCTCGATCGTCCACATCCGTGTGAGCGAGTAGCCCAGCCGGCCGCCCATGTAGAGACCGTCGGTGAGGGGCTGCCCGGTGAGATATCGGATCTCGCCGTCGAACATGGTCCAGCCGGCGAATGGGGTGATCTCGAAGTGCCGGCCGAGCGGCTCCGCGATCGCGAGCGGCGCCGCGAGGATCGCGGCGAAGGCGGCGGCGGCGAAGAGGTGGCGCTGGCGCACAGATCCTCCTTGGGTGTCCGGTGCGCGACACCGGGAGGGTGCGCGGCACGCATGAGGCGGGCCGCGGGACCGCGTCCATCGGGCGCGGCCAGCCGCGGGAGCCCGGCCCCGAAAGTTCGACCGGGGACGATAGCGGGGAGTCCGGTCCGGGGCAAGCGCCGGGCGCCGCGCCGAGGCAGCGGGAGCGCGCGGCGTGACGCGTCTCAGAACACCGACTGGAGGCCCAGGAAGCCCTTGTCGTGGTGGTGGGCCACCTCGTAGGGCTCGCGGTCGAGCTCGATGCCCTCCACGCCGTCGGTGCGCACCTTCGAGAATTGCAGGTCCAGTCCGAGGTACAGCCGATTCTCGCCGCGCGTGCCCCAGCTGAAGCCCGGCACCCCCGGATCCTGGTGGATGTTGATGTGGTCGTGCATCCAGCCGAGCCGGTAGCCGATCGTGGGACGGAAGCTTCCGTGCAGCTCGACGTGTTGCACCCGGTCGATCGAGTGGAACAGACCGTCGCCCTCGGGTGGCGAGAAGCCCTGGCCGCGCTCCATGTAGGTCCAGCGCCAGCTCACGGTCGCCCGACCGCGGATGCGCCAGTCCAGCCCGCCGGCCACCCACCACTGGCGGCGGAAGTTGGCGCCGACGTCACCGGTCGGCGACGCGACGTCGTCCTCGCTGCGCGCCTGCTTGTTGTAACCGGCGACGTGCCAGGTGACCCCGAGCGCGTCGAGCTCGACCGCCCCCTGGGCCAGGGTTCCCCACAAGGTCGCGACGCGATACGTGCCGGTGGACGGGTCGACCACGACCTGTTTGGTCGACGGTGTCAGGTAGCGGCCGAGGACATCGACCCGGACACCCGGACGGCGCACCGAGAACGACAGGTTGGGCTCGTAGGGATGACGGGTGTAGGGCTCGGAGGCGTTGCCCACACGTGTCTGCCGCCACGCCCAGAGGTTGTTGAACATGTCCTCGAACACCCACATCGCGTCGAGTCGCGCGCCGCTCGAATCCGAGCCGGCCCTCCAACCGAGCCCGAAGTCCTGGCGGCTCTTGTCGTGCGAGGGACGGAACATCCCGGTGACGGTGCCGCGCACGATCGGCCAGTGGAAGAGCAGATCGGTGTTGGTGTAGTTGCAGTCGTCGGCCTGGTAGTCGGTGAGCGCCAGCCCGAAGCGCGCCCGCTCACCCATCTTCGTCTCGAGGTTCACGCGGGTGTCGATGAACCACTGGCCCGACGTGAGGCACCCCTGTGAGGTGCGCAAGGCGTTGACCGCGCCCTCCCACTCGGGGCGCCAGGCCGCCGGGGGCGCGGTGAGCATGTGATCGATGGTGCTCTCGTCGTCCTCCTCCTGCGCGATCGCGCTGAAGGTCGAGAACTCCTCGGTACTCGCCCGAGCGCCCGCCGCGGCGAACGGGAGCGAGAGCAGCGCGATCCAACCCGCGTGCCACCAGGGCGAACGCGCCCGCGCGGCCCGGGGCCGCGGGCGGCCCGGGCTCATGAGCCGGTGACGAACGGCCGGACGCGCTTGACGAACGCCTTCGCGCGTTTCGCGATCTCGTCGAACTGGCCCGCCGCGGCGAGCTTCGGGTCGGCGAGGGCGCCACCGAGCCCGCACGCCACGCAACCCGCCTCGAGGAAGTGCGCCACGTTGTCGAGACTGGTCCCACCCGCCGCCAGCATCGGCACGTCGGGAAGCGGGTCGCGGATCACCTGGATGTACGCCGGGCCACCCGCGACACCCACCGGATAGACCTTGATGAGCTGCGCGCCCGCGGCGTACGCGGCGATGATCTCGCTGGTGGTGTATGCGCCCGGCACGTACAACACACCGGCGTCGAGTGCGATCCGCGCCACCACCGGGGAGAAGTTCGGCGCCACGATGAAGCGCGCGCCGGCGGCGAGCGCGTCCTGCGCCTGGGCCTCGTCGAGCACGGTGCCGGCGCCCACGACCAGGTCCTCGCGCCCGGCGAGCTCCGCCATCACGCTCGGTGCGCCGGGGACCGAATAGGTGATCTCGACGATCGGGATGCCGCCCTGCGCGACGGCGTGCGCGGCGCCGAGCGCCGCGGCCGGCGACGGCGCGCGGATCACCGCGATCAGGCGGTGCGCACGCACCGCGGCGAGGGCGGCAGGTTCGTGGGAAGTCATCGCGCCGGGAGGGTAGGCGGCGCGACGCGTGGCGGCAAGGGGGGACCGGTGGCACAATGCCGCGCATGAACACCCCCGCCACCTCCACCACCTCCACCACCGCGCGACGTGGTCCCCGCGTGGTCCTGTGGGTGCTCGGCGTCCTTCTGGCGCTGGTGCTGGCGGCCTGGGGGCTGGCGGCGGCACTGTTCCCGCCGGCACGCGTTCGCGCGCTCATCCAGGCGCAGATCGCCGGCGTGATGGCGCGCGAGGTGCGCTACGATGACGCGCATCTGTCGTTGTGGCCGCCGGTCCGGCTCACCGTGACCGGTCCCGCGATCGCCGAGCCCGGCGGCTTCGCGAACGGCGCCGCGTTCCGAGCCCGCTCGATCCACCTCGACCTCGACGTCCTCGGTCTGCTCGTCCGGCGTCTGGTGGTGCGGCGTCTGGTGCTCGACCAGCCGCAGCTCCACCTCCTGCTGGGGTCCAATGGCACCAGCAACCTCGATGGTCTCACCCGTCCACCGGCCCCGGGTGGCGCGCCGGCACGGCCATTCGATCTCGCGGTGAGTGAGCTGCGGATCCAGGGCGGGCACGCGCTGGTGGACGATCAGACGAGCCGTCGCCGGGTGGCGCTGGCGCTCGACACCCGTCTGGCGCTCGGCGCCGCGAACGGCGGCGCGCGCATCACGATCGCCGGCGAGACCCGCGTGCGCGAGCTGGCGTTCGGGCCCATGACCGCCCAACGGCCCGCCGATCTCGACCGCTCGCTCGCCGGTCTCGACTGGCGGATCGAGCATCGCGGAACGTTCGATGTGCCGAGCCAGCGTCTGGCGGTCGAACGGCTGGGCGTGGCGTTCGGCGGCACCGAGCTGGGGGTCACCGGGCTGGTCGAGCACCCGGGGCCGGCCGCCACGCTGGATCTGACCGCGCGTGGCCACGGCGTCGACCTGGGCCAGATCCTGGGCTTCCTCGCCGCGGCCGACGCGCCGGCGGTGAAGGGCATCCACGCCGGCGGGAAGCTGGATTTCGATCTCGGCATCCGCGGTCGTGTCGGACCCGGCAGGTTCCCGGCGGTGACCGGCGTGCTCAAGGTGGCCGACGCGTCGTTCCGTTATCCCGGCGCGCCGGCCGCGGTCGAGAAGCTCCGATGTACCGCGAACTTCGCACCCGATTCGCTCGGCATCGGCGACCTGAGCGCGGTGGTCACCGGTCAAGGCGCGGCACAACCGGTCACCGCCCAGCTCGTGGTGACGCGCTTCGCCGATCCCGAGGTGCGCTTCTCGGTGCGTGGCGACGTCGATCTCGCCGCGGTGGGACCGCTGTTCGCGCTCAAGGACACTCGTCTCGGCGGACAGGTCGCGCTCGACCTCTCGGGCCACGGTCGCGTCAAGGATGCCGCGAACATGACGGTCGATGGCCACGCCCGGCTCGCCCAGGTGACCGTCGAGGGGGCGGGTCTGCCACGCAAGGTGGACGCGGTGAACGGCGAGATCGACTTCTCGAGCACGCACGCCGACGTGAAGCGGCTGGCGGCCCGAGCCGGGCAGTCCTCGTTCACCCTCGACGCGT
>JBIOKD010000271.1:0-4579 GCA_044451485.1 Candidatus Eiseniibacteriota bacterium | reverse complement strand
ATCGAGAACCTGTTCGAGGCGATCCGGAACAACGCCGACCCCGAGGCCTACCGGGTGGCGCGCGAGGTGCTGGATTCGAAGCATGCCTGGCTCGAGCAGGGGATCGTCGAGGTCCCGGGTGTGCCGCCGGCCGCGCAGGGCCGCCAGCACGCGGCCGCGGGGAACTGACCCCGCCGGCGAGTCGGCGCCAACCCATGCCTCAACTCCGTTGCCGGACCGCCGGTACGGGCGGTTCCGAAGCCGTTGCGGCTGCGGCGCCGGTCGGGCACAATGTCCGCCCGAACCCCGCCATGGAGGCGGGGGGCGCGGAGGCGCTTTGGCCCCCAAGCCTCGGTTGCCCGGCCGCCCGCCCCGGCCGGCCGACCCGTCCACCACTACCAGGGATGGAGCGAACGGAACCGAGTGCCCGCCACCATTTCATCGGCCCGACAACGCCAGGTCCTCGCCCTGCTGCTCGCCGCGTTCGCCGGGCTCTCGCTCGTCAGCCTCGCGACTTTCGAGCGGCCGCTGCCGTTCGCCTCGCCGTGGAGCGCCGCCAACGCCTGTGGGCCGGTGGGCGCCCTGCTGGCCTGGGCGCTGGTGTGGGCCATGGGCCGGGTGGCCGCATTTGGCGTGCCGCTGGTCTCGGGCGCGTGGTCGTGGAACCGCTTTCGCGATCACCCCGCGGGACCGCTGGTGGTTCGCTGCGCCCTGGGAGCGGCGATGCTGTTCGAGATCTGCGCCCTGCTCGGTCTCGGCGGCGCCGAGCGCTGGATGTGGGCAGGCGGCTGGGGGATCGCCGCCTCGACCGTCCTGCACTCGGCCCTGGGGAGTGTCGGATCGTGGATCGTGGCGGGAACCCTCCTCCTCGCGACCGGCTTGGTGGCCAGCGAGCTCGGCTTCCACTGGATCGCGCGTCTCATGCACGGCGCCACCGTGGTCCCGGCGCGTGGTGCCCTGGCCGTCTTCTCGAGCTGGAGGGAGCGTCGTGCGGCGGCGGCCAAGATCAAGGGCCGCAAGCCGAAGTCGGCGCGTCTTCAGAAGGAAGATGAGGCCGAGAAGGGCTCGCGCCCTCGGATCGTGACCCCGGAGGGCGCGGTCTCGGCCACCGCCGTGGACGCCGCCGAGGGGCTCACCAACGGCGGTCATCCGCAGCTCCGTCTGCCGCTGCCCGGGCTCGGCCGCGAAACGCCACGACGCCCCGAGAAGACGCGACGCGACACGCGTCCGGGGAGTGACACACCGCTCCCGGTACCGGCCGAGGCCATGCCGTCGCTGAGCCTGCTCAACATGCCGGCGCAACAGGAGGACTTGATCACCGCGACCGACCTCACCAACGAGGCCAACCTGCTGGTGAGCAAGCTCCACGACTTCGACATCGAGGGACGGGTCACCGAGATCCACCCCGGTCCGGTGGTCACCACCTTCGAGTTCGAGCCGGCGGCCGGTGTGAAGGTGAACCAGATCGTGTCGCGTGAGGACGACCTGGCTCTGGCCCTGCGCGCCCAGCGCATCCGGATCCTGGCGCCGATCCCCGGCAAGGGCGCGGTGGGGGTGGAGATCCCGAACCGCCGCCGCCGGACCGTCTACCTGCGCGAGGTGCTGTCGTCCAAGGCCTACGAGGAGAGCGCCGCCGCGCTCAAGATGCCTCTGGGCGTGGACGTGGTGGGCGAGCCGTTCGTGGCCGACATCGCCACCATGCCCCACGTGCTGGTCGCCGGCGCCACCGGATCGGGCAAGAGCGTCTGTCTGAACGCCGTCATCACCGGGCTCCTGTTCCAGCACGACCCGCGCTCGCTCCAGATGGTGATGATCGATCCCAAGATGCTCGAGCTGTCCACCTACAACGGCATCCCGCACCTGGTGATGCCGGTGGTGACCGAATCCAAGAAGGCGAGCCGAGCGCTCCGCTGGGCGGTGGCCGAGATGGAGAAGCGATACCGCCTCATGTCGCTGGTGAGCGCGCGTCACATCGCCGCATACAACGAGAAGGTCGCGGCGGGCGCGGTGCCGCGGACCACCGGCGCCGACGGCAGCGAGGGACCGCCACCCGAGCGGTTGTCGTACGTGGTGGTGATCATCGACGAGCTCGCCGACCTGATGCTGACCGCGCCGGCGGAGATCGAGGAGCCGATCGCGCGGCTGGCGCAGATGGCCCGCGCGGTGGGCATCCACCTGGTGCTCGCGACACAGCGACCATCGGTGGATGTCATCACCGGTGTGATCAAGGCGAACTTCCCGTCGCGGATCGCGTTCCGGGTCGCCAGCAAGACCGACTCGCGCACCGTGCTCGACGCCAACGGGGCCGAGAATCTGCTCGGTCACGGCGACATGCTGCTCACCGTTTCGGGCAAGCAGCCGGTGCGCGTGCACGGCTGTTACGTCTCCGAGGAGGAGACCGCGAAGGTGGTGGAGTTCTGGAAGGCCAAGGCGCAGGCGGTGGGCGCCGCGTTCGTGCCCCCGCTCGCCACCGATGCCGCGGTGATCGACGCCGAGGAGGACGAGGCCGGCGAGAGCGGCGAGGACTTCGACGACGAGCTGCTGAACCAGGCCGCGCGGCTGGTCATCACTCATCAGCAAGGCTCGACCTCGCTGTTGCAGCGTCGTCTCAAGGTGGGCTATTCCCGCGCCGGTCGTCTCATGGACCAGCTCGAGAGCATCGGGGTGGTGGGTCCGTTCCAGGGCAGCAAGGCGCGGGACGTGCTGGTGGACGAACGATGGCTCGTCGATCGGGGGCTCGAGTGACCCCACGCGCGGCACCCCCGCGGCTCGCGTTCGTCACGCTCGGTTGCCCGAAGAACCAGGTGGATTCCGAGGCCATGCTCGGGCTCCTGGTCCGGGACGGCTTCACGACCGTGGCCGACCCGGCCGAGGCGGACGTGGCGGTGGTCAACACCTGCGCGTTCCTGGGCAGCGCGGTGCGCGAGTCCCGGGACGCGATCGCGCAGGTCGCGGCGCTCAAGCAGACGGGCCGGCTGCGCGGTCTGATCGTGACCGGCTGTCTCGCACAGCGCTCCGGTGACGTGTTGTTCAGCGACTTCCCGGAGGTGGACGCGGTGCTCGGCACCGGGCACTGGAACGAGGTGGTCCGGGCCGCGCGTCACGTGCTGGCCGGTGGCACCCGTCAGGCGGCGCTCACCAGCGCGCCGGGCGGGGCCCTCGATCCGGACACGCCCCGGGCGCTGAGCACCCCCCGTCACCTGGCGTACCTCAAGATCTCGGAGGGATGCGACCACCGGTGCACCTTCTGTATCATCCCGCGTCTGCGTGGGGACCAGGTGAGCCGGACCATCGGCGACCTGGTGTCCGAAGCGGGACGGCTGGCGGCGCTCGGCGTGCGCGAGCTGAACCTGATCGGTCAGGACACCACCGGCTACGGTTCCGACCTGCCCGGTCGTCCGACGCTGGCCGACCTGCTCGGGGCCCTCGACCAGGTGGACGGCCTGCGCTGGATCCGGGTGCAGTACACCTACCCGCGTCTGTGGAGCGACCGGCTGATCGAGGTGTGGGCGGGGGCCCGGCGGGTGGTGCCGTACGTGGACATGCCGTTGCAGCACATCGCCCAGGACATGCTGCGCACCATGGGCCGGGCGATGACCGAGCGCGACACACGCGCGCTGATCCGTCGCATCCGTGCCGGCATTCCCGGGGTCAGCCTGCGTACCAACTTCATCGTCGGGTTCCCCGGGGAGACCGAGGAGCACTTCGAGACCCTCTGCCGCTACATCCAAGAGGAACCGTTCGAGCACGTGGTGGTATTCCCTTACGAACGCGAACCCGAGACGCCCTCCCACGCGATGCCCGGGCCGGTGCCGGTCCGCACCCGGCGGACCCGCCGTGCCCGGCTGCTGGCCCTCCAGCAGCGCCTGTCGCGGGAGCGGCTGGCGCGGCGGATCGGTGAGCGTGTCCAGGTCATGATCGACGGCCCCGCCGGACGCGGGCAGTATGCCGCCCGCACCGCCGGCATGGCCTACGAGGTGGACGGGGGCGTGGTGCTGGATGGCGCCGGCCTCGTGGCCGGCCAGGTGGTGCCGGCGCGGGTGACCGGCTCATCGGCCTACGACCTGTTCGCGCATGCCGAACAACGGGAATCGCTCGGATTGCCCATCCTGGGGGGAACGAGGTGATGGCGAGGTGGTGGGTGACCGCGGCGGCGTCCGCGGCGCTCGTGGGCCTGCTCGTGGAAGGCGCCGCGGCCAAGAAGTACCGGTACGACAGCGGTCCGCCGCCGGCGGCCGACACGACTTTCTCGGTGGCCACCCCGAGCTACGAGCCGGTGACGCGGTCGCGGGGGCCGACGGTCCCGCTCACCAACTTCCAGGTGATCCAGCAGGTCGCACGCACCGCATACGGGCGCGCGCTCGCCCGATGTCCGGTCGACACCGGCGGTCATGTCGTGCTGGCGCCTTCCGAGAGTCACCCGCTCAATTTCATGGTCGAGCACGCGGTGTTGCAGGGCCTGGCCGACCGCGGAGTCTCGGCCTCGGTGCGTCGCGGCATCATCTCGGACGACAGCCTGTCGGTGGTGTCGCCGACCGGCGATCCGGTGCTCGAATACCAGCTGGCGAGCGCGCGCATCACCTACCTGAGGCTGGTCGGT
>JBIOKD010000270.1:0-4582 GCA_044451485.1 Candidatus Eiseniibacteriota bacterium | reverse complement strand
CGGCCAGGATCGCGTAGCGCCCGATCGGCCACTTCATCTGATCGCGTGGCGACATGCCCGGTCCCGAGCACATGTGGGTGTGACAGTCGATGAGCCCGGGCAGCAGCGTGGCGTCACCCAGCTCGATCGTGGGCACGCCGGCGGGGGCACTCGTCTGCACCGATTCCACGGTGTCGCCTGAGACCACCACCCACACCGGCCCACGCGCGGTGGCGGCACGCCCGTCGATCAAACGCGCGGCGTGGACGGCGAAGCGGGGCGCGGGGCGCTCCTGGGCGTTGGCTTCAGCCGCGGGCAGCGCGAGGGCGATCAGCGTACCGAGTGCGAGCAGCATGGCGGGGCGTTGCATGGCGGCTTCTCCGGATCGGGTAGGGGGTGGAGAAGCGCGCATGATGCCCGAGGGCGCGCGACATGGCAACGGACGAGACCCGGACACCCTCCGAGCGCGGCGGTCGGGACAATGCGGCGTGTGGCGCGGGCTCCGCGCTCCGCCACGTCTCACCGCCTGAGCACCGACAGATACGCCGTCCAGGGGCCGACCTCGTCGCCATAGCGCCGCGCCATCACCCGCGCCACCTGCACGAGATGATCGAGATCGTGTGCCACCCACGTGGCGAGGAGCTGGGCGAGCGTCACCGTGCCCAGTTCGGGGTGACGCCCGGTGCGGGCCAGGTCCGCCGGCGTGAGCCGCAGCCCTTCGAGCGTGGCGAGGTTGTCCGCACGCGTCGCCGCGAATTCGTCGAGCAGCGACTCGAGCGTGCGATCACGCAAGAGCGTCGCCTGCGCGAAGCGGTCGAACGGCACGAACGTACGGCCCTCTCCGTGCTCGATGATGATGCGGGTGCGCGGGATCCAGTCGGTGTGCTCGCCGTGGATCAGGTGACCGACCACCTCGAAGGGGCTCCAGGTGCCCGGCCCCTCGGTGGCGCGCACCCACGTGTCGGGCAGACCGCGGAGCCACGCGTCGAGCACGGCGGGGGTGCGACGCAGCACGGCGATCGCGTCGTCGAGGGCGAATTCCATGTCTCCTCCACGCGGCACCGGGAAGCACGACGGCCCCGGGCGAGCACGCCCGGGGCCGCGCGCATGACGAGCGGCCTACTTGAGCGCCAGCTCCTTCATCGCCTTCGCGATGCGGAACTTGAGCACGGTCTTGGCCGGAATCTTGATGGCCTCACCGGTCTGCGGGTTGCGACCCATACGGGCCTTCCGCTTCACCACGACCAGCTTGCCGACGCCCGGGAACACGAACCCGTTGCGAGCCTGCTTCGCGGCCAGCGACGCGAGCTCCTCGAGAATCATGGTGCTCTGCTTCTTGGTGAGCTCGAACTTGTTCGCGATGTGACCCGCGATCTGCGACTTCGTCATCATCTTCGCCATCGTGTCGCTCTCCTTCCTTTCCATAGGAATGAATCGGTACGAGCCGCATGGACGGACCGGCGCAGCCTGGGCGCGCCATGCCGCTCGTGGGTATAGCAGGGGCACCCGCGATTTCAAAGGGAATTCCGATGACGAGGGTGGTTCCGACCCGATTTGGCGCGGTCCGAACGCATGCATAATCCGGGCCGCTCTGGGCGCGGTCGGAACGCGTGTCATCGAGCGGACGCCCGCTTCGGCGCGAGACGGGTTCGCGGCGCGGGGTGGTCGCGCCATCGTGACCGGTCGCGCATGCCGCCGCGGGACGAGCGACGCGCCGGGGTCGGCGACCACCGGCGCGTCGGGACGGCGCTCTTTCGATTCGTTCGCGGCGGCTCAGCGCAGCTTCACGAGATGCTTCACCTCCGGCGCGTAGGTGCCAGTGCCAGCGCGAACAAGGTACACACCGGCCGGTGCCTCGACGCCACGCGCGTCGCGGCCATCCCAGGTGAAATCGCGGCGCCCCGCGGGCAGCGAACCGGCGAACAGGGCGCGCACCCGGCGCCCCTGCGCGTCGAACACGTCGACTTGGGCCCGCCCCGCCGACGGCGTCTCGAGCGTGAAGCGGACCTCGGTCCGGAACGGATCGGGGACCGGTGGTGTGAGCCGCAGCCGGCCGGCGGCCGGGCCCGCCGGAACCCCGGCCAGGTAGTCTGTGGCGTCGATCTTCCACTGCGAGCGGCCGTGGGTCGCGGCGGCCAGGAGGTGGGTGGCGGGGTTGTAGCTCAGGTCCATGACCGGCTGGAGCGGCATGCCCTGGCCGAACGGGTACCAGTAGTTGCCGAGGTCGTTGGTGCAGTAGACCCCGACATCGGTGGCGGCGAACAGGTGCTGGGTGTTCGCCGGATCCACCACCACGTCGTTGACCGGCGCGTCGGGCAGGTTGCCGTCGATGGCGGTCCAGCTCGTGCCCCGATCGGTGCTGCGGTAGATGTGCGGGACGTGCTCGTCGAGCCCGAATCCCGAGAGGGTCACGAACACCGTGGCCGCGGCGACGGGGTCGGCCACCACGTGGGTGACATAGCGGATCGGCAGACCGGCGGTGATGTCGGTCCAGGTCGCACCGGCATTCGTCGATCGCGACACCTTGCCGTCGTCGGTGCCGGCGTAATACGTGTTCGGATCGGGGCCCGAGATGTCGAGCGCGGAGATGGTGCTGTAGGTGAGAGACGAGAGCAGGTTGCGGGTCAGGTCACCACTCGCGACCGAGTAGCTCACCCCGTTGTTGACGCTCTTGTACACCCGCTGCGAGCCCGCCAGCATCACGTTGTGGTCGGTCGGGCTGATGCAGTAGGGCATGCACCAGTTGTAGCGGTCGCTGGGCGAGAATCCGCTCGGTGCCGCGAACGTCCCGGACCCGCCGTACGAGGTCGAACGGAACGGTCCGGCGCCGTACGAGCCGTACTGGTACTCGCCGAACGTGATCGTGGGATCGGTCGGGTCGACCAGCACCACGAACCCGTCGGCCTGGAAGTTCATGCTCTGCCAGTCGTCGGGGTTGCCGTTGGTCTGGAGACAATCGTTGTCCTGGGTGCCGCCGAGCAGCCGGGTGGGGTTGTTGGGGTCGATCGCGCCCGCGTAGAACTGCGAGATCGGCAGGTGGATCGACTTCACCCATCCACCGCCGCCGTTGACGGTCTTGTAGAAGCCGCCGTCGGTGCCGGTGTAGACACGAAGCGTGTTGGTGGGATCGACCCAGATGGCGTGCACGTCGGGGTGCAGACCGAAGTTGAAGCTGCCGAAGGTGACCCCGCCGTCGGACGAGCGCATGTAGACCTGCCCGGCCGAGTACACGACGTTGGGATCGACCGGATCCACCTGGTCCTCGCCAAAGTACCAGCCAAACCCCCCGAATCCGTTGGCGAAGGTGATGTTCGCCGGATTGTCGCGTTTCACCCAGCTGTCACCGCCGTCGGTGCTGCGCCACATCCCGAGCCCGTTGTAGCCGAGGGTCGCGCCCTGGATGATCTGCGCGTAGATCCAGCGCGGGCGGGTGGGCGAGATCGCCAGCCCGATGCGGCCGACGTCGTCGCTCGGCACCGGCATGCCGTTCAAGAGCCGGGTCCAGGTGGTGCCGTGATCGATGCTGCGCCAGATGCCGCATTCGGGTCCGTAGGCGCGGCGGTAGGTGGGGCGGCGGACCCGCTCCCATGTGGCGCAGAACACGGTGTCGGGGTGCAGCGGGTTGATCGCGATGTCGGTGACACCGGTGCTGTCGCTCACGTACAGCATCCGGCTCCAGTGGGCGCCGCCGTCCTCGCTGCGATAGAGCCCGCGATTGGAGTCGGTCGAGAACTGCGGCCCCATGGCCGCCACGTAGATGCGACTCGGATTCGACGGGTCCACCGCGACGGCTCCGATCCGACGCGTCTCGGCGAGACCGAGGTATTGCCAGGTCACACCCGCGTCGGTGGAGCGGAACACTCCCGCGCCGTCGTACGAGTCGACCGAAGCGTTCGATTCGCCGGTCCCGACGTACACGGTGTTCGCGTTGGTGGGATCGAGCGACACCGCCCCGATCGAGGGCACGCTCACCGCGTCGAACACCGGGCTCCAGTTGACGCCACCGTCCACCGACTTGAACACGCCGCCGTTGGCCGAGCCGATGTAGATGACGTTGCCACCCGACACCACCGCCATCGCGGTGATCCGGCCGCCGACGTTGGTGGGACCGGCGCTCACCCACGGCAGCGTGCTGGAGCTGAGTGTCAGCGCGGCGGCGGCGCGGTCCATGCGCGCCTGCTGGTAGGCCGCCGCCACCTTGTCGGGATCGATCACCCCGGTCGGGTAGGCGTGCTGGCGGTAGATCAGCTCATTGGGCTCGAGCGCCGGGTGATGCGCCGCCCACGAGGCCCGGGCGGCATCGGGGTCCCCGACACGCGCCGGCGCGTGTGGGGCGAAGGCGAGCCCGAACCCGGCCACGGCGAGCAGAGCGAGCCGAAGCGGGTGGCGGAGCGATCCGGGCCGGTGGGACATGCGCACCTCGTTCGAGCGGAACACAATAGCCGTCCGCGCGCTGCGGACGGCCCGGTTCGATGTCCCACAAGTGTAGGGACGGCCCGGACGAGGGTCCAGCCCGGAAACACCGGTCGGGCACCAGCGCGGCTCCGCGCGGCCCGGACGAGGATCAGACCGGTGCCAGCGCCCGCTTCACCTCGGGCGCCAT
>JBIOKD010000269.1:0-4592 GCA_044451485.1 Candidatus Eiseniibacteriota bacterium | reverse complement strand
CGCTTTCCCCCCGACCGCACGGTCGAGGAGGCGGAGCGCCGGGTGCGCGCGCTGGTGCCGGAGGGTTTCGCGGTGCGGGTGGTGGACGTGGCGCCACCGGGACGGGTGTGTCTCGACGAGCCGGAGGTGAGCGGGTTCGTGCGCCGATTCGGCGCCACCGTGGCCGGCAAGCAGGGATGGACCGACGTGGCGCGTTTCACCGCCGCCGGGATCCCCGCGTTCAACTTCGGGCCGGGGATCGTCGAGTTGTGTCACCGCTCCGACGAGTATTGCCCGATCCCCAATCTCGATGTCGCGCACCGATGGCTCGCCGAGTTCCTGACCCATGCGGAGACGCGATGAGCGCGCCGTTTCTTCCGGTGGCCGGGCTCGCACCCCGCGGGAGGATCCGATGAGCCCGCCGTCGCCCGACGCCCCGCTCAACCGGCTGCTCACCGAGCCGGGCGAGTACCCGTTCGTGACCCTCGAGAAGCAGGTGAAGACGCTGGCGCCCGCCGACCGCCCGCTCATCCACTTCGGTATCGGCGATCCGCGCGAGGAGACGCCGGTCTTCATCCGCGACACGGTGCGCGCCGCCATCCCCGACGTGTCGAGCTATCCGACCGTCGCCGGCGCCGCGGAGCTGCGGGTCGCGATCGCCGGCTGGTACCAGCGTCGCTTTGGCGTGGCACTCGACCCCGAGCGCCACATCCTTCCCGCCAACGGCACCAAGGAGGCGGTGTTCCTGCTCGCCTTCGCGGTCATCTCGCGCGATGGTGGCGACCCGCGCCGCACCATCGTGATCCCGACACCCGCCTACCCGGTGTTCGAGCAGGGGGCGCGCTTCGCCGGGGCCGAGGTGCACTTCGCGCCGCTCACCGGCGCCAACGGCTGGCGATTCGATCCGGCCCGTGTGCCCGACGAGGTGTGGGCCCGCACCGCGCTCCTGTGGCTCAACGATCCGCACAACCCGACCGGCTCGGTGCTGGGCGCCGGAGCTTACGAAAGGGTGCTCGCGACCGCGCGGCGATTCGGCTTCTGGGTGGCGGGGGATCACGCCTACGACGAGCTGTGGTTCGACGCCGGGCACCGGCCACGCAGCGTGCTCGAGCACGGGCTCGACCACGCGATCGCGTTCCACACGCTCAGCAAGCGCTCGGCGATGACCGGGTATCGCTCGGGCTTCATGGCCGGTGACGAGCGGTTGATCGCGGCGCTGCGCCGCTTCCGCCCGTCGGTGGGGGTGGCGACACCGGAGTTCGTCCAGAAGGGCGCGATCGCGGCGTGGAGCGACGACGCCCACACCCAGGTGCTGCGCGATCGCTACGCCGCCAAACGCACCCGCTTCCTCGAGTACTTCGCGCGCCGTGGCTGGAAGGTGGAGGCGAGCGAGGCGACCTTCTATCTGTGGATGCGGGTGCCCGATGGCGACGACGTGGGTTTCGTGGAGCGGTTGATCCGCGCCGGCGTGGTGGCCACGCCCGGCTCGTATCTCGGCGCCGGTGGCGAGGGGTTCGTGCGCTGGGCGCTGGTGCCGACGCTGGCCGAGTGCGAGGAGGCGCTGCGTCGTCTCGACGCGGTCGCCGACACGGTGCCCCGATGAGCGCGCCGCGACCCCATGACCGGCGCCAGAGCCGGCAAGCTGGCCATCGGAGCGACGCGGTGAGACGGGCGGTGAGGCGATGAGCGGCGCCACGCCCGACACCCTGCCGGCCGAAGCGGTGACACGCTGGCGCGAGACGGTCGACGCGGCCTACCAGGGCCGGCTGCCGCTCGAGGACGCCGCGGTGCGTGGCGCGGTGGAGGCGACGCTCGCCGAGCTGAACGCGGGGCGGCTGCGGGTGGCGGAGAAGCGCGACGGGTCGTGGGTGACGCACGGCTGGATCCAGGAGGCGATCGCGCTCTACTTCCGGATCCGGCTCTCGAGCACCATCGAGGTCGGGCCGTTCGAGTACCACGACAAGGTCCCGCTCAAGCGCGGGCTCGCCGCCGCCCAAGTGCGTGTGGTGCCGCCCGGCGTGGCACGCTACGGGAGCTTTCTCGAGCCGGGCGTGGTGCTGATGCCGGGTTACGTGAACGTCGGCGCCCGGGTGGGCGAGGGCACCATGGTGGACACCTGGGCGACGGTCGGATCGTGCGCGCAGATCGGCCGGCGGGTGCATCTGTCCGGTGGCGTGGGGATCGGTGGCGTGCTCGAGCCGCCGCAGAGTCAGCCGGTCATCGTCGAGGACGACTGTTTCGTGGGCTCGCGCGCGGTGGTCGTCGAGGGCGTGCTGGTGGAGGAGGGCGCGGTGCTCGGCGCGGGTGTGGTGCTCACCGCCTCCACTCCGATCATCGACGTGCGTGGCACCAAGCCGGTCGAGATGCGCGGCCGGGTCCCGGCGCGGGCGGTGGTGATCCCGGGTTACCGGCCGAAGAAGTTCGCCGCCGGCAACTTCGGCGTGCCGTGCGCGCTCGTGATCGGCGAGCGGGCGGCCTCCACCGACCACAAGACCTCGCTCAACCAGGCGCTGCGCGAGTTCGGCGTCCCGGTGTGAGCGACCGGTCCTCGCGTATCCAGCCGGAATGAAGCACGGTCGCCCGAAGGAAGGCACCGGGCGCCCGGGTGGTCGAGCGCGGGTCGAGGCCCCGCCCGGCGGCGGCGCCACGCGAGGCACCGGTCGCGCCGCGGACCCGTCCCAGCCCGGACGCGTCGGTCCTCGAGTGGAGCGGCGGCCCTGGTGGACGCCGCTCGCGGCGCTCGGGGCGCTGGCCCTGGTGCTGCTCGCGCGCGCGCTCGCGATCGGCTGGATCGCCGACGACTACCTGTTCCTCGACGCGGTGCGTCGCTTCGCGCTTCCGGAGCTGCTCACCGGACGCCATGCCATCGAGGGCTACTACCGCCCGGTCTCACGCGAGCTCTACTTCTGGTTCGGCGACCGCGTCCTCGGACTGTCGGCCGGCGCGCTGCACGTGCTCAACGCCATGATCTTCGCGGTCATCGTCGCCCTGCTGTTCGATCTCGCTAGGCGCTGGGCGGGCCTGCGCGCGGCGTTGATCGCGGCCGCGCTGTTCGTGGTGTTTCCGCCCGGTGGGGCGCTGCTCGCATGGGTCTCCTGCGCCCAGGACCTGATCGCGCTGGCGCTCACGCTCGGCGCGTTGGTGCTGGCCGCGCGTGGACGTCACGCGTGGACCGGGCCGGTGGTGTTCCTCGCCGCGCTGTCCAAGGAGACCGCGGT
Organism: Candidatus Eiseniibacteriota bacterium; assembly: GCA_044451485.1. GTDB lineage: Bacteria > Eisenbacteria > RBG-16-71-46 > RBG-16-71-46 > RBG-16-71-46 > JBIOKD01. The sequence goes on along the minus strand of JBIOKD010000269.1, from coordinate 1,395 downwards.
GGTGGCGCCGTTGCTCCTCGCCGCCGTCGATATCGCCACCCGTCCCGGCGACGCGTTCGCGAGTCGGGCGCGTCGTCTGGCGCCGGCTTTTGGCGGGTTGGCACTCGCGATCGTGGTGACGCTCGCCGCCCGCTCGACGTGGCCAGCCGCGAGCCGCGCCGGGGCGTGGTCGTTCTCGCAGCTCGCGGCGGCGTGGCGTCTGCCGTTCGAGTTCCTGCGCACCTGGTGGCCACCCTCGACCGGTGAGGGGATCGCCGCTGCGTGGCGTGCCGGGGCGTGGCGGGTACCGGTGGTGCTGGCGCTCGCCGCGTTGGCGGTGCCGGGATCGCGTGGCGGCGGCCGGGAGGCGGCGCCGGGGCTGACACCGGCGAGATTGCGGGTGATGGCGCTGGCGCTGATCGTGATCGCGCTGCTCCCGGTGGGTCTCATCGCCGAGCGGTGGCGTGGCTACTACTTCGTGTTCGCCGCGGCGGGCGCCAGCGTGCTCGTGGCCTCATGGCTCGCGACCACACCGGTGGCGGTGGCACGTGTGGTGGTGGCGATCGGAGCGCTCGCGCACCTGGGCTCGAACGCGGTGTACCACCCGGTCGAGGGGGCGAGCGGTCCGGCGCGTCATCCGTACGCGAACATCGAGTTCTTCCGCGCCAGCGCGGCCATCACCGACCAGCTCCTGGCGCCGCTCGAGCCGTCGTGCGACGCGCTCCGCGCCGCGCCGCGGCTCTTCGCCCTCGGTGTCCCGCCGGATCTCCTGTTCCGCACCACGCTCGGGTCGGGTCTGCGGGTGACGTGTCGCGATACCGCGCTGACCACGCGCTTCCTCTCCGAGTTCCGACCCGAGGACGCAGCACTCCGCTTCGGCGTGGTGCGCTGGCTGCCACGCGAGCAGCGGCTCGTGTACGAGCCGGCCAATGCCCTCACGCGGGCGCGTCTCGGCGAGGGCTTCCTGATGCACGGTCGCTATCCGGAGGCGGCCGCGTGCTTCGACGCGGCCGTCGCCGAGCTGCCCGACGAGCGCGAGCTGATCTACCCGCGGGTGCTGTCGCTGGCGGCGGCCGGGCAGTTCGACCGCGCGCGCGCCGAGTGGAGCGCGGCGCGTGCCTCCGGTCGCGCTCCCACACCCGACACGCTGCTCGCCCGCTTCGCGTACGGGATCCCCGCGGCGCGACGTGATTCGGCGCGCGTGGCGCTGGCCCCGCTGGTCACGGCCGCGGCGCGCGATCCGGCCGACCCCGACGCCGCGTCGCGTCTCGGACGCGAGCTTCTGGCGCTCGGTCTCACGCGCCAGGCCACGATCGCGCTCTCGGTGGCGGTGGGCATCGCGCACCGGCCGGCCGACCTGGTCTGGCTCGGGCAGGCGCTCGAGGCGGAGCAGGAGCCCGACATCGCGCGCAGTCT
>JBIOKD010000268.1:0-4602 GCA_044451485.1 Candidatus Eiseniibacteriota bacterium | reverse complement strand
GATAGGCGGTGAAGGCCACGAACTGGCCGAGCGAGATGTGCCCCGAGATCACCTCGCGGCCGCCCAGGATCAGCGCCAGCAGCGCCGCGAGACCGGACAGGAAGCCAAGACCGGGATGGAACAGACCGCTGGTCGAGATCAGCTCGAGGTTGCGCTGGCGGTATTCCTGGTTCAGGGCGCGGAAGTCGTCCTGCTCGCGATCCTCGATCGCGAACGCGCGCACCAGCCGCACGCCCGAGAGGTTCTCCTGGACGCGCGCTGCGATGGTGGCGAAATGCGCCTGGATGGCCTCGAAGCGGCGATGGATGCGCTCGCCGAAGTACCACACCGAGAACGACACCAGCGGCAGCGGGATCAGCGTGTACAACGTGAGACGCGGGCTGATCGCGAGCATGAACGCGATGGAGGCCACCGCCACCGCGACCGTGTTGAAGAGATACAGGACCCCCGGTCCCAGCATCATGCGCACGGCCGAGAGATCGTTGGTGGCGCGCGACATGATCTCGCCGGTGCGATGGGTCTGGTAGTACTGGGCGGGGAGCGTCTGCAGGTGCCCGAACAGATCGTTGCGCAGGTCGTACTCGATCGAGCGCGAGATCCCGATCACGTGGCGGCGCATGAGGAAGCGGAACAGGGCGCCGGCGAGCGCGATCGCGAAGTAGAGCACCGCGTAGCGCCCGAGCTTGGCGGCGGTCACACCGCGATACAGGTCATCGACCGCGCGGCGCAATACCTGCGGCTGGGCGAGCGAGATCCAGTTGGCGAGCAGGACGCACGCCAGCCCCCACGTGAGGCCGCGCCGGTAGCGGGCCAGATAGGGGAGCAGGCGTGCGGTCAGGTCGCGGATGGTCGGGACCCTCTCCCGGCCGCCGGGGCCCCGGGCGCCGGTCGGCGATCCCGCCGGCCGCACGCGTCCGCGTCAGGGACGCTGCGTCGAACCGAGGTAGCCCTGCAGGCGATTCAGCTTGGTCTGCTTGAACGTGAACCCGAAGCGGACCTCGTCGGTGTGCAGCCCGTTCTTGGTGGACATCGTGTGCATGCTGCTCGCGAAGACGTCGACGCGGTCGTCCACCCGGTAGAGGATGACCGGGCCGGCCTCCTGCCACGACGTGTCGTGGGTGACGTTGTCGCCCTGCGAGGCGATCGCGCCGCGGTAGCGGCCGCCGATCAGCCAGGAGCCGCGGAACCACCACGCCAGATCCGCGCCGGTGCGGACGCGGCCCTGGTAGTCGCTGCCGCGATACTCGTATCCGCCGAAGCCGGAGAGGAACGCGCTCTTGCCGAGCGCGGTGCCGAGCTGCAGCGTGCCGGCCACCGAGGCCTGACCGTCACCGGCGATCGGCGTGGCGATCTGACGCGCCACGTTCCAGTCGAAGGTGCCGTCGGGGCGTGTGGCCTTCACCGAATCGGCGTGGCTCAGAAGCAGGTCGTGCTGGTAGCCCATCGGAAACGAGGTATCCAGCTCGAACGCCGCGGCCCGGGCGCCGTTCGCGAGCTTGAACTTGAAGCCGAACAGGGCGTCGCCCATCACCGTGATGGTCTGGAGCGGCGCCACGTCTCCCGGCTGCCGCGTCGTGCTGGTGAACGGGATGCCGAACACCACGCTGGTGCCCTTGCGCCAGCCCAGCTCGGTCACCCAGTTGGCGGCGCGCCGCTCGTACTCGCCACCACCGAATAGGCGATGGTCGTCGCCGTTCTCGTCGGCATAGTGATAGGCGGAATACCAGCTCCCGGACACGTCGGTGGCGTATTCGCCCGGCTTGAGCGACCACGGTCCGGCGGTGGCGGGACGGACGACGAGAGGGCCGATGCCGACGGCCAGAACCAGCATCAACGCACGGCGCGCGATCATGAGCGAACTCCAGCCTCCACAGTGTGATGGGTGAGACCGGGGCAGGGTAACGGCAAGGCGCGGGCGCGCGCAAGTGCTAGACCCACGGCACTATGCGGCTCGATTGGTGCGCCCGACCCGCGCCCCGATGCGGACCGGCGGGCGCTGTGGCACCCTGCAGCCATGGACTCACCCACGGTGCTCGAATACGTGCGCAGCCGCGATCCGATCTGGAATCTACCGTCGGCGCAGGTCGAGGCGCTCGCGCGTCGCTTCCCCGGGGTGCGCTTCGTGTCGCCCGCCGATCGCGACGAGGCCTCCCGACAGCTGCCCGAGGCCGAGGTCGTGCTCGGGTGGGCGGCGCGACCCGAGGACTTCCCGCTGGCCCGGCGGCTCCGCTGGGTCCATCTCACCGCCGCGGGTGTCGGACCGCAGTTGTTCCCGGCCTTCGTCGAGAGCGAGGTGGTGCTCACCAACTCGCGCGGGCTCCACGCCGTCTCCATGGCCGAGCACACCCTCGGTGTGATGCTGGCGTTCGCGCGCAAGCTGCACCTGGCCCGCGACGCGCAACACGATCGACGCTGGACCCAGGTGGAGCTGTCGAGCGGACCACCGCCGTTCGGCGAGCTCGCGGGCGCGACCCTGGGTCTGGTCGGTCTCGGGGCGATCGGCTCGGCGATCGCGGCGCGTGCGCGCGCCTTCGGCATGACGGTGCTGGCGGTGCGACGCCGGCGGGACCACGCGTCCGACGTGGCCGACCAGGTATGGGGACGCGACCGGCTCGCCGAGCTGCTCGAACGGAGCGACTTCGTCGTCCTGTGCGCGCCACAGACGTCCGAGACCACCGGCATGATCGGGGCGGCGGAGCTGGCGCTGATGAAGCCGCACGCGGTGATCGTCAACATCGGTCGTGGCGCGCTGATCGACGAGCCGGCTTTGATCGCGGCGCTCGAGAGCGGTCGAATCGCCGGCGCTGGGCTCGACGTCGCGATCGAGGAGCCGCTCCCGGCCACGAGCCCGCTCTGGAGCATGCCGAACGTGATCGTCACGCCACACATCTCGGGCATGGGTGAGCGGTACTGGGAACGTGCGCTCGACATGTTCGCCGCCAACCTCGAGCGCTGGCTCGCGGGCCGGCCGCTCGAGAACGTGGTGGACAAGCGGGCGGGTTACTGATGGACTCCGCCGATGCGGTCTGAGGCGGCGTCCCCGTCACCCGATCCGAAGGCGCTCGGGGTGCTGCTCGCCGGCGGGCTCGGCGAGCGGCTCGCTCTCGGCGTTCCCAAGGCGCACGCCGTGCTCGGGGGACGCACGCTCTTCGAGCGCGCGCTCCGGGCGCTCGGCGGTGCGTGTACGCGGCTGTGGGTGGCCGCGCCGGCCGGGATGGAGCTGCCGGGGGTCGCGGATGATGCGCCACGATTCACACGGGTGAACGATGTCGCCGTGGCGGGCGGACCGATGGCGGGGATCGCGGCGGTGGCGGACGACGCCACGTTCCACGAGGTTTCGTCGCTGGCGGGAGCACGTATCGTGCTGCTGGCGGTCGATCAACCCGGGGTCACCGCCGAAGTCATCCGCAAGCTGCTTGCGGCCTTCGACGCGCTCGCGTCCACGCCGGAGGCGCCGCCGGCGCTGATCCCCCGGATCGGCGGGATGCGGCAGTTCTTCCCGATGGTGTTGACGCCGGAAGCCTTCAGCCGCTTCGGCGCGGAGCTGCGTCGCGGGCAGGACTCGATGCGAGGCGCCGCCGAGACCACCACCGCACATGTGCTCGAAGGCTCCGAGCTCGATCGTCTCGGGATCGGCGATGCAATCGCGAACGACATCGACACCCCCTTCGACATGTTGGATTACGTCCTGCGCACCGATTGGGAGGAGGATCCATTCGCCTCCATGACGGTGGACATCCGCGCCGAAGGGCGGCTCGATTCGATCGAGGGCTCGCTCGCGCTGGGCGGCGTGCCGCTCGATCGCGCGCTGGCCGCGCTCCGCACCGCGGAGCCGGTGGCCCGCGCCGCCTATGTCTACGATCTCGACGCCGTGCTGACCCGCGCGACGCGGTTGCGCGACGCCTTCGCCGCGATCAAGGGCAGCGTCGCCTACGCGGTCAAGGCCAACGCGCTTCACGCTCTGCTCGAACCGCTTGCAGCGCTCGGGATCGGTGGCGAAGCGGGCTCGATCGGCGAGCTCGAGGCGGTGTGTGACGCAGGCTTCGCGGCCGGGCGCCGGTGGCTGAACGGCAACGGCCGTACCCGCGAGGAGGTCGAATGGGTGGCCCGGAACGGCGTCGCGGCCATCAACGCCGATCACGTCGCCGAGCTGGACCTCATCGAGCGCGTCGCGGCCGCACACGACACGCGCATCCGGGTGGCGTTGCGTGTCAATCCCGGCATCCCGGCGCCGGTCCACCGATACATCTCGACCGGCGACGACGAGGCCAAGTTCGGTGTGTCCCCCGCCGAGGCGCTCGAAGCCTGGGCGAACCGCGCGCGCTGGCCCCATCTCACGGTGGACGGCATCCATCTGCACATCGGCTCGCAGCTCATGGATCCGGCGCCGTTGCTGGCGGCGTTCGAAGCCGGTCTCGAGCTGATCGACGTACCCGCGCGCCGCGGCGCGCCGCTCGCACTCTTCAATCTGGGCGGCGGATTCGGCATCGACTCCGCCGGGGGCGGACACGATTTCCCACTCGCGTCGTATGCGAAGCGACTCGGTCTCCGCCTGCAGGGACGCGGTCTCGAGCTGGTGGTGGAGCCCGGCCGGTGGGTGGT
>JBIOKD010000267.1:0-4622 GCA_044451485.1 Candidatus Eiseniibacteriota bacterium | reverse complement strand
GAGCCGCCCAGATCGATCTCGATCACGGCTCGCACTTCGTCGAACGGCTCAGGTGGTACCTGGTCGCGCAGCAGCTTGAACTCGGCGACGACCTCGTCGGGGAACAGGCCCTCGCCACCGGAGATGATCTGGCCCAACTTCACGTAGCTGGAGCCCAGGTGCTCGAAGGCCCGCCGCAGCCGGCGGGAGATGCCTGCGCTCGACGACGGCCGTCGCCACTCGAACGCGAGCCATCCCCCGAGCGCGCCGGCCACCGCAATGAGGGTCCGGCTGAGCCGGCCGAGCGGAGGCATCCGGCCCGGGGCGAGCATGCGTGGAACCTCTCGGCGGGTGCCGCGGCGGATGCGGTCGATCTCCCACCGCCAGGGGATCCGCTCAGGGTCGATCACCCACGGGCCGTGGTCGCTGAACGCGCCGAACTCCAGGTCGGGCGACAGTGCCGGTGATGGTGGGAGGGCGCGTTCGGCCGAGGGTTCGGCGGTGGAACCGGACGACGCCATTGGAGAGGTCACGACCCGGCCACGCTAATGGCCTCCCGGGAGTGCCCCGCACGCGCGGTCAGCCGCAGCCGCCGCCCCACGGCGCCGCGCCCTGCTCGGCGTACAAGGCCTGAGCCATCGCGTCTTGGTCTTCCGGGGTTGCCTGCGCCGGATCGACGCCGACGAGATCGGACCGTCCGACCGAGGCGGCAGTCGAGTCCCAGGTGCTGGGCAGGAACTGGTACGCGCCCGCGGCTCCGGAATCGCCCTGGTTGCGGATGCCGTAGTCGCCCCCGCTCTCGCGGTTGCGCACGCACGCCAAGAAATCGCCGGGGTTCGAGGAGGACTCGACGGGACCCGAGGTCGGCTCCGCGACGCCGGGGGCCGGCGGTGCGGCGGGAGTGGCTGCCTCGGCCGCCACCCGAGCCTGCGCCTGGGCCAAGGCGTCGAGGTACTCCCGGAGTCGGCGCCGGAGAGTCCTCCTTTTGGCGACACCCGCCTTCCCGACCTTGTGGTCGGCGTGTGCCAACTTGCCTACCTCGACCGAAGCCGCTCGGCTCGGGGCGAGGACACTGCTCATCGCGGCGGTCGGCCGCACCGCATGGAGCTTGTCCAGCTTGGGACCCCGGGCCTGGTCGGCGCCGGACGGCGCGGCGCTCGCGATCGTCGCCATGATGGCCACGACACAGAAGGGTGCTACGAAGAGCACCGATCGCTTCCTCATCAGGACCTTCTTCCTTTCTGAGCGCCCCTCCGCGCGCGCGCGGAGAGACGAATCGGATTGGGGGAGATGGGAAAGGGCTCCGACGCCGGGTATTACACGGGTGGAACTTCCCGGGAGAAAGCTAGTGGCGGGTGCACCCCGTTTGGGCATCGGGCAGGGTGACAAACCCGATAATATCCTCTAAAAACGGTGGAAAAGACAATGAGAAGAATGAGAAGATTGAGAGGGTTCTACGCCGCGACCGTCCTCCTCGTGGTGACTGCGGGGGGCTCGGCGGGTGCCACGACCGCGGTCCAGGCGCAGGCGTTGCCCCGGTCGAGCGCGGTCAGCGCGAAGTTGGTGCTCGCCAAGAAGCAGGTGACCGCGGGAAAGCCGGTCCGGGGAACGCTCGTCCTCACCAACCGCAGCACGAAGAAGGTCGACTTGAATTCCGTGTGCACGCCCAAGTGGGAAGTCGTGCTGGGGAGCGGGAAGGAGGCACCTCCGGTCGCGTTCTCAATGGAGTGCGGCGTGGCTCCCTTCCCGGTCAAGCCGGGCCGGAACAAGTTTCCGTTCGAGGCCTCTTCCGAGGGGCTGGAGGCGGGGAAGTACCACGCGTTCCTCGTCGCATCCGATCCGTCGTTCCCAACGGCCAAGCCGGCACCGGTGAGGATCGCCACGGCCCACTGACCCGTGCCGAGCGGCAAAGAGCCGGTGAAGTACGGTCAACCTGTGAGCAGGAAGCAATGAGCGACATCGACGCGGTCGTGATCGGAGCGGGTCCGAACGGTCTTGTCGCCGCGAACGTGCTCGCCGATGCCGGGTGGCGGGTGCTCGTGCTCGAAGCTCAACCCGAACCCGGTGGCGCGGTGCGCAGCGCCGAACTCACCCATCCGGGGTTCATCCACGACGTGTTCAGCGCGTTCTACCCCCTTGGTGTCGGCTCACCGGTGATGCGCGCGCTCGACCTCGAGGCGCACGGTCTGCAGTGGAGGCGTGCCCCGCTGGTGCTTGCGCACCCCCACGCCGACGGCCGCTGCGCGGTGCTCTCGACCGATGTCGACGAGACCGCGAAATCGCTCGAGACGTTTGCTGCCGGCGACGGCGGCGCGTGGCGCTCGTTCTACGCCGATTTCGAGCGGGTGAGCGACGCCCTCCTCGTGTCCATGACGTCACCCATTCCGCCCGTTCGCGGAGCCACCCGTCTGGCCCTCGCGCTCGGGCCGCGCGGGCTTCTCGATTTCACCCGGCAGTCGTTGCTGTCGGTTCGCCGCCTCGCCTCCGAGAACTTCTCGGGTGAAGGTGCCGCACTCTTGCTGACCGGCAACGCGCTGCACAGCGACGTCGGCCCCGACACCCCGCCGAGCGGCTTCCTCGGTTGGATGCTCACCCTCCTCGGACAGCAATACGGTTTCCCGGTGCCCGAGGGCGGTGCCGGCCAACTCACCGCCGCACTGGTGCGCCGACTCGAATCGCGCGGAGGCACCGTGCAGTGCTCAGCACGCGTCGCGGCGGTGGAGATTCGGGATCGGCGGGCGGTTGCCGTCACGCTCGACAACGGCGAGTCGATCGCGGCGCCGCGAGGAGTGCTCGCCGACGTCGGCGCGCCTGCCCTGTACCGCAACCTGGTGGGCGAAGAGCATCTTCCCGCAACATTGGTGAACGACCTGACCCGCTTCCAGTACGACTCCGCGACGTTCAAGGTCGACTGGGCGTTGTCGGGCGCGATCCCCTGGCGCACCGAACCGGCAACGCGTGCAGGCACGGTGCACCTCACCCCCAGCATGGACGCCGCCACCGCGTATTCCAACGATCTCGCCCAGGACAAGATCCCGGCCCACCCGTTCGTCCTGACCGGACAGATGAACAAGGCCGACCCGACTCGTTCCCCCGCCGGCACCGAGACCGTTTGGGCATACACCCACGTGCCGCTCGAGCCGCGCGGTGACGCCGGCGGCACCCTGCTCGGGACGTGGAGCGAGTCGGAGACCGAGTCGTTCGCCGATCGCATGGAAGCCGAGATCGAGTCGCAGGCTCCCGGCTTCCGGGCGCTGATCACGGCCCGCCACGTCTTGCCGCCGCCCGCGCTCGAGGCCCGCAACGAGAACCTGGTCGGCGGCGCGCTCGGTGGCGGCACGACGGCGTTCTCCCAGCAGTTGGTGTTCCGACCGGTCCTGGGTTTGGGCCGCGCCGAGACGCCGGTCCGTGGTCTCTTCCTGGCGTCGGCGTCGGCCCATCCCGGCGGCGGCGTGCACGGTGCCTGCGGCGCCAACGCCGCGCGTGCCGCGCTGGCGGCCCACCGCATCCGTCGGCTAGGAGCGAGCGTGAAGCGGCGCAGGTATCCTGCGCCGTAGCGAGCGACCCAGAAGCTAGGCGAGCTCGCGGAGCGCGCGCCGGGCGACGGCCAGCGCCGCGAGATCGAACTCGCCGGCAGTCTCGATGTCGCCGGCCACCTCCTGGTACCGCACCACTTCGTCGCGGTGGGCGGCCAGCCACTCGTCGGCGCGCGCCTCGGAGGACAACGACGAGCGCGTTGCCGCGAGGGCGGCGTCGGTGAGCGCGCGCTGCGAGTCGTAGAAGTCGTCGCGCAGCGCAGCCCGGGCTTCGGTTTGCCAGCGGTCGGCACGCGGCAACGCCGCAATGTGCCCGCGCAGCCAGTCGAGTCCGAGACGATCGGCGAGCACGAAATTGAGACGGGCCACCGCGAGCGGATCCTCGCCGTGCGCCGCCGCGAGCGCGGTCGCGGGCAACGCCACCACTGCCACCTCGTTGCTCGCAACGCGCGTAGCGAGCGCCGCAGGCACGCCGTCAGCACGGAGGCGCGCTGCCTCGGTCACGAGTGCGGTCGCGGCCACGCCCATGAGGAGGTCGGGCAGCGCGGCCACGATCGCCTGGACGTCAGGAGCAAACCGTTCGACGGTGGGGCCGAGCGCCAGTGTGTCGTGGTGGCGCACCAGCCAACGCGTCGCTCGCTCCACGAGCCGCCGCACCGACAGGAACATGGCATCCTGGATCGCGGCCGGGACCACCAGATCGAGCGCGTCGATGGCCGCCCAGACGCCGGCGGCGCCGAACACGTCTCGAGCCACGACGTGCGCGCGAGTCAGGGGAGGAAGCGCGACGCCGGTCTCGTCGCTCAACCGCGACAGGAAGCTGATCCCCGCCCGATTGACCACGGAGTTCGCCACTTCCGTAGCGAGGATCTCCCGCCGGAGCGGGTGCTCGTCGATTGCGGGAACCAGCTCGTCGCGCAGCCCGGCGGGAAAGTAGGCAACGAGATCGGGGTACAGATACGGGTCGTCGGGCACGTCGGAGTGGACGAGCTCGCGTTCCAGCTCGAGCTTGGTGGTGGCGAGGAGCACTGCCAGCTCGGGCGCGGTGAGCCCGAGACCGGCCGCGTGGCGTTCCTGCAGCACCTTGGGAGTCGGGAGACCCTCGAG
>JBIOKD010000266.1:0-4629 GCA_044451485.1 Candidatus Eiseniibacteriota bacterium | reverse complement strand
TGGTGACACCGCTCACCGGCGAGCCGGCGGCCCAGGTGGTGCCACCGTCGTCGGAGCGTGACAGATAGGTGGTGCTGCCGCTGCCCGGGAACGCGCCGCCCGAGTAGTCGTGGAAGTCGTACCAGGCGACGTAAGGCTTGCCGTTGCCACCGACCGCCACCTCCGGGAGCCAATCGTCGAAGTCCGCCGGCTCGCTGTTCACGCGCACCGTGGTGGCCGGCCAGGCGCCGCTTGGCGCGTCGGCGTACTTGAGCATCACGTCGCGATGGTCGCGCGCCCGATCGTTCTGTGGCGCCGGTTGTGGCCGGTGATAGCCGGTGAACAGGCTGTACGCGCCGAGCGAGCCGCCCAGGCCATGGAGACGGATGTAGTAGGTACCGGTCTGTGGCAGCGAGTACACGATCAGCACCGGATCGAGCGCCTGGCCCGACGACACGTAGGCCAGCTGCTGCACGCCGTCGGAGCTGCGCAGCTCCATGGCCGCCTGCAGGGTGGACTTGAGCGAGTCACAGAAGATGATCACCGTGGAATCCTTGGCCCCGGTGAACTTGAACCAGTCTTCGTCTCCGGACAGGATGTTTCCGTGCATCCGGTCTCCCACCGTGAGGGCGCGAGCCGCCGCGGCGGTATTGCCGAAGTCCGGTGGCTCGATGATGATCGGCACGTGGTAGCCGATGTCGTCGGCGGTGTTGTAGAAGTCCGCCGACTCGTTCCAGGTGGCGTAGACGCGGGCCCGGTGCGGTCCGGTGGTGTTGTCCACCGCCAGCGACGGGAACGCGAACGAGTTGCCGCGGTTGAACCCGGGCGCGCCGTTGCCGAAGTCCACGAACGCGCTGTCCAGCGTGGCCTGCGAGCCGAAGGTCAGCCCCTGGTTGATCGATTTCTTGATCCGGTAGAAGTCCCTCGCCCACGCGCTGGTGACGCCGTTGCCGATCGCGTACCACGCCACGTAGACCTCCCCCGTTGGGCCGACCACGACCCGTGGTGCCTGCACGTAGCCCTGGTCCTGGGCCGACGACAGCACACTGGTGGTGGGGAACGTGGCGCCGGCGTCGGTCGAGCGCTTGAACTCGATCTGGTCCCCGCCGACGAAGAAGTCCACGTAGGACACGTACACGTTGCCGCTGGTCGAGTCGACCGCCATCCATTCCTTGTCGTAGATCTTCGTATTGGCTGCGGCCTGGATCGCGACCACCGGTGTGCCCCAGCTGAACACGCCACCGCTGAAGCTGCCCTGGATCACCCCCACCCCGTTCTGGCCGAAGCTGAAGTCGTTGGGATCGACGACGAGGGCCGAGAAATAGAACTTGTGACTCTTGGGATTGACGACCACCACCGGGTCGCTGAACCAGATCAGACCCGTCGGGGCCGGCGGCGCGCCGCCGTCGGTCCAGGTGATGCCGCCGTCGGTGGACCATCCGTAGCCCTGCGCGTTCGTGGGCGGCGCGTAATTCAACCCTTCGCCGTCGTTCCAGGTCACCACCACGTTCTGGCCGTCGGCGGCGATCGAGACCTCGCTCTGCGCGGTGGTGCTCGGATCGAGGTCCGTGCTGGGGTCGTTCACGCGCTGGTTCGAGGCCAGCGCCGTCACCCGGGAAGGACTGGCCACATGGGCCAGACGGGTGGCGCGTGCCGCACGGGTCTCGCGCCGCGCCGGCGTGTCGGCGTCGGGGCGCAGACGCTCGGCGCCGATCGGCACGTGCTTGCCGGCGGCGAGCTGCTTGCGGTGCGTCTTCTTCCACGCCTGGAAACGCTCCGCCAGCTCGCGTCGCTCGGCGAGTGGCTCGCGCATCAGACGTTCCTGCTGGATCTGCTTGTATCGGGCGACACGCTCGGCGGCATCGGTTCCGATATCCGCCCGCGCGGGGCTCGCCTTGAGCGCGGCGGCGGCGCCGGCGAGCATCACGGCCATGAGGAGGAGGCGGGGCTTCATGGATGGTTCCTTTCCTGGCGGACGGAGGTCACGGACGGCCGATCGGGAAAACGGGTGGGGCGCCGGCGAGGGCACGCCCGAAGGCGATGACGAAGCTGGAGACGAGCGACGGCCAGAGCGATCCACGCGCGATGTCGCGCAACAGCCCCCACCACAGACCGAGCGGGAGCGCGACACCGAGCACGTACAGCAGCCAGCGATCGGGTCTCAGTTCCGCGCCCGGCAGATGACGCACCGAGCACAGCAGGGTGTACGCGAGCGCCGGCACCACGATACGCGTCCACCGGTTCAACGATTCGAGACTGCCCTGCAGGTATCCGCGGAACAACATCTCCTCCGGAAGCGCGACCCCGACCGTGGCGTACATCAGCGCGTACACGAAGCTGTCGCCGGTGACCACCACCCGGCCCGAGGCCACCTGGATGTAACTCTTCGCGGCGTAGAGTCCCGCCGCACCGGCGCCGAACAACAACGCGGCCAGGAGACGCCCCGCCGGGGCCCCACGAAAGCCGTACTCCGACCACTTGCGGCGCTCGGCGAGCTTGATGAGCCACACGAACAGCCCGGTGGTCACGAACAGCACGTCTCCCAGCGCCAGGAGCCAGGGGCTGCGCCCCGAGCCGCTCAGCGCCGGCGCGAGCACCTGCCCAAAACACGCCCACGCGAGGATGTACACCGCGCAGTAACCCACCGCACGCCGGATGTTCCGTCTTCCGCTCCCGATCTCTCCGGACGGTGCACGCCGGGTGAGAAGGGCCAGTCCCGCCACCAGCACGACGAACCCACCGAGCAACGCCGGCAGGTGAGGCTCGGCCGGCGGCACGGTCGAGCCGGGGATCATCGCCAATGCGACACCATGAGCACGAGCAATCCCAGGTAGAGCACGCTCAACAGGACGTTCCCCGCCCGCCAGCGCTTGAGCGCCGCATCCCAGCCGTCGGTCGCGCCACCGCCGGCGCCACTCGTCGCGATGCCGTGCAGTCGTGAGGCGGCGGGCAGCACCAGGAACGTCATCGACACCACCGCCAGCAGCCACAATCCGTTCACCAGCCGTGGCCAGGTGTCCGTCGCCATGCGATAGCCCGCGTGTACCGACCAGATGTTGCCGAACACCCCGAGCAGCACCAGACCGCCGACCCCGGCCACCCGGCTCGACATCGAGACGATCCGGAACAACAGCGCACGCTGGGCCCAATCGGTGGTCGCGCGGGCCGCGCGCCCGTTCCACTCGGCCACCACCAGGCTGCCGACGAAGCTGAAAGCGAAGAAGAGGTGCAGGAAACCCCAGACCTTGTCCATGGTGCTCGTGCCCCCGTCCGTGGAGACGGACCGGGTCTCGAGCACACGGCCGGACCCCGGTCCAAGCGTCAGAGGAGTCTAACCCGCGTCCGGGGATGGGTCTAGGCTCCATGCCGTTCGTTCGCCGCCGGCCTCGACGCGAGCCTGCGGAGCGCTCGGACGAGAATCCAGACGCTCTTTGGTGGCACCTGGGCCTGGCTGGGCTCGAAGGACCACACCGGACGCCCCCGGAACCCCGGTCGGCGCCCGGGCTTGGACCCGCTCGGACCTCGACTCCGACGTCACCTCGGGTCCGTGTCGTTCGAGGACCTCGAGTAGGGCGGCGACGGCACGGCCGACGCCGTCCTCGCCCCGCACCCGCTCGCCGTTCCTCGCCGCGTCCGCGCGCCGCTCGCGCGAGTCGAGCAGCCGGGCCAGCCGCTCGCGGCCTGGCGAGCCGCCCCAGCGGTGCCGGTCGAGCGTGTCACCCGAGCCCATGCGGCGCACCCGCGCCGCGTTGTCGAACTGGTCGTGGCTGAACGGCAGCACCAGCATCGGCCGGCCGGAGCGAAGCGCCTCGGCGGTGGTGCCGACCCCGCCCTGGTGCACGATCGCGGCGGCGTGTGGGAACAGGCGCGAATAGGGCGCGTAGTCGGCCACGAAGACGTCGGGGCCGGCCGTCACCTGGTTCCCGGTCTCGCGGCCGGTGAGCAGCACCGCGCGACGACCGAGCCGGCAGGCATGCTCGATCGCGTGGGTGTAGAAGTCCCGCGCGTCGTGCACCGCCGAGGTGCCGAGGGTGAACACCACCGGTGGATCACCCGCGCCGAGGAAGCGATCGAGTCCCTCGGGCAGCGGATCCAGCTTCGGATGATCGAGAAAGCAGAACCCGGTCACGATGGTCCGTGGTGGCCAGTCGGACTGCGGCGGGCCGAAGAGCGGCGAGAAGAGCGCCAGGGTCCCGTGCGTCGAGAACGCGCCCTCGAACAACGGATGCCCGGCGGCCGGGAGCCCGAGCCGGGCCCGCAGGGCCGTCAACGTCCCGAACCACGGCGCCGTCATGCGCCGCGCCATGTCGACCACGAGTCGATGCGGTCCCGGGCCGAGACTCCGCAGCGACGCGAGCCACGGAGCCGCCGGCAGCACCGGCGGGTCGTGGGACGAGAGGAACAGCATCGGGGCGAGGGTCGTCGACAGCCACGGGATGCCGAGCTTCTCGGCCACGAGTCGCGCGGTGAAGGTGAGCGGGTGGGCGACCACCAGGTCGGCGCCGGTCGCGGCGGCGAACGTGTCCTCGAAGGTGTCGGCCAGGAACGGCAGCACCAGCTCGCGCGCCACCCGCTCGGAGCCGTGCCGGGCGTCCATGTAGTGCGCCATGTTCGCTGAGCCGAGCACGTGACGCAGATCGGGACGTACCG
>JBIOKD010000265.1:0-4651 GCA_044451485.1 Candidatus Eiseniibacteriota bacterium | reverse complement strand
GTACACGCGCTCACCGTGGAGACGACCCCGGGTGTTCCGCACCACCAGCGTGTTGGTGAGCTTGACGCCGAGACGGCGCCCGAGACGGGTGGCGGCGTGGGCGAGACGCTCGAGCATCGGCACCGCGTCGTCGAAGCGGAGATCGGTCGAGAACGCACCGCGGTCGAGGGTGATCTCGTCGTAGCCGAGCGTGCCACGGAGCAGGGACTCGACCCGGTCGTATCCGAGCAGGGTGGGGTTCAGCTTGACGACCACGTCGAGCCCATGACGCGTGAAGAGATGCTCGACCATGCGCTCGATCTGGTCCGGTGGACAGCCGTGGAACGTGCTCAGCGTGACCGCGTGGATCACCCGCTCCGGCACCGGCACGTCGGCCGCCCGCGCCAGCGCCGACGGAAGTGCGGCGCGCCACGCCACCAGCGCGGCGCGGCCGTCGGTCAGCGTGTCGAGGAAACGCGCCACCGGTGCCGCGGTCAAACCGGCGAGATCGTATCCCACCGAGGCGTCGAAGCAGGTGTCGCCCGGGGCCACGCCACGGGCGCGCAACACGTGCACCAGCACCCACGCGGTGAGGTACTCGGCCGCCGACTCGGCCAGGGTCAGCTCCTGCGACCACTCCACGTTGTAACCGACGTCCGCGGCATCGATGCACGGTCGCGGGATCTCCGGTCGCTCGTTCACCTGCACGGTCTTGAGTTCGAGCACCCGGG
The DNA here is from genome assembly GCA_044451485.1 of Candidatus Eiseniibacteriota bacterium. GTDB lineage: Bacteria > Eisenbacteria > RBG-16-71-46 > RBG-16-71-46 > RBG-16-71-46 > JBIOKD01. Next base: position 3,941 of record JBIOKD010000265.1, on the reverse strand, counting down.
CCCCGGCGAGCCAGGCGGTGACCAGGTTGGGCGCGAGCTGGGTGTGCGGACCGGCCGCCGGTCCGATCGGATTCGCGGCGCGCGCGTCACCCAGCGTCACCGACAGATCGTGACCGGCGCGTGGCTGCCAGAACGACCGCCGCGGCAGCCCGAACACTCCACGGCCATGCTCGAGCTCGGCCAGCAGACGGGCGAGCAGCACCGCCGGTGGTTGCGGGATCAATCCGGCCAAGACAGACGCTCCACACGACGCCACAGCTCCGGCGCGATCTCGCGGGCGTGGGCGCGAAGCTCCTCGAGATCGGCGTTCACCAGCCGTCCGGCCTCCACGACCGTGACGCCGCCGACGGTGACGCGCTCCACCCGCGATTCGAGCCGGGTGACCTGGTCGCCGTCCAGAGACGCCGGCGCGAACCGCTCGGCCACCAGCGCGTGACCGGCCAGCGCCCGTGACGCCGCCCGTGGTGGATCCGGCGGCAGGGCGGCCCACTCGGTCTCGAGGTCGGCCGGAAAGCCGTCGGTGCCGAGGGCGACCCGGCGGCTGGCGTCGAGCGCACGCGCCTCGCCGACGCGGTTGTGCCGGTTCGAGCGCGGGTTGTGCACCAGCCACACCCCGGCGCGCTCGCAGCTCGCGACCTGCTCCCGATCGAGCCACACGCCGTGGGCGAGGATCGAACCCGGAGGAAGCGCCTCGAGGTCGAACAGACGCTCGAGGGGACCGGCGTGTCCACGCGCGCGCGCATCCTCGAGGTCACAACGATCCTCCGCGACGTGGACGTGCATGACGGTGCCGAGCTCGGCGCACAACCGTCCCGCCTCGCGCACCGTCTCATCGGACACCGTGAACGAGGCGTGCAGCCCCACCACGCCACGCACGAGTGGGCGGCGGTTGGCGTGGATGAAGCGACGGCACTCGCCCAGACCGGCCTCGGCCTCCTCCCGGCCGCCGTTGCGCTCGGTCGCCCCGTAGCACAGCACCGCGCGGATCCCGATGGCGACACACGCCTCGGCGAGCAGGTCGAGCGAGCCCTCGATCATGCCGGGGGACTCGTGATGATCCACCAGCGTCGTGGTGCCCGCGAGCAGCGCCTCGGCGGCGTAGAGACGAGCTCCGGCGACGAGCGTCCGCTCGTCGAGCGCCCGGTCGAGACGCCACCACACGGCGCGGAGGATCTCCCGGAAATCGCGTGGCGGCGGTGTCGGCTCCGGCATCCCGAACGACGCCAGCGCGCTGTAGAGGTGCGTGTGCGCGTTCACCATCCCGGGGCCGGTGCCGTCGCGGACCCACGGCGCGCGCTCGGGTCCGGCGCTCATCGCCAGGTCTCGCGAGGGGCCTTGGTGCGGATGCGACCCACCGACATCGTGCGGGCGGTGGGGGAGCCCTTCATCGGCAGCACCGTCCGTCTCACGCCGTCGAAGGCCTCGAGCGCCCCGGCCACCGCCGCGGCGGTGGGCACCAGACCCAGCTCGCCGATCCCCTTGGCCCCGAACGGTCCTTCGGGTTCGGCTGCCTCGACCAACGTCACCTCGACCGGCGGCATGTCCCGGGCCCGGAGCACACCGAGCTGGTACAGCGAGTGGGTCAGCGGCACCCCGTCGACACAGGGGAGCTCCTCGGTGAGCGCGTACCCCAGACCCATGTGCACCGCGCCCACGATCTGACCCTCGCAGAGCCTCGGGTTCACGGCGCGACCGACGTCGTGCGCGGCGAGGACGCGCTCCAGCCGGCCATCGGGCGCGAGCAGCGCCACCTGGGTCGCATAGCCGTAGCTGGTGTGGGTCTTCACCGGTCCGGGCGCGCCCAGCGCCGTGGTGTCGTCCACCACCACATCGGCGGCGAACACCCGCCCGGCGAGGGAGGCGAGCGTGGCGCCGGCATCGAGTGCCGCGCGCAGGTGCCGCGCCGCGCTCACCACGGCGTTGCCGGCGAACAGGGTGGCCCGCGACCCGGTGGTCTGCCCGCAGCCGAGCGCGAACGTGGTGTCCACCCGCGGACGGAACACCGCCGCCGGGAGACCGGTCACCTCGGACGCGAACTGGGTGAGGATGGTCAGCAGACCCTGCCCCATCTCGGTGTATCCGATGTGGATCGCGACGTTGCCGTCGGACTCCACCACCAGACGCGCCTTGCCCCACTCCACCACCCCGTTCCCGAGACCGCTGTTCTTGAGCCCGCACCCGATGCCGACCGCGCGACCGGCGACGGTCCATTCCCGCCAGCGCTCGCGCACCGCCTCGAGCGTGGCGCGAAAGCCGCACGAGGGTCCGGCCGGCTGACCGGTGGTGAGGAGGTCACCGGGTCCGACGGCGTTCCGCCACCTCATCTCCCAGCGATCGAGACCGCATTGCGCCGCCAGCGCGTCGATGGCGCCCTCGATCGCGAACGCCGCCTGTGGGACGCCGAAACCACGCATCGCACCGCACGGCGGGTGGTTCGTGTACACGGCCGTCGATTCCACGTCCACGTGTGGCACCTTGTACGGGCCGCACGCGTGACCGGCGGCCCGCTCCAGCACTTTCATGCCGACCGAGGCGTAGGCTCCCGAGTCGCCGAGCATGCGGGCCCGCACCGCGGTGAGCCGTCCGTCGGCATCACAACCGGCGGAGAGCTCGATCCGGACCGGATGCCGCTTGGGATGCATGCGCACCGACTCCCGACGCGAGAGCGCGAGCTTGACCGGCCGTCCGCTCACCCAGGCGAGCAACGCGGCGTGTCCCTGGATGCTGAGGTCCTCCTTGCCGCCGAACGCGCCGCCGCTCGGGACCAGCTCGACCGCCACCCGCTCCTCCGGGATGCCGAGAATCCGCGCGCAGGCACGACGGTCGTCGAAGATGCCCTGGCCCTGGGTCCACAATCGCAGCCCGCCACGGCCGTCCGGCTCCGCGAGCGCGCATTCGGGCTCGAGGAAGAGATGCTCGACACGCTGGGTCCGCCACACCCCACGCACCACGTGCGCGCTCGACGCCAGCGCCGTCTCCGCGTCGCCACGATGGATCACCGACCGCGACAGCAGGTTCTCGTGGACCGGGTTCACGCGCGGCGCCCCGGCCGCCAGCGAGGCCTCCGGATCGAGCACCGCCGGGAGCACCTCGTAGGTCACCCGGACCAGCGCCGCGGCCGCCCGCGCGACGGACTCGCGCGTCGCCGCCACCGCCGCCAGCACGTCGCCCACACAGCGCACCTCCTCGCCGATCGCGACCATGAGCGGCCAGTCCTCGTGGATCAGACCGTTCCAGCGCTCCCCGGGAACGTCGGCCGCGGTGACCACCGCGACCACACCGTCCAGGGCCGTGGCGGCGGCGGTGTCGATCGCGGTGACCCGGGCCCGGGCGTGTCCGGAGAGCGTCACCGCGCCGAACAGCATGGCAGGACGGACGAGATCATCCACGAACGCCCGCGTGCCGAGCACCAACTCCTCGCAGCGGTGGCGGTCGAGCGACGCTCCGACGCCTCCGACACGTGCGGGCGGCGGCAGCGCGCCGTCGGGGCCGGCACGGGCCAGCATCTCGATCGCCTCGACGATCGGGTGATAGCCGGTGCAGCGGCACAGATGCTCGTCGAGCGAGCGGACGATGGCTTCACGGGTGGGATGCGAAACGGTGGTCAGGAGATGATGGGCCCGGATCACGACACCGGGGGTGCAGAAGCCGCATTGCACCGCCCCGGTGGCGGTGAAGGCGCGAGCGAAGCGCTCGCGGACGGCTGGTGGCAGCCCCTCGATGGTGACCACCACGCGGCCACCCGAGGAGGCGGCCGGAATCGTGCACGCCGTCTGTGGCACACCATCCACCAGCACCATGCACGATCCGCATTGGCCGTGCGGCGTGCAGCCGCGTTTCGGGGAGGTGAGACCGATTGGCCCGCGCAGCAGATCGAGCAGGGTCTCGTCGGCCCGGCACTCGGCTACGCACGCGCTTCCGTTCACCGTGAAGCGCACCGT
>JBIOKD010000264.1:0-4683 GCA_044451485.1 Candidatus Eiseniibacteriota bacterium | reverse complement strand
TTTCGTGGACCTGGACAGCGGTGAGCGCGTCGAGAGGACGCTCGAGCCCGGCGACCTGGTGACCGTCGCTCCAGGTCTCGCCCATGTCTACGTGGCGCTCGAGCCCTCGCTCGCGATCGAGACGAGCCCGACGCCGTTCGATCCCACCGACGTCACGGCACACGACTTCGGCCCGCTGGTGTGACGCGGGGCGCCGGGCCCGGTTCCGAGCTCGGCCCGGCGGCTGCCAGTGGCCGGTCGTGGCCGCCTGAGGGGCCGGTGGCGGGAACCGGCTTGCGCAGCACGAGCATCGGGTAGTTGCCCAGCAAGCCGAAGACGTGGGGCCAACGCTCCTCGAGCGCGTACACCACGTCGAGGAACCAGACTCCGAGTCGGTTGCCCGGCACGAAGCGCCGTTGGAAGAACGGGCTGAGGCAGCGCCACACCGTGATCTCGGCGGGGATGCGCGCGGCGACCTCGCGGCGGAACCACGCCGGACTCTGCGGCGCGAAATAGAGACCCGTCTCTCCGGTGGCCACCCCCACGACACGACGCAGCCCGCGCCAGATCGAGGCGACCTTGTGGGGCACCGCGTCGAACAGGAACATCAACGGTGCGTGCTTGCCCCAGGAGTACACCACCACCCCCGCGGCCCCGGGCCGGACCACCCGGTACAACTCCAGGAACGCCCCGGCCTGCAACGCCGCGGGCACGTGGTAGATGGTGTGCAGGGACACCGCGCCGTCGAACGTCCCGTCGCGGAACGGCATGCGCGTGACATCCCCGACCACATAGAGTCCGTGAACGCCGAGCCGGCGACGGGCACCGCGGAGCGCCGACATGGTGAGGTCAACGCAGACCCGAAACCGGTGCCCGGCCGAGTACTCGAGGAACTCGTCGCGCTGCACCGGGCCCGAGGCGACATCGAGCAGGTATCGGCCCTGGCCGGGAAGATGACGCTTGACCCGGGCGTGGCAGCGCTCCAGGTAGCGTTTGCCGACCGGACGCAGATCCTCGAACCGGGCGGCGTCCTCGTAGGTGCCCCTCTCGTCGGCGTTCCAACCGACCTGCTCGTAGAAGCTGCGCACCGATCGCTGGATCGATTCGCCTTCATGGGCCGGCGGTCGCGGCGGGGACCCGGTCGGGGACATGGTGTCGGACGACAGGGGTCGCGCCCGCGGTGGTCCATCTCGCGCGCCGAGCAGCTCGCGGTACACCCCGGCCATGTTCCGCGCGAGTGTCTGGGGCGAGAATCGCTCGCGTGCGCGGCGGGCGCCGGCCGCTCCGTATCGGCGCGCGCGCGCGGGGTCCGCGATCCAGCCGGCGAGCGCCTCCGCGAACCGTGCGGGCAAGGTCGTCGCCGGCTCGAAGGGGACGAGCTCGCCCGACTCGTGATCGGCCATCACTTCGGGAATACTGCCCACCCCGGTCGCGAGCACGGGCACCCCGACCAGCATCGCCTCGAGCACGGCGATGCCGAACATCTCGGCGCGGGTGGTGGTCACGAACGCATCGACCCCGGCGAGTCGCGCCGCGAGGTCGGGGTCGCGTCCGAGCCACACCAGACGATCGGCGATCCCGAGACGCTCGGCCTGTGTGCGCAGTCCGGTTTCCCCGGGGCCGTGCCCGACGATCTCGAGCGTGAAGTCCACGCCGGATCGGGCGACGAGCGCCAATGCCTCGAACAGCAGGTCGTAGCCCTTCTGCCAGCTGAAACGCCCCACCGTGATCAGCCGCAACGGACGCCCGCCCGGGAACGGGGTCGCGAGCAAAGCCGGGCCGCCGTCGAGCGCCAGTGGCGTCGCAGCGTGCACCACGCGCAGCCGCGACGCGAGTGTCGGGTCGTGCGCGACCAGATCACGACGCGTGGCCTCGGAGACGGTGGTGAGACCCCCGGCCCGGCGCAGGGCGCGTGACTCCAGCCACACCCACGCGGCGCGGCGCCACCCCGGGGGGAGGGTCTGCCAGCGAAGCTCGTGGACGGTGATCACGCACGGGAGCCCCGCGTGACGTGCCGCGGGCTCGGCCCAGAACGAGGCACGCGGACCGTGCGCGTGGACCAGGTCGAATCGGCCACGCCAGAGCGAGGACAGCCTCGACCCGGCCCCGAGGTCGAGCTTCCGCGACGGCGCGCCGTGCTCGACGTCGACGCCGCGCGCCCGCAGCTTCTCGGTGAGCGGGCCCTCACCGGGGACGAAGAGCGTGGGTGAGACACCCTGCGCGCCGAGCGAGGGCAGCAAGGTGAGCAGGAAGGCCTCGACCCCGGTGGCCCCGACCGTGGCGACCACGTGTGCGACGCGGATCGGCGGACTCACGCACCACCCCCGCGGCCCGTGGCGAGCGCGCGGATGCGTTGCAGCAGCTCGCGTGTCTCGACGGGGGCCACCCGCCTGAGGAGCAGCACGTAGCCGAGCGTGAACACCGAGGCGGCGGCGGTCAGCGGCACGAGCTGCGCGAGACGGCCCGACCCCGGCTGCCATCGTTGCACGAGCCACGCCGCCGACCCCGCGATCAGCGCCGGGGGCAGGGCACGGGCGAGCGGGCCGAGCGAGGCCGAGCCGCGTGGCAGACCCAGCCATCGATCGATGGCGCCGAGGAACCACACGGTGGCGATCACCGACGCGACCAGCCCGCCGACCAGCGTCCCGGGCCAGCCCAGCAGACGGAGACCGAGCAGGCTCGCGGCCACGTGCATCACCAGCGCGCCCACCGAGTAACGCGATTCGAGACCCGGGCGCCCGCCGGCTCGCGCCATCATCGCGCCGACCCCGCCGATCAGGGTCACGGTCGAGGTCGTCATCAGGATGCGGAGCGCGAGCGCGGCGTCGGCGTGTGGGCCGCCGAGCCACAACCGCATCAGCACGTCGGACAACGCGATCGTGATCGCGCCGATCGGCACCAGCACCAGCACGTAGGGGGTCATCATCCGGCGATAGAGCTCGCCACGACCCTCGCCGCTGGCCCGCGTGTCGACATCGGCGATGGCCGGCAGCAGCGCGCCGAGGAACAGCTGCGGCATGTTCGAGATCCCGTTCGTGACCCGCAACCCGAGATCGACCGGTGTCACCCAGGCGAGACCGATCCGCGCGCCCACCAGGGCCCGATCCACCTGCAGGTGGAGAAAATTACCGAGGACGCTGAGCTGGATACGCAGCCCGTAGCGGATCATCTCGCGTACCCCGGGGCCGTGGTCCGCGATGTCGGTGACGTCACCGGGCCGCGACCGGAACAGCGAGCCCAGAGACACGGCCAGCACCAGCAGCGTGCAGCTGGTGTGGATCAGCTGCGCGATGGCCAGCGACACCAGCGGCGTCGCGGTGCGCAGGGCCATCAGCGAGAGCCCGAGCAGCAGTGGCGCGAGCGCGAGACCGATCTTGCTGCTCAGGTCCATCCGATGGATCCCGACCAGCGCGCCCTGCAGCACACCGACGATGCTCGCGATCGCGAAGCCGAGCAGCGTGAAGTGATAGGCGCGACTCGCCTCCCCCCACCACGCGGGGCCGACGTGGAAGCCCGAGCGCACGAGCGGGGTCAGTGCCATCCCGACCATCATCACCATCAGGCCGAACAACGCGTAGACCGCGAGCCCGCGCCACAGTGTGCGCGCCACCGCGCCACGCCGCCCCGCCGCGAGTAACTGCGCGGTGTACGTGGTCATCGCCGCGGTCAGCCCGAGGTCGAGAAACGTGATCGAGCCGCCGAGCAGCATCATCAGCGACCAGAATCCGAATTGCTCCCGTCCCAGCCGCCCGAGCACCGCCGGCGTGAGCACCACCCAGAGGGCGATGTAGGCGGTCTTGACGGTGATGTTCCAGAACGCGTTTCGGCCCAGTGTTCGGTGCACCGGCAAACCGCTCACGCCCGGGCCGGGGCGTCGAGCGAGAGCTGGCCCGCGCGCACCAGCAGCGCGCACCACACCGCGACCTGCGCCAGCCCGACCAGGCCGACCCAGTTGTCGCAGGTCAGGTTCGAGATGGCGAGCGCGATGATGTAGGGCTTGTGGAGTCGCGCCAGCGTTCCCGCCAGCGACCCCGGCGGGGCCTGTCGCGCGACGGCGTCACCGAGCGCGAGGGTGCGCCACAACGCGCGGAGGAACACGAGCAGACCTAGGAGTCCCATCCCGGTCGCGACCTCCAGAAAGATGTTCTCGCAGGTGCCCAGCATCAGACCCAGCTCGTTGTAGCGGTCGCTGAAGTGCCGAAAGCCGAGATAGCCGACCCCGACCAGCGGGTGATCCACGAACATCCGACCCGCGGCGTACCATCCATAGACACGCACCAGGGTGGTGTACACCTCGAACGACCCGCGCTCCGCGGAGACGGTGCGCACCATCCGCTCCCACCAGATCGTGGCCACGACGGGGGTGGCGAGGAGCACACCGAGCAGGCCGAGCATCAGCGCGCGTCGTGGCAGCCGCTTCCAGGTCATCACGGTGAAGATCAGCCATGCCAGCAACGCGCTGCGCGACTGGGTGAGGATGAGGAGGATGAGCGTGAGTGCCATCATCACCCATCCGAACACCCGCCGGCGTTGCATCTGCAGGGCCATCAGCACCACCCAGAGCATGAGCAGTGCGACCCCCGCCTCGTTCGGACTCCCAATCGACCATCCCGATTCGTTCACGAACCAGACCATCCCGGCGCGGCGAATGGTGTTGTCCGACGTGAGTGGGAGGGTCGCGAGCGCGGTGAAGTTGACGACCGC
>JBIOKD010000263.1:0-4688 GCA_044451485.1 Candidatus Eiseniibacteriota bacterium | reverse complement strand
GCGCGAGGAAGTGGGGTGGAGCGACGCGGTGGGGGTGTGGTGTGGCGGGGATGGCGGAGCGATGGGACCCGCGACGAGCGCGACACCCGAGCGCCCCGGCGGCCACGGAGACGCGAGACCCAGCGGCCGGGAGGGCGGCGCAGGGTAGCGGCTACAGGTACGGGCGGACCAGCCGCTCGAAGCCGTCGGCGTCGAGCCGGCCGAACACCGAGACCCTGAGCACGCCCTGGCGGTCGATCACGAGCGTGTAGGGCCGCGACCCCTGCATCGGCAGCCACGCGAAGTCGGGAGCGGCCCCGGTGACACTCGGCAGCGATACCCGCTGGCCGAACGCCGCCACGTCGGCGAACGGCTCGTCGGACACCGCCACCACCGCGAGTCCCTCGGGGCCGAGCCGGCGCTCGAGCTCGCGCAGCGCCGGCAGCTCGACCACACAGGGCGGGCACCAGGTGGCCCACAGGTTGAGCAGCACCACCCGGCCACGGAACGCCGACAACCGCACCGGCGCGCCGTCGGGCAGACGCTGGAACACGACTTCGGGCGCGGGACGACCGATCGTGTGCTGGAGCCGGCGGGTGGTCTCCATGATCGGCCAGAACGGTCCACGCAACGTGGCGCCGATCCACAAGCCCAGCGTCCCGATGGCGAGTGCCGCCACCACCCCCATCCGCGCCATGGCGCCCTGTGGGATCCCGTACGGCCGGCCACGGCCCAGCCACCACATCGCCAGCATGGCCAGCGGGACGAGCGCCCAAACCAGTGGCTCGGCCCAGGTGGCGAACGCCACCCGGTGATCGATCAGGAAGGCGTCGAGCACGCGTCCGCCATTCTCAGTGTCGCTGGGCGCGCCACATCATGACCGTCCCCACACTCCCGAACACCACGTCGCCCAGCCACGCGGCCAGGTAGGGGGGCAGCAGCCCGGAGTGGCCGAACGCCTGCCCCGCGCGCATGAACGCGTAGTACACGAACGCGATCGCGATCGACAGACCGAATCCCAGCGCCGCGCTCTGCAGACGCAGACGGGTCGCCACCGCCGCGCCGATCATCACCACGATGAAATTGATCAGCGGAAACGACAGCTTCATGTGGAGGTCCACCAGGTAGTTCGCGATACGCGCCCCGCTGGCGCGCAGCTTGCCGATGTAGCGCCCGAGCTCGACGTAGTCCATCTCCTTCGGATCGCGTTTCTCGCGGGCGAAATCCTCCGGCCGTTCGCTCAGTCCGTCCACCGCGAGCCGTGTGAACGAATGCGCCTGCTCGGCGCCGTTCTCGAAGGTCCGGACGTAGCCGGAGCTGAACACCCACCGACCACCGTCCCAGCTCGCCTCGGCGGCATCGATGCGCCGCGTCAGCTGACCGCCCTTGAACTCCTGCAACGACACCTCGTGCATGCGGCGCTCCGACACCACGTAGAGTCGCGCGTAGTAGATGCGGCCGCCCTCGCCGAGGAAGGTCATGTCGGCGCGCTCGTTGGCGGCGGTCGGGGGGTGACGCTGGATCTCGACGTCGAAGATCCGGTCCCGCACCCGTGTCGCGCGCGGGGTCACGATCTCGTTGAACAGGAACGAGCCGACGGTCCCGATCGCCGCCACCGTGAACACCGGGGTCAGGATACGGACCAGCGACAGCCCGAGTGATCGCATCGCGGTCAGCTCGCCGAACTTGTTGAGCTGTCCAAGCGACAGGAAGGTGCTCATCAACAACGCGATGGGCAGCACCAGCACCACCCACTCGGGGAGCTGGAACACGTACATCCGGGCCACCATGAGCATCGGGGCCCGGTGGTCCAGGAAGACGTCGATCTTCTCGAACACGTCGACGATCACGAACAGCGCGAGCAGCCCGATGAGGGCCAGCCCGAGATAGGCCACGAACTCGCGCAGCACGTAGCGGTCGGTGATCCTCATGTCGCGACCGCGGCGGCGCCACCCGGCACGCGCTGGTGACGTCCGCGTCTCGACCAGGGCAGACGCACCTCGCACGCCTCGAGCATCCACTGCACGCCGAGCCCGCCGAGCACGATGTTCGGCAGCCACATGCCGAGCCAGGGCGGCATCAGCAGCCGGTTGGCGAGCTCCTCGCCGCCGATCAGACAGAACCAGTAGAACATGAAGAACAACACCGACAGGAACGCCACCGCCGGTCCGGTGCGGCGGACCCGCATGCCGATCGGGGCCCCGATCATCACGAACACCACACAGGCGAAGGGCAGCGCGAACTTCTTGTGCACCTCGACCGACAGGTTGGCGATGCGCTTGAGGTAGGCGTCCCGTTCGAGCCGCCACATCTCGATCTCGGAGCGCAGCTCCGGACGCTGGTCCGCCACCCGATCGAGCGGCTCGCGGCGGCCGAGCCACTCGGCGATCTGGGCGATCGCCCCGGCACCGGCGGACACGCGCCCGGGTCGCAGCTCGCCGAGATCCGCGTCGCGCACGCCGAGCTCGCGCAGGTGCTCGAGACGCACGGCGGCCGAGGCCTCGAGCTGGCGGCGGGTCGTGTCGCTCTGGGCGAGGAGCATGCCCGCCGACATTTCGCGATTGCCACGCACGTCCCGTACGGTGCGCTCGAGCATGCCGCCCGCACCCGGGATGTTGATGACGTGGGTCTTGAACTCGAGCCGCCGGTAGCGTCGTGAGCCGCCGTCGGAATCCGGCGGAATGAAGTGGATCTCGCCGTCCTTGAGCTCGAGCACCACGGTGCGGCCGTCGGGGGTGTAGCTGAGACGGCCGCGCTTGGCGATGATCGTGGTGGGAGGGCCGCCGGGATTCATCTGGTAGATCGTGACCCCGCGCATCTCGTTGGTGCGGCCGTTCACCGAACGCACCAGGAGGTCGTAGCCCGGGAAGTCGTTGATGAACACGCCCTCCTGCAGACGCACGGTGGGACGCATGCGTCCGATGTCCACGAGCAGGTTGGCGAACGCGTGGTTGGTCTCGGGCAGCACCCAGTTGTTGAAGCCGACCAGCACCAGGGCGAGAACCAGCGAGGCGGTCAGCGGCCCCACGAGCACGCTCCAGAGATTGACCCCGCTGGCCCTGAGCGCGGTGATCTCGTTGTCCTGGGACAGTCGCCCGAAGGTCATCAGCGCCGAGACCAGCACCCCGCACGGGGCCGAAAGGGCCACGATGAAGCCGAGCGAGAGCGCGAACAGCTCCACCACCGTCAGCACTGGCAGACCCCGGTTCACGATCAGGTCCAGGTAGTCGAAGATGGTGTCCATCACCAAAAGGAAGGTGATGACCCCGAATCCGAGCAGGAAGGGAACCAGGTGGAGGCGGAGGATGTAGGAACGCAGGAGCCGCACGAGGCCGCAGCCTACCCCAAGGGGTCGCAGCGGGCGAACGAAATCGCCGTAAGAGCTTTGACGGTCGATGTTTGTGTTGCCAGGTTGCCCGTAGCGCCTCCCGACAGGGAGGCGCATTGTCGTGTTTCTGGGGCTGAATGTTCCAGATCCTGACGCTTTCGTTCGCCAGTCTCCTGCTGGCCTTTCCGGGGCTGCCGAACTGGACCCCCAGCTTCCATAATCCCCTCCGCCACCGCCCCGCGGCGGCCGTGGACAGTCTTCCGCCTGCCTGGAAACCCGCCTCGCGACTGGCGCTCGAGGACCAATTCGTGACCGGGGCCCTGCCGACGCTGGCCCCCAAGGGGGCGCATTTCAAGCTGGGTCAGGACCCCCGCCAGCTCCGGGTGTCGCTCGATCCCGAAACCGGCCGGGTGCGCTACGGCGTCGAATTCGGGAACGTCGAGCTCGGCCAGCCGGTGAGCATCCCACTCGCCGATCTGTCACACGAGCTCACCCAGCTCAACTTCGAGCGGCTCTGGCAGACCACCTCACACGACAAGATCAACACCATGGCCGGTCACACCGACGCGTCGAGCGTCGGGCGGACCGGTCTGTCGTTCGCCATCCCCTCGCCGCTGCCACAAAAGGTCCAGAACCTGCTCGGACCGGGTGGACCGGCGCTCAACGTGTCGGGCTCCGAACAGATCCGGCTGTCCGGCACCAGCAACTGGACCAACCAGCAGCTCGGTCTCCTCGGACAGCATCGCTCGCTGTTCCCCTCGCTCGACATGCAGCAGGATCTCAACATCGTTCTCGAGGGCCAGCTGTCGGACCGGGTCAAGGTGAACCTGCTGCAGAACTCGGCGGTGCAGATCCCGCTCGCGAACCGCATCGCCATCAACTACAAGGGCGACGAGGACGACCTGGTCCAGTCGCTCGACCTCGGCAACACCAACCTCACGCTCCCCGGCACGCAGTACGTCTCCTACAGCGGGCGCAACGAGGGACTGTTCGGGGCCAAGCTGTCGAGCCGGCTGGGACCGCTCGACCTCACCTTGCTGGCGAGCAAGCAGGAGGGACGCAGCGAGCGGGCGAGCTACGCGGGCGGCTCGCAACAGCAGATCCAGGAGATCGCCGACCTCGACTACGTGAAGGGGGTCTACTACCTCCTCTACGACCCGAGCTTCGACCTCCAATACCCGTACCAACCGAGCATCCAGCTGTTCGTGGACGAGGGCATCTACACGAACACCATCGGGCTGGTGCGTGGCCGCGCGTGGCTCGACCCGCGCACCGCCGATCCGACCCGGCCCGACACCGCGCGGGTCGCGTTGCGTGGGAACTTCAAACCGCTGCTCGCCGGCTCGGACTACGATTTCGAGGTCTATCCCGACGTCTACGG
>JBIOKD010000262.1:0-4693 GCA_044451485.1 Candidatus Eiseniibacteriota bacterium | reverse complement strand
GGGTGGTGGCGGCGGGAGCGGCGGTGGTCCCTCGGGCTCGGCCGAGAGTGCCGGCGGGTCCGGCGGTCCCGGCAGCATGCGGCCGGTGCGACTCCCCGATCTCATGCACATCACACAGACGCTCGACGTGGTGAGCTTCGAGGACTCGGCGGGCAAGGTACTTCAGGAGATCGGTCTCATGCCCGCGAAGGACGACACGCTCATGCATTCGCCGGGCGCGCTCGTGCTCCACGGGCAATGGCAGGCCGACACCCTGGCCGTCGAGCGCACCGCAGCGCGCGGCAAGATGGAGCAGGGCTTCTTCCTCCAGGACGGCGGCAAGACGCTCGTCATCCACAGCCGAGTCGTGGGGAACGGCAACTCCTCGATCGTCGAGTTCAAGCGTGTCTACCGGAAGGTGGTCGAGTCGTGATCGGCGCGCCGGTGCCCCCGGCCGGCGCGCGCGAGCGCCGGTGCCGAATGTCGTTCGTCCTCCGCTCCGGTGGTTTCCGATGAACGGCACCGGCACCTCCACACGGCGCCCCAGGTGGCGCCCCGCGCTCGTCGCGACAGCGGCGGTGCTGTTGTTGGTGATTCCCGCACTCGCGCGGCCGAAGCCCGCACCCACGCTGAGCGGTCTGTGGCGGCTGGACCCGAGCCGCTCCGAGACGCCCACGGGCGGCAGCGAGCATCGGTCGATGGGTGGTGGCTTCGGTCGTGGTGGTGGTTGGGGCGGCATGGGTGGCGGGCATGGCGGCTGGGGTGGTGGTGGCCGGGGTGGACGCGGCGGTGACGGCTCGGGCGAAGGCCGTGAAACGGGCGCTCGCGAGGGCGGTGGATCGCGCGGGCTGCGTGGCATCCGACCCGCGCCACTGCCACCGGTGATGCGGGTCACGCAGGGCGGGAACCTGTTGACCCTCGCCGACACCAGCGGCGTCACCGTGGCCGAGATCGCGATCGGGGACACCGCCACCGCCGACAGCGCCGTCAAGGTGTTCGACGCGCCTCATTTCACCGGCGTGTGGCAGGGCGGGCATCTCGTGGTGACCCGTGAGCTGACGCAGGGCGTGGTGGTCACCGACACCTGGACGCTCAAGTCGAAGGGACGCGAGCTGGAGATCAAGAGCACGTTCAAGCCGGCCGGTGACCGGCCGGGGCTCGAGTTCAAGCGCGTCTACGCGCGCATGGAGAGCTGAATGCCGGCCGCGCCCCATACCACCGAGACCATCCTCGACGTCCGGGCGGTCACCCGCGAGTACGCGTTGGGCGGCGAGACCGTGCGCGCGCTTCGCGGCGTGGACCTGACCGTGCGACGCAACGAGTACGTGGCGATCATGGGCCCATCGGGGTCGGGGAAGTCCACCCTGATGAACATTCTCGGCTGTCTCGACACCCCGACCCGTGGCGAGTACTGGCTGAACGGCACGCGGGTGTCGTCGATGCAGGACGCCGAGCTGGCGGCGATCCGGAATCGCGAGATCGGGTTCGTGTTCCAGACCTTCAACCTGCTGGCCCGCGCCAGCGCATTGCGCAACGTCGAGCTGCCGCTCCTCTACCAGGGCACCCCCACGCGCGAGCGGCGACAGCGCGCCGGTGAGGCGCTCGAGCGCGTCGGTCTCGCCGACCGGGCCCAGCACAAGCCGAACGAGCTGTCGGGCGGGCAGCGCCAGCGCGTGGCGATCGCCCGCGCTCTGGTGGCGCGGCCGGCGCTGCTCCTGGCCGACGAGCCGACCGGCAATCTCGACTCGGTCACCGGTGACGACGTGCTGCGTCTGTTCGAGCAGCTCCACGCCGGCGGACAGACCATCGTGGTGGTGACGCACGACCCGGACGTGGCGGCCCGGGCCCAGCGGCGCATTGTCCTGCGCGACGGCACGGTCGCCACCGACGAGCGCCGCGCCACGGCACCCGCGCCGATCGGGAGCGCGGGTTCCGCGGAAGGGGCGCGGTCGTGATCGCGCCCCTGCTCGTCGTCATGCTGGCGGTGGCGCCATCGCCGACGGTCGCGCCGGCACCGGTCACCGATTCCACCGACAGCCTGGCGCACCCGATCTCGCTCGCCGAGGCGGTGGCGCTCGCCGAGCGCAACGCCCTGGTCGTGATCCAGGCGCAGGGGCAGCGGAGCAACAGCCGCGCCGCGGTCACGGCAGCCAAGGCGGCGTTCATCCCCAGCGTGAGTCTCTCCGCCGGCACCACCCGGCAGGTGCCGGAGCGGCCCGGTCAGACCCGGGTGGAGAACGGCCAGGTGATCACGCTGTCGTCCGAGCCGTGGTCGCTCAATCTCGGGCTCGGCGCCAACGTCGACCTCTTCACCGGTGGCCGTCGCATCTTCGATCTGCAACAGGCCAACGCGCAGGCCGGAGCGGCGGACGTGAACCTCACCGCCCAGCGCTACGCCGCCGAACTGGCGGCCAAGCAGCAGTTCTTCCTGGTGCTGGCGGCCCGCGAGGCCGAGGAGGCGGCGCAGACCCAGCTCGCCCAGGCGCGACAACAGCTCGAGATCTCGGTGCTCAAGCTCCACGAGCGCTCCGTGACCCGGTCCGACTCGCTGCGCTCCCAGATCACCGTGCACAACGCGCGGCTCGCGCTCGTGCAGGCGGTGACCGCGCGTGGTGTCGCCGACGCGGCGCTCACCCGCGCGGTGGGCAGCGACACGCCGGTCACCGCGGCGGCCGACGACTCGCTCGACCGGGTGGGTCTGGCACTCGCCGACACCACGCTGCGCACGCTGGCGCTCGAGGGCCCCGCGGTGCGCGAGGCCGAGGCCTCGCTGGCCGCGGCGCAGGCGGCGCTGCGCGGCGCGTGGGGCGCCTATCTGCCCAGCATCTCGGCCGGCTACTCGCGCAGCGGCAACGGCACGGCGCCGTCCTTCGATCTGAGCCCCGAGGCCATGACCTACTCGGGCGCGCTCCGCTTCTCGCTGACGTTCCCGATCTTCACCCAGTGGCAGAACGAGCAGCACTTCACCCAGGCCCGGGTGGCCCGTGACGAGGCGGTCGCGGCGCTGCGTGACGCAAAGCTCGGGGCGGTCGCGGATTTCAGCCAGTACTTCGGCGCCTATCACACCGCCGAGGAGCGGATCGCGACCCAGATTGCCACCATCGAGGCCGCCGAGGAGGACCTGCGCGTGCAGCGGGACAAGTACGACATCGGCACCTCCACGCTGCTCGACGTGCTCACCTCGCAGTCCACGCTCGACCAGGCGCGCTACGCCCTGATCCAGGCGCGCTACGATCTGCGCGTCGCACGGGCGCAGCTCGAGGCGCTGGTCGGGCGCGACCTGTGAGACGGACATGAACCTCCATCACCCGATCGAAGGGAGACACCCGTGACCTCCGTCCGCAACCCGCGTCGCACCGCGCTCATGGCGCTGGGCGTCGTGGTGCTGGTGATCGGCGCCGGAGTGGCGTGGCGCGTGCTCCATCCCCACCACGCGGCCGCCGTCATCCCCACCACCGTGATCGCCCGGCGCGACATCGCCCAGACCGTCGAGGCCACCGGCACGGTGCAGCCGATCGAGGTGGTCGAGATCAAGTCCAAGGCCTCCGGGCAGATCCTCCGCATGCCGGTCGAGGTGGGCTCGGTGGTGCACGCCGGGGACCTGCTGGCGCAGATCGACACCGTGAACGTGCGCAACCAGTACGACGAGGCCTACGCCGCGTTGCAGGCGGCGCGTGCCCAGGTCGAGATCAGCACCGCGCAGAAGAAGCGCGCCGACGACCTCTTCAGCCGCGAGGCGATCACGGCCGACGACCACGAGACCGCGACGCTCTCCTACGCCAACTCCCTGTCGTCGCTCGCTCGCGCGCGCTCCGATCTCGACAACGCCCGGCTGGCGCTCGCCGATGCCAACGTGAGGGCGCCGTCCGACGGCACCATCATCGAGCAGGACGCGACCAAGGGCACGGTCATCGCCTCGGCCACGTCGTCGGCGAGCGGTGGGACCACGCTGCTCAAGATGGCGGATCTGAACCGCATCCAGCTCGAGGCGCTGGTGGGCGAGACCGACATCGGCAACGTGTGGCCCGGTCAGGCCGCCACGGTCACGGTGGATGCGTTCCCCAACCGTCCGTTCCGGGGCCGGGTGCTCAAGATCGAGCCACAGGCCCAGGTGCAGCAGTCGGTGACGATGTTCCCGGTGCTGATCGCGATCGAGAACGAGAACGGTCTGTTGCTGCCCGGCATGAACGGCGAGGTCACGATCGCCATCGCCCAACGCACCAACGTGATCGCGGTGCCGCTCGACGCGGTACGCACCATGCGCGAGCTGTCGACCGTGGCGGTGGCGCTGGGGATGAACGCCGACACGCTGAAGGCCGAGGTGCAGCGGCAGATGGCGTCGCGGATGAGCAACGTCGGCGGCGACTCGCTGCGCGCCGCGCGCATGCGCGCGGGCGGGCGGGACCCCGGCGGCGCCGGAGGAAGGGACTCCACCGGCGCGGGCCGCCGGGCGGCCGGGATGCGACGCGGCGGTGGCGGTGGCATGGGCGGATTCGCCGGCGCGTCGGCAGGCGACGGAACCGGTGCCGGGCGCGGCGATGGATCGGGCGGCGGGCGCGGGGCGTGGATGGCGCGTGGTGGCGGCCATGGCGGTAACGGCGGAGGTGCGGGGTCCGACTCCACCCGTCGTGGCATGGGTGGTGGCGGGAGCGGACACGGGCAGATGCAGATCGCGTTCCTCCCCACCGCGAAGGGATTCGAGCCGCGTCTGGTG
>JBIOKD010000261.1:0-4700 GCA_044451485.1 Candidatus Eiseniibacteriota bacterium | reverse complement strand
GAGCTTGAGGTCCAGGAACACCCGCCGCCCGCGCCGCCGGAGCGCGCGCACCGCCTCCGGTCCGGCGGCGGCGAACAGCTCGAGTCCGATCTTGGCGTATTCGGGTCCCGGGCCGAGCCGCTCGTCGAGCGCCAGCGCGGCTTCGAGGGTCGCGACGTCGAACGCGATCGCGATCTCGGTCATCGGGCCTCCCCCGGCGTGGCCGCGGGGCCGCGTCGGCCGGCGCGCGCCGCAACCCGGGCGGCCGGGCGCACCCTGGCCCGGGCGGGGCGTGGCGGGGCGCATCCGCCACCGTGTGCCACGACACGCGTGCGCTCCGCGGTCACCGGGCCGGCCGACTCGCGCCGCGCACCGCCCGTGTCGTCGCGCTCCACGAGCGCCACGCCACGGAAGTCGGACAGCCGTCGCACGCCGTGATCGGCGAGCCAGACCCGGATCTCGTCCAGGATCTCCTCGGTGGCACGGGGTCTCACGAAGCTCGCGGTCCCGATCTGCACCGCGGCGGCACCCACCGCGATGAACTCGAGCGCGTCGCGCCCGCTCATGATCCCGCCCGAGCCGATCACCGGGATGCTCACCGCCGCCACCGTCTCGGCGCAGCGCGCAAGTGCCAGCGGCCGGATGGCGGGACCCGACAGACCGCCGGTGCGACGCGACAGCTTCGGCCGGGCGTGCTCGAGATCGATCGCCATGCCGACGAAGGTGTTCACCGCGGTGAGCGCGTCGGCACCGCCCTGTTCGCAGGCGATCGCGGTGTCGGCGATCGACGTGACGTCCGGGGACAGCTTGGCCACCAGCGGGTGACGGGTGAGACCACGCAGCAGCCGCATGGTGCGTTCGAGCCGGCGCGGCACCGCCCAGAAACGCGCGCCGCCACGCGCCACGTTCGGGCACGAGAAGTTGATCTCGAATCCGGCGATGTCGGGCTCGTCGCCCAGCGCCGAGACCAGCGTCGCCAGCTCGCGCGCGGTCTCGCCACCCACCGACACGATCACCGTGGCACCGAGCGCGCGCAGCTTGGGCAGCTTCTCTCGGGCGTAGCGCTCGAGGCCGACGTTCTCGAGCCCGATCGAATTGAGCATGCCACTCGGGGTCTCGGCGATGCGCACCGGCGTGTTGCCGGCGCGAGGTCGCACGGTGACGGTCTTGGTGACCACGCCACCCAGCCGCTTGAGATCGACGACGTGCGCGTACTCGTCGCCATAGCCAAAGGTGCCCGAGCCGGTGAGCACCGGGTTGGCGAGACGCAGCCGGCCGAGCGACACGGTGAGATCGACGGTGGCCGGTGCGATGGCGCGGCGGGACGGGGTCATGTGATGCGGCTCCAGTCGAGATCCGGGGCGGCGAACACCGGTCCCTCGGTGCAGCACATCGCGTATTGGGCGTTGCCGTAGAGCGACGGGGCGGTGGCCCGCTCGCGTGTGAAACGCGCCGTGGCCGCGGCGCTGCGTGGCAACGGGCATCCCCGGCACACGCCGGTGCCGCACGCCATCACCGACTCCATCGCCAGGTGCGCGGCGTGCCCGCCGTCGAGCGCCCAGCGCGCCACCGCCTTGAGCATGCCGTGTGGACCACACGCGTGCACCACCAAGGGTCCGGAGAGACGCGGGGTCAGCCGCGCCAGCACATCGAGCACCGTGCCACGCGTGCCACGGCTGCCGTCGTCGGTCGCCACGTGCAGACGGCCGCCGATCCGCTCGAGCCGGGCGCGTGTCTCGTCCACGCCGATCAACAGCGTCCGGGTGCGCGCCCCGAACACGAACTCGGGGCGGCGTCCACGCGCCGCCAGCTCGTCGGCCGCGAACAGCAGCGGCGCCACGCCGCGGCCACCGGCGACCAGCACCACGGTGCCGGACTCGTCGAGCGGGTACCCGCGACCGAGCGGGCCCAGCACGTCGACCCGGTCACCCGGCTCGAGCGCCGCCAGGGCGCGGGTTCCGGCGCCGACCGGCGCATAGAGGAATCCCACCGTGTGACGGCCACGCCGGGTGACCACACCCGCCACGCTCATCGGACGCGGCAGCAACACCGGCGACGGCGGCTCGTGCAGGAGCTGCACGAATTGCCCGGCCGCAGGCCGCACGAACCCCGCGGGCATCTCGAGATCGAGCCAGCGGTGACCGGCGCCATAGTCGACGTGACGCACGATGCGCGCGCCCACCTGTCGCCACACCGGGTGGTAACGATCGAGACGCGCGCGCTCCGGAGCCGCGGTGGGCGTCACGGCAGCGAGTCCGGTCGTGCCGGTGCCGGTGAGATCGGCGGCGGCGCGGGTGGTGGGCCGGGCCCCGGGACCGGCTTCGGCTTGGCGCCGAGCGAGTCCGGCGCGACAACCGCCTTGCCGTGCGACAGACTGTCGCTCTTCGCCGCGGACGCCGCACGGGCCAGACTGTCGGTGGTGGCCACCACCCGCGCGAGCGAATCGACGCTGGCGGTCACCGCCGCCGGTCGTTGTCCGTAGAGGAGGCTGTCCTGTTGGGTCGGCTGGTGGTAGCTGGAGCCGTACATGTTGCCACGCATGCCCAGACGCAGTGCGGAGTCCGACGCCACCGCGCCACCCATCCCGAGACGCGGGTCGGTGCCGGGCGGCGGGGTCAGCGCCACCGAGTCGGTCACCGCGAGCAGCGGATGCTCGGGCATCTTGATGAGCGAGTCGGGCACGGTCTCGCCCCACGCCTCGAGATAGTCGCGGGCGGCGAGCTGGGCCTCGGTGGCCGGATGGTCGCGCACGATCACCCACAGCAGCGAGTCGGCGGCGGTCGAGTCGCGCATACGGTGGCTCAGCACCCAGGCCTGTGCCAGCTTGGCCTTGGCGTCCCAGGGCGTGCCACTGAACCGGTCGCTCACCGAGCGGTATTCCTCGAGCGCCCGCTGTGGCTTGTCGTTCTGGAAGAGGTACAGCTCGGCGCGCATGAAGCTCGCCTCCGCCGCCTTGGCGACCGAATCGCCACCCGCGACCCGGAACTGCGCCAGACGGTCGAGGTTCTGCATCCGCTGCGTGGCCTGCGCGGCGTAGACCGACGACACCGACTGGTCCTTCACCTTGTTGTACTCGCGACGCGCGGCGTCGAAGTCGTCGGCCACCACCTCGTAGAGGTATCCGATGCGGTACTGCGCCTCGGCGGCCAACGGGGTGCGCCAGTAGTGGAGCAGCACGTCGTTGAACGCGGCGAGCGCCTCCGGCTGGCGACTCATCAGCGTGTAGACGCTCCCGATCCGCAGCTTGAGCTGCCCCCAGTGGTCGCCGATCGGGTTCGCGCTGGTCGGCACGAAGCCAAGACCGGGCTTGCCGGTGGTGTCGGAGAGCACCGGCTCACGCTCGTGTGAGATCGCGTCGCGGAGCAGCGCCAGCGATTCGTCGTATTCGTGTCCGGCCTCGAGACAGTCGGCTTCCTTGAGCATCCACCGGAAGCGGTCCTCGTCGTTGTCCGCACGCGCGCCGAGGGTGTGATAGTCGCCACGCGCCCGCTGGTAGTCCCCGATCGCGAGACGCGCGTCGGCCCGCGCGAGGAGGGCGCGATCGTGCAGCACGTGCTTGGGGAAGCGCTCGGCGAGCGTGTCGGCCACCGCCGCGGCGTCGTCGAAACGGCGCAGCGAGCTCAAGGCCCGCGATTCCTCGAGCAGCGCGTACGGCACCAGGTCACCCTTGGGCGCGAGCCGACGGTAGTCCTCGAGCGAGGTCACCGCCTCGGTGTACTTGTGGGTCAACCGGTAGGCGAGTCCGAGGAAGAAGGTCGCCTCGGCTCGCAGCGGACTCTTGGGGTAGCGATCGGTGAAGGTGCGCAGCATGTCCACCGCCGCCCCCGGATCGTCCTTGCCGATCAGGCCGCGCGCCCACAACAGGTACGCGTCGTCCACGTACTTCGATTTCGGGTAGTTGGCCAGCAGCTTCTTGCAGTAGTCCACCGACTTGCCGAAGTTGGGCAGCCGGCCGGGATCGGGCTTGTCCACGGCGTACGGCAACCCCATCGTGGCCTGCGAGTAATACCGCTTCGCCATGAAGTAGGTGTTGTAGTACGCGCACGAGCCGAGCAGCACCAGCGCGGGGGCGGCGATCAGCAGCCGGCGAAGCACTCGGGGCATCAATCCGCCCGCAGCCGCGGCGCCGATCCGATGGACGACCTCACACGACCTCCTGCAGCGCCGTGACCTCGAGCCGGCGCTCCTTCAAGGCCTCCATGCCCATCACCGCGGCCATCGCGCCGGCCACGGTGGTGATGACCGGCACCCCGAGGGACACGGCGCTGGCGCGGATCGCCTTTTCATCGTAGTTCGAGGCGCGGCCGAGCGGGGTGTTGATCACGAGCTGGACGTCGCCGGCCTCGATCAGGTCCACCGCGTGCGGCCGGCCCTCGTGCACCTTGAACACCTCGCGGCAGGGTACCCCGTAGCGCCGGAGGTAGCGGGCGGTGCCCCGGGTGCCCACCAGTTGATACCCCAGCTCGACCAGTTTCTTCGCCATGAAGGTGATCGAGCGCTTGTCGTCGTCGCGCATGCTGAGGAACACCGTGCCGTGGTCCGGAAGTGAGTCTCCCGCACCGAGATAGGCCTTGGCCAGCGCCAGTCCGAAATGACGGTCCCGCCCCATCACCTCGCCGGTGGACTTCATCTCGGGGCCGAGCAGGGAATCCTCGCCGGGGAAGCGGGCGAACGGCATCACCGGTCGCTTGACCGAGACCAGCTCGGCCTCGGGTGCGGTG
>JBIOKD010000260.1:0-4706 GCA_044451485.1 Candidatus Eiseniibacteriota bacterium | reverse complement strand
TGGGGTGGCAGCGCCTCCGGTCCCACCGCCACCCGACCGCTGTCCGGACGCGACAGACCCAGCAGGATGCGGAGCGTCGTGGTCTTGCCGGCGCCATTGGGGCCGATGAGCGCGAACGTCTCCCCGCTCTCGACCTCGAACGACAGTCCGTCCACGGCGGTCACCGTGCCGTAGCGCTTGGTGAGGGATTCCGCGCGCACCATGCTCACGCGCTCCGCCGCCCCGCGGCGAGCGCGAGTCCGCCGACGAGCATGACCGCGAAGCCACCCGCCATGCCCCAGGCGCGCGGCTCCGGGGCCAAGGGCGCCCGGCGGACACCGGCGCGTCCCGGACGCACGCGTGGGAAGCGATCCACCGCCTCGCTCGGACGCATCGCCGGGAACACCCGCTCGGCCACGCCGAGGGCGGCCACCGCCGGACTCGCGGACAGCACCGCGAGATCGGGATACTGCTTCGACACGAAGGAGAAGGCGGTGACCGGTGAGAACGGCACGTCGCTCACCCCGTCGCCGTCGAGATCGTACGGGATGGCGTCGCTCCAGAAGTTGCCACGACGGCCATCGTCGAACGCGTTGCGGGTGAACCGCATGTCGAGCGCCACCGGGTAGTCGTCGTGGATGAAGTCGTTCCCGGTCACCACGTTGTCGGCGCAGGAGGAGAACATCAGCAGACCCCAGCCATCGTCCTGGACCAGGTTGTCCTCGAACCGGTTGCGGTTGGAGCCGTCCATGAACACGGCCACGGTGTTGTCCACCAGCTGGTTGTCGTGAAAGCGCCCGTCCGAGCAGTCCCGCAGCAGCAACCCGTAGGTGCGCGGACCACGGTTGTGCACGATCGCGTTCCACCCCACCTCGAGGTGGTTGGAGAACATGATCGCGCAGCCCGCCGCGTTGCGGGTGAGCGTGTCGCGAACGAAGGTGTTCTGCTGGCAGTACATGGTGTGCAGCCCGTAACGCCCCTGGTCGTGGAGGCGGGTGTCCTCGACCCGCACCTGGTCGGCGAACGACAGGTAGATCCCGTCCAGGAAGCGGGTCACGTCACACTGCTTCACCGACAGGTTCCGGCTGTACCACAGGTGGATGCCGTTGCCGTCGCCCGATTCGTCGAGTGGATCGACACGACCTCGCAGCGCGCAGCGCTCCACCACCAGGTCGTCGGCGCGCTCGCCGTAGATGCCGTAGAGGACATCGACCAGCGTGAGATCGCGCAACATCACGCCGGTGGCGAGGACGTGGATGCCGCTGTCGATGGTGAGCACCTGGCGGCCGCTGGCCCGCACGGTGAGTCCCTCGATTCGTACCCCGGTGGCACCGACCTCGATCACGGTCCCGATGCCACCGCCATCCACCACCGCGCCACGCTCTCCGCGCAACACCAGCGGCCGTGTGATGCGCAGCGGCCCGCGGTGGATCCCGGCGGCGAGCACCAGCGTGTCCCCGGGTTGGGCGATGGCCAGCGCCGCGCGCGCGAGCGTGTCCGCCGCGGGGACCCGCAGGGTGCGCGCGCCCGCCGGACCGGCGACGCACGCGGCGCCGAGCGTCAGGGCGAGCGCCATCGAGACGGCGTGCCCGCGCCGATCACCCCGCACGACGCGCCCCGGTCCGGCGGCCGAAGAGCAGGATGACCGGTCCGAGCAGCCACGCCAGACCGAGCAGCAGGGTGCCGGTCCCGGGCAGACTCCACACCTTGAAGTTCGCCATCTGCTTGAAGCCGATCACCGGCGGCGTAAAGGTCGGGAGCCGGATCGCGGCGCGCGGGTCGAGATCGTGGCCGTAGTGATAGAGCCAGCGCGCGTAGTCGGTGAACATCAGCCCCGCGAACGCGGTGAAGGCCAGCCAGCCGACGATCGCCACCCAGCGCCGGTTGACCAGCGCCGCGAGCAGCGCCATCACTCCGAAGAAGGTGAGGAGCTGGGGCATGTAGGTGAACTCGCGGAAGTCGGTGGGGGTGATCTTGTGCATGCCGACGTAGTGGTTGAGCGTGTTGATCTTGTCGACATCGCCCTTGATCGTGTTGGTGTAGATCGTGAGGGTCAGCCCCTCGGGGTATTGCGGCGCGTGCATGCGCATCTGCCAGATCGGCAGCACCGGCAGGAAGAACACCGGCAGCAGCACCAGCGCCGCAAGCACGATGAGACGCCGTTCGATGGGTTGGAAGTGTCCGGTCAGCCAGCTCATGTCGCCTTTCCCGAGGGGCGGGCCGGGTGACCGGCTCACCCCCGCGTCCGGGTGCTCAGCGTTTCGCCAGCAACGCGTCGATCTCCGCGACCAGCCGCGGATCGGGACGTTGCACGGCCGTCACCGGAGTGCCCTTCGGGCGCACCTCGATGTAGCCCTGCATCTCCTGGTGCAGCGCGCTGCAGAAGTTCGAGCAGTAGAACGGATTGATGCCGACCTTCTCGGCGGTCCAGCGCATGGTCTTGGTCTCGCCGGGCTCGATCTGCATGTTCTTGCTCGACCAGAGGATGCCGAAGCCGTGGGCGATGTCGTCGTCCTGCTCGAGATTGGTCCAGTGGAACCAGACCTCGTCACCCTGGTTGACACGCACGATGTCGGGCGTGAAATGGGTGCGCACCACCAGGCCGTACACGTCGACCCGGTTGCCGTGACGCTCGATGCGCGCGTCCTCGGCGCGTTTGATCACGCCGGGCTTGTCGTTCTTCTCGAGCGGGTAGACGGTGAACGGGTGCAGCTTCGAGGCGCGGATCATCTGCGCGTAGTGCGGCTCGAGATAGGTCGGGAAGTCGTACAGGAGCTGCATCTTCGGACCGCGTAGATCGATGAGCTGCGCCGCCTCGGGATGGGTCGGGCCGACGCTCAGATAGCGATCCTTCGACAGCTTGTCGAGTGCCACCAGGTACTCGCCGGTCGGGTGCCGGGTGTCGCCCTCCGAGGCCATCAGGTGGCCGATCGAGTAGTACACGTCGATCTTGTCCACCACGTTCCACGGCGGCCCCACCTTCCACTTGGCGATCTGCGAGTCCAGGAACAGCGAGGTGTACGCGTACCCCTTGTCGTCGAACTGGGTGTGCAGCGGTCCGAGACCCACCGGCACCTTGGCCTCGAACACATCCTCGAACTTGATCGTCGGCACACCCATCTTCTCGCCGTCGAACTTCTTCGCGTCGATCGCGGCCTTGAGCTTGGCGAAGCTGTAGACCGACACCTCCGCCTGGAGCTTGCCCGAGCAGCAGATGTACTCGCCGGTGGGGTTGACGTCGACGCCGTGCGGGCTCTTGGGCACCGGCACCAGGTAGACGATGCCCGGCACCTTGGCCGGATCGAGCACCGGCGCGCCGTTGATCATCGTCGCCTTGCCGGCGTCCACCGCCGCCTGCGCCGCCCGCCAGTCGACCGCGGCGAAGTAGTCCATCTCGTTCTGCGATGCCTTGATCTCGAGCGAGTCATGCGCCATCTCGCTGTTGTAGCAGGTGAAGAACTCGTAACCCATGCTCGGACCCTTGCCGGCGTCGGCGAGGTCGTAGTCGAAGGGCGGCATCATGATCTCGAAGCCCATCGACATCTGACCGGTCTTCGGGTCCACCTTGATGCCGGCGATGACCCCCTTGTACTGGGTCGGGTAGTCCTCGACCTTGACCCACCGGTTCGGCAACGGCACCGAGAAGCGCGAGGCGGCGAACACGTATTCGGTGTTCGGGGTCGGGAACGGGCAGGCATGCGCCGCCGACAGGTTG
Source organism: Candidatus Eiseniibacteriota bacterium (assembly GCA_044451485.1). Taxonomy (GTDB): domain Bacteria; phylum Eisenbacteria; class RBG-16-71-46; order RBG-16-71-46; family RBG-16-71-46; genus JBIOKD01. The sequence goes on along the minus strand of JBIOKD010000260.1, from coordinate 1,012 downwards.
GGGATCGGGCCGTAGATCTGACGGGTCTTGAAATCGCTCAGATCGATACGGGCGATACGCGCGTTCGGCATGTCGTTGATGAACAGCCACCGCCCGTCGTAGTCGCCGTCGGTCTCGCTCAGCCGCGGGTGATGCGCGTCGCCCCAGGTGAAGCCGCCGAGCATCGCCTTGCTCTCCTCGTCGTTGCCGTATCCCACCGCCGGCTCGGGGGTGAACACCGGGATGGTGGTGATGTGACGGCAGGACGGGATGCCATACACGTAGACCTGGCCGCTGTGTCCGCCGGAGAGGAACGCATAGTACGCGTCGTGCTCGCCGGGCTTCACGTACACCTTCTCGGCCGCCGCCGCGTTCACGGACGGGCCGCCGCCGGACGACGTGCAACCCGCCAGCGCCACGGCCAAGGTCAGCCCCGCCGCGCCGGCCGGGATCCACGACCACCGTTGCCTCGTCACTTGCCCTCCTTCGTCGCCGCGGCGGCGCCACCGGCGTCGCGCGTCTTGAAGTACTCGATGACGGCCTTCGCCTCGGCCTCGGTCAGATGCTGGTTTGGCATCTGCAACGCGAACTGGGCGAACAGACCGTGGGAGATGGGATCGGACTTCGTCATCACCTCGGGATGCAGGATCTGGTTCTCCATCCACTGCGCGGTCCGGCGGTGGGTCACGCCCGCGAGATCCGGGCAGGTGAGCCGCTTTCCGAACGCGTGGCATGCCGAGCAGCCCTTGGTGGTGAACAGCTTCTCGCCCTGGGCCGCCGCCGCCGCGTCGGGGGGGCCCTGGTCGGCCGCGCGCGGACCCTCGTCCAGCGGCGACTTGTCGGGTATCGCGGTGGCCGTGGGGGTCGAGGACGGCGTCGACGACGCGCCGCTCTCGCCACCGCTCGTCTGCTGCTTGGAGCCACCACAACCGGCGAGGGCGCCCGCCAGCGCGAGCGCGACGGCGAGTGAGAGCCACTGCTTCATGAGTGCTTTCCTTTCGTGGTCCGCCGGGTCGGGCGGCGGGTCGGAGGG
>JBIOKD010000259.1:0-4712 GCA_044451485.1 Candidatus Eiseniibacteriota bacterium | reverse complement strand
GAGGATGCCCAGCGAGTCGAGCAGACCGCGCTCGAGCAGGTCGTCCTCGGCACGGAGACCGGCGAGGTCCTTGTCGTAGAGCAGATCGGTGACCAGGAATTCGTGGATCGCGGTCTCGGTCGGGGTCATGGCGGGGTCCGTTGGACGGGGTTGACGCCACCCACGTCACCGAGCGCGCGGCGATCCACCTTGCCGCTGCTGGTGCGTGGGAGATCGGCACGGAAGGTGACGCTCTCGGGAACCATGTAACGCGGCAGCAGCCGCGCGCAGTGTTCGCGCAGCTCGGTGTCGCCGGTCTCGGCGCCGCCGGCGCGCACCACCACCGCCGCCAGCCGGTGCCCGACCTCGGGATCGGGCAGCGCCAGGACCACCGCCTCGACCACCGCCGGATGCCGGAGCAGCGCGGTCTCGACCTCGCCCAGCTCGACGCGGTAGCCACGGGTCTTCACCTGGTGGTCGCGACGACCCAGGAACTCGAGCGTACCGTCCACGCGCTCGCGCACCCGGTCGCCGGTGCGGTACGCGATCGTGACCCCGCCGTCGGGGAGCGGCACCTCGCGAAGGGTCTCGGCGGTGCGCTCGGGTCGGTTCCAGTACCCGAGCATGACGCTGGCGCCGCTCACCCACAGCTCGCCCTCGGTGCCGGCCGGCAGCGGCGCGAGCCTCTCGTCGAGCACGTGAGCCGTGTCACCCGAGCACGCCCGCCCGATCGGCAGCGGGGTGTCGTCGGCGGGCGGGGCCGTGACCTCGTGCCACGTGCACACGTTGGTCTCGGTGGGGCCGTACAGGTTGGCGAAACGGGCACCTGGCGCGAGCGTCATCAGCTCGCGGAGCAGACGTGGCGGCATCACCTCGCCGGCGAACAGCAGCAGACGCAACGCCGTCAGATCGTGGTCGGCGAGACCACCGCGATGCAGCATCAACGCCAGCGAGCTCGGGGTCTCGTACCACACCGTGAGCCGGGTCTCGGCATAGAGACGCGCGATCGCGGCGGGGAACGACGCGGTCCGCGGCGGCACCGGGTACACCGCGGCCGCGGCACGCGCCGTCGCGAACAGATCGAACGTGGACAGATCGAAATGGAACGGGGCGTGGTTCGAGACGCGGTCCTCGTGGGTGAGCCCGAAGGTCGCGGTCGCCCAGGTCACGAACGCCAGCGCGCTGGCGTGGCTGTGGGCCACGCCCTTCGGCTCGCCGGTCGAGCCCGAGGTGTAGAGCAGGTAGGCGAGATCGCCGGGTCGTCCGTCAGGGAGCGGGTACGCGGACCCGGTGTCCCATGCGTCGGCGCCCACCACCGGCACGCCGCCGAGCGTGGCCGGGACGGCGCCACGGTCGGTCACCCACAGCGCGCGCAGCGGCGCGCCGTCCGGGAACGCCTCGACGAGACCCTCGGCGCGATCGACGCGGCTGACCAGCGACGCGAGCCCGGCGTCGCGCGCGATCGATCCCAGTCGGGCCGGTGGGGCGCCGGGATCCACCGGGACGTAGGCCGCGCCGGCTCCGAGCACGCCCCACAGCGCGACGATCGCGTCCGGGGACTTGGGCAGCCACAGGCCGACGCGGTCCCCGGGGCGCACCCCGTGCTCGGCCAGTGATCGCGCGAAGCGGCCGCTCGCGGTGGCGAGCGCCTCCCAGCTCAGACGACGGCCCTCCATGACCACCGCGTCGCGATCGGGATGCCGGTCCGCCGCGTCGCGCAACAGGGCGGCAAGGCCCCACGCGTTCACAGACCGAGACAGCGCGCGATGATTCGCCGCTGCATCTCCGAGGTTCCGGAGTACAGGGTCCCCGACAGCGCGTCGCGCACCTCGCGCTCGATCGGGTACTCCCGCATGTAGCCGTAGCCGCCATGGAGCTGCAGCGCGTCCAGCGCGGCACGAACGTGCGCCTCGCTCACGAACAACTTGGCGATCGCCGATTCCATCACCGAGCCGTGTCCCTGGCCGTGCAGCCATCCCACCCGGTAGAGCAGGAAGCGGCCGGCTTCGATGTTCACCTTCATGTCGGCGATGCGATCGGCGACCGACTCGAACTTGGCGATCGGCTGTCCGAACTGACGGCGCTGTTTCGCGTAGCGGATGCAGTCGTCGAGAAGACGCTCCATCGCCCCCAGATGCGCTGCGAAGATGCACGCGCGCTCCCACTCCATGGCCGAGTTGAACACCGCCATGCCGGCGCCCTCGGGACCGAGCCGGGCGCTCTCCGGCAGCACGCACCCGTCGAGCACCACCTCGCCCATCGGCGAGGTGCGCAACCCCATCTTGTGGATCGGACCCGAGAACGTGACCCCCGGGGTGCCGCGTGGCACCAGGAAGGCGGTGAGCGCCCGTGGCTTTTCCTCCCCGCTGCGGTCGAGGTAGGCGAACGCGACCGCCAGGTCGGCGACCGGGGCGTTGGTGCTGAAGGTCTTGGCGCCGTCCAGCCGGTAGCCACCGGGCACCCGCGTGGCGCGGGCGGTGAGCGAGAACACGTCGGAGCCCGCGCCCGGCTCGGTGATGGCGTGCGCGCCGATCGCCTCGCCGGAGACCAGACGGGGGAGCCACGCGCGCTTCTGCTCCTCGGACCCGTAGGCCGCGATCGGCATCTCACACGCCCACATCTGGGCGTTGATGGCGAACACCAGCCCGTTGTCGCGGCAGCCGCGTCCAAGGGCCTCCATCGCCACCAGCGTGGTGAGCAGGTCGCGGCCCTGTCCGCCGTATTCGACCGGGATCGGCAGCCCATGGATGCCGAACGCGGCGGCACGCCGCCAGCCCTCGCGGTCGAACCCGTCACCCGCGTCGAGCGATGCCAGGTCGGAGCGCAGCTCATCGCGCGCGAAGGCCAGCACCGCGTCGACCAGCTCGCGTTGTTCGACGCTCAGGCCGAAGTCCATGCTCCCTCCGCCGGTCGGTGGACCTCCGACGGGTGACCCGAGACGTCCGGATGCAAACCGAGCACCCAGTCGAGCACGCGTTGCAGGATCAGCCGCTGGCGCGTCATCTCGAGAAAACCGCCATGCACCTCACCCGGCCACACCTCGACCTCGAAGCGCGCGCGGGTCTCGTCGGGCAGCGCCGGCCACAGGTCGCGCAACACCGGCTGGAACGTCCGGAACTCCACGTCGCCCTCACCGTACAGGAAGAGCGCCCGGGCGCGCGAGCGGACCAGGGCCTCGAAGTCGCGGCGGAATCCCGGGTCGAGCTCCGGCTCCGCCGCCGCCGGTTCGCCTGCCCCCGCGGGCGCCGCGTCCTTCGGGCGCCGCGCGACCCGGCTCACCACCTGCGCCATCTGACGCCAGCGCTCCGGATCGCCGAGCGAGCGCCAGTTGTCGCGGTTGTGGAGGGCCCGAAGCAGGTGTCTCCAGTCCTTGTTCGAATCGTGCAGCGCGCGCATGTGCTCCAGCGACATGACCGGGGCGGCGATGAACGCCAGCCCATCGATCGCCTCCCCCTCGTCGGGGAACGCCGACAGCGCGGTGCGCGCGTCGAAGCAGGAGCCGGTGAGCACGAAGCGGCGAACCTCGAAGCGATCGCGTAGGAAGCGGATCGCGGCGATGACGTCGGTACGATAGGGATCCCGCGGGTCGAGGAACGCGGCCACGCCACCGGAGTCGCCGGTACCATGATAGTCGAAGCGGAAGGCCGAGAAGCCGTGCGTGGCGAGCCGTCGCGCCGCCTCCACCCAGTTGCGGTTGCGATGGGATCGGGGCCGCGTCAGGTGGATCACACACAGCCCCGCGGCGGGGGCGGCGGGATCCGGCGGCGTGTAGATGCCGAACAGCTCGCCGTCCGCCGCCGGTACCTTGACCGGGATCTCGGCTCGCGCCCGCGCCAGCTCGGCCGGGGTCTCACGCCACGGCATCGAGCCACTCCGCGGTACGCCGCACCAGGTCGTCGTCCTCCCACGCCGGGTTGGCGATGAAGTGCCAGCCCGGGTCCACGCGCACCAGCGCCGTCTCGACCCTGCTTCCCTGGCGCTCGAGTCGCGCCACCAGCGCCGCGTGCGGATCGGACAGACGGGCACGGGACTGGATCTGCGCCAGCAGCGTCGGCCGGTGCCACGTGGTGAGCGCGCCGGCGAGCTCCCGGTCGCGCGCGCTCGCGAGCAGCGCGCGGTGCAGGTGATAGCCGTGCACGTCCACATGGCCATCGCGCTCCACCCGCTCCAGCAGCTCCTCCACCGTCGCGCTCGGGCGCTCGCCACGCGAGACCTGCGAGTAGAGGAGTCCGCGCAGCCAGGAGCGGAAGTAGTCGAGCGGCTGGTGCACCGGCTCCCACAGCGCCAGCGCCACGTCGCGCTCCGGATCCAGCGCGGCGGCGGCGGCGAGCGCCCCGAAGCGGACCCCGAGCCACGCCAGACGCCCGGCGCCCGAGCGCCGCAGCAGCTCGGCCCCCGCCGCGCGGGCATCCTCGACCAGCCGGTCGTGCGTCACCTCCGCCCAGTCCCCCGCCGAGTCACCGTGACCGCGGGGATGGTAGTGGAGGACCGGGAAGCCCAGCTCGGCGAGAGCGCGCGCCACACGCACGTTGTTGCGATAGACGGTGAGCTGCTCCACCCCGAGACCGGTGACCACCACCACCCCCGGGGCCCCCGGGCGCCCGCGTCGCGGGGCATGATGGACCGCGTAGAGCGGCCGGTCGTGCGCCTCGAAGAAGAACGGGGTCTCGGTGGCGGTGGCCGGGACGACGGTCGGCTCGGACGGGGACGGGGGGGACAAGGAGACCCGGGAG
>JBIOKD010000258.1:0-4733 GCA_044451485.1 Candidatus Eiseniibacteriota bacterium | reverse complement strand
GGTCGACGCGCGGCGCGAGCTCGCCGAGCAGCGCGAGCTGCTGCTCAGCACCCGCGCCACCACCGGCAGCTCGAGCAAGGAGGTCACCGACCAGATGGCGCGTCTCGACGCGCGCATGGACGAGCTGACCAAGCGCTTCGCCCAGGGCGCCGCGCGGCCGGCACCCACCACCGGGCTCGATCCGGGTCAGCTCTACGACCAGGCGTCGCAGGACCTGACCCAGGGACGTTATGCGATGGCGCTCACCGGATTCCGCGACTTCCTCACGCGATACCCCAGTTCCGAGCTGGCCGACAACGCCCGCTACGGCGCGGGGGAGAGCTTCTTCGCCCAGTCGAAGTTCGACTCCGCGGCGGTCGAATACCAGCGGGTGGTCACCGACTATCCGGACGGCGACAAGGTGCCGGCGGCGATGTACAAGCTGGCGCTGTCGCAGGAGAAGCTGGGCAAGGCCGACGCGGCGAAGAAGACGTTCGAGGACCTGATCAAGCGCTTCCCCGACTCCGGCGAGGCGCAACTCGCGCGCGATCGGCTGGGCAGCAAGCCGCACTGAGCGTTCGTGATCGGCGCGACCGGCTTGCCGCCGGCCGCGCCGGCGCGCGCACGGGAGCACGTCATGGACCTGAAGGCCGTGCGATTGGAGATTCCCGCCGACGCCAACCTGGTGGCGGGCCAGTCGCACTTCATCAAGACCGTCGAGGACCTGGCCGAGATCGTGGTCACCACGGTGCCACAGGCCCGCTTCGGTCTGGCGTTCTGCGAGGCGTCGGGGCCGTGTCTGATCCGCACCGAGGGCAACGACCCCGAGTTGATCGAGCGGGCGACCGGGTACGCGCGGGCGGTGGCGTCCGGGCACACCTTCTACCTGCTGATGCGCGGCGCCTACCCCATCAACCTTCTCAACGCGATCAAGCAGTGTCCCGAGGTGGCGCAGGTGTTCTGCGCCACCGCCAATCCGGTCGAGCTGCTGGTGGCGCGCACCGACCAGGGCGGGGGTGTCCTCGGCGTGGTGGACGGTTCGGCCCCGCGGGGTGTCGAGGACGAGGCGGCGAAGACCCAGCGCCGCGAGTTCCTGCGCAAGATCGGCTACAAGCGCGGCTGACTTCTGTCGCCGGGGCCCGCTCGCGACGCCCGGCCGGCGTGGGTCCGATCGGCGCCGGACACGTGTCGCCGGGGGTTCGCTTTGGCCACGGCCGTGGCGTATCCTCGACGCGCCATGCACGAGGCGGACCACCCGGAGCGCATCATCCGATGCTACGATTCGGCACTTCGGGAATCCCGCTGAGCACCACGCGTCCCGGGACCGTAGCCGGCATCCGGCGGATCCGCGAGCTGGGTCTCGACCACCTCGAGATGGGCTGGGTGAACGGCATCAAGATGAGCGACGAGACCGCCGATCGCATCGCCCGCACCGCGCGTGAGTGCGACGTCAGCCTCACCGCTCATGGTCCCTACTACATCAACCTGTGTGGCGCGCCGGAGACGGTCGAGGCCAGCCTCGGCCGGCTCGAGCACACGGCGCGGCTCGGGGCGCGTTGCGGCGCACAAAGCTTTTGCTTCCACGCCGGCTTCTACGGCGGACAGGCGGCGTTCGTGGCCCGGCGTCGGATCGGCGCCGCGCTGCGTCGTCTCCGTGTGGTGATGAAGCGGGAACACTGGCGGCTCGACGCGCGTCCGGAGCTCACCGGCAAGCCGAGCCAGGCGGGCTCACTGGAGGAGATCGTCGGCTGGAGTCGGAGCATCGCCGGCATCCGGCCGTGTGTGGACTTCTCGCACCAATATGCCCGCAGCGGGGGAGTGGAGAACGGATACGAGCGCTTCGTCGCGATCCTCGAGTTCCTGCGGGACCGGCTGGGGACCCGGGCGCTCGAACGGCTGCACGTGCACGTCTCGGGGATCGAATACGGACCGCGTGGGGAGCGACGGCACCTGCCACTCCGGCGCTCGCGATTCCGGTATCGCGAGCTGTTGCGGGCACTCAAGGACATGAACGTGGGGGGGTGGGTGGTGGCGGAGAGCCCGGCCATGGAGGACGACGCGCTGCTGCTGCAACGCGCGTATCGGAGGCTCGGTTGAACGGCAAGGGTCGCGAACGAGCGCCGGCGGTGGTGATCGGCGCGGGTTGTATCGGCGCCTCGGTGGCCTACCATCTCGGCAAGCTCGGGATGCGCGGCGTGGTGGTGGTCGAGCGTGAGCCGTTCGCGGGCGCGGGCTCGACCGCCAAGGCCGCGGGTGGCATCCGGGCGCAGTTCTCTACGCCGGTGAGCGTGCGTCTGTCCCAGCTCTCGGTGGCCCACTTCCAGCGCTTCGCCGAGGAGATGGGCACCGATCCGGTGTTCTTCCAGGTCGGCTACCTGTTCCTGCTCGCCGACCCCGAGCGCTGGGCCGCGTTCCAGGAGCAGGCCGAGATGCAGCGCGGTCTCGGTCTGCCGGTGCGCACGCTCAGCCCGAGACAGGCCCGAGAGATCGTGCCCGAGCTCCACGTCGACGACCTGCTCGGGGCCACGTTCTGTCCCACCGACGGTCTCGGTCTGCCCCACGAGGTGACCCAGGCCTACGTGACCCGGGCCCGCGAGAACGGGGCCCGATTCGACTTCACACGCGCGGCGACCGGTCTCGCGATCGAGGGCGGCCGTGTCGCCGGCGTGCGCACCACCGCCGGTGACATCGAGACACCGCTGGTGGTGAACGCCGCCGGCCCGCATGCCGCCGAGGTGGCGCGTTGGGCCGGTGTGGATCTGCCGGTCGAGCCGATCCGCCGCCACTGCTTCACCACCGAGCCGCTCCCGTTCGTGCGTCCCGACATGCCGATGATCGTCGACATGCTGTCGGGCGTGTACATGCACCGCGAGAGCGGCGGCATGTTGCTCGGGCTCGCCAACCGCGACGAGCCGGCCGGGTTCAACACCAGCGTGGACTGGGGCTTCCTGCCCACCGTGGTGGAGGGCGCCGTCCACCGGCTGCCGGCGCTCGAGGAGGCCGAGGTGTCGAACGGCTGGGCGGGTCTCTACGAGACCACACCCGACCACAATGCGGTGATCGGCTGGGCGCCCGGGGTGGGCGGGCTCATGCTCGCCAACGGCTTCAGCGGTCACGGTTTCATGCAGGCACCCGGGGTCGGCCAGCTGGTGGCGGAGTGGCTGGTACACGGCAAGCCGAGTCTCGACCTCACATCGCTCCGGCTCGAACGATTCTCCGAGCAGGCCACCGTCATCGAGGCCAACGTCATCTGACATGACGCTCGCGATCCATCGGGAGACCCTGGGTCCGTTCGAGACCCACGCCTATCTGCTCGTCGCCGGGGACACGCGCGAGTGCGCGGTCGTGGACGTCGGATTCGACGCCGGGCGGGTCGCGGACCGGGTCGCGTCGCTGGGGGTGACCGTGCGCTACCTGCTCAACACGCACGCCCACTACGATCACCTCGCCGGCATGCGCGGGCTGCAGGATCGTGTCGGTGGCGAGTGGTGGATGCATCCGGCCGACCGCTTCCTGTCCGACGCGCTGGCCGAGCAGGGCGCCGCGTTCGGGCTCCCGCCGGCGCGCGCTCCGGAGACGTTGCACGAGCTGGCCGACGGACAGCGTCTGTCGCTGGGTGGGGAGACGATCGAGGTGATCCACACCCCCGGTCATTCCCCAGGCGGCGTCACCTTCCGGTGGGACGACGTCCTGCTCTCGGGTGACGTGCTGTTCGCGGGATCGATCGGGCGCACCGATCTTCCCGGTGGGTCGTTCCCCGCGCTGGTGCACTCGATCCGCCAGCGGCTGTTCCCGCTCGGCGACCATCTGCGCGTGCTGCCCGGTCACGGTCCCGAGACCACGCTCGGCGTGGAGCGTGCCGGCAACCCGTTCGTCGGCGACGGGGCGAGTGGTCTGCCGTGACCCGGCACGCGACGAAGCCGGTGATCGGCGCGCATCGCGCCGCACCCGACGCGTGGGTGGCGGCTCTCAAGCTCGATCCCACCGCGTTCATCGCGCCCGGTGCGCTGGTGAGCGGTGACGTCACGCTCGGACCCCGCGCCAGCGTGTGGTTCGGCACCGTGATCCGTGGCGACACCGCCCCGATCACGATCGGCGAGGCGAGCAACATCCAGGACAACAGCGTGGTGCACGTCGATCACGGGATGCCGGCGGTGGTCGGCGCGCGGGTCACCGTCGGGCATCGCGCGATCGTGCATGGTTGTGTGATCGAGGACGACTGTCTGATCGGGATGGGCGCGGTGGTGCTGTCCGGCGCCCGGATCGGCGCGGGTTCGCTGATCGGCGCCGCGTCGCTGGTGCGCGAGGGGCAGGTGATCCCGCCGGGGAGCCTGGTGCTGGGATCACCGGCGCGGGTCATGGGTCCGGTGACACCGGCGCACATCGAGGCGATCCGCGAGGGGAGCGCCCACTACGCCGACCTGGCGCTCAGCTACATGCGACGCGGCTTCGCGCGTCCGCACCCGCTGCCACGCAGCGATCGCGGCACCACCGGCGTGCGTGGCGAGCCCATGGGGCACGTCGAGTGGGGCCGGCTGTTGCGCGTCCTGCGCGAAGGGCCGCGCCAGGCCGCCGAGAAACGCGATACCGCCGGGGCGCGCTGGATGGCGCCGCCGTCACCGGGACGCTGGAGCGCGCACGAGATCGTCTGTCACCTGCGCGACATCGACCGCGAGATCTATCAGCCGCGTCTCGAGCGTCTGCTCGCCGAACGTGAGCCCCGCTTCCAGGACATCGATCCGACGGTGTGGGCC
>JBIOKD010000257.1:0-4782 GCA_044451485.1 Candidatus Eiseniibacteriota bacterium | reverse complement strand
GAGTCGCTGCACCCGAGGATCGTCGCGAACGGGTGCTGACTGGCCGCCAGCTCGTCGCGGCGCGCGCGACTCTGGTTGGGATGCTTCGAGGTTCCGGCCACGAAGCGCTGGTTCCCCTCGATCAGGCGTTGCAGGCCTTCGTTGGCGGTGGGTCCGGCCGTGGCTTCGGTGTGGCCGTGGGCGGCCGGCGCCGCAGCCGCGGGGGCGGCGATCGCGACCCCGACGGCGCCGTGGACCAGCAAAAGCATGCCCAGTACCCATACGGTGAGACTCGATCCGCGACAGGTCGTCATGTCGTCCTCCACGTGCGGCGTATGGGGCGTCACCGCCCCGGCTCCTCGTCCATCGCGATCACCAGCCGGCCCTCGCGCATTGTCAGTGCCGGAAGATAGGGTCCCTGCCGCTCGCGGGTCCACCATGCCCCGGTGGCGTGACGGGTGGCGGCATCGCTGAAGCGATACCGGTACAGGTCGGCCCGCACGTAGCGTGGCGGCGTGACCGGGAACGGATCCGCGCCGAGCAACGCGCGCACTGGCTTCGATCCCTCCAGGAGCCGCTCGCAACACATCACCAGCCACGGTGCCGGGTGTGTCGGATCGAGGGCCGCGAACCACATCTGCCAGTCGAGACGCGGCATGTGCCCGGGCACGAATTCCGGTTTCCGGCTCACGTCACCCGGTTTCCAACGGAAACCATAGGGCTTCCAGGTCACGCCGTCGGCGCTGCCCTCGACGACGATCTCCGACCGCTCGGTGGTCATCACGGCGAACAGGCCGTACGCGTTGACGGTGCGGAACGGCACCATCAGCTCGTAGGCGGCCGGGAGCGGACCGAGCCACTGCATCGGCACCCGCATCGAGCCGAGCAACGGCGTCAGACCGAGCACGAGCAGCACGATGGCCACCGCGCTCGCGACACGGCGTCCGATCGCGCGCGACGGTGTTCCGGGCGCCGTCACCGGGTCGAGCGAGGCGACACGGCGGAGGAGGCGCGGCCACGCCGCATCGTCGAGCAGCATCACGCACAGGGCGAGCGTGAGCCAGTTGAAGAATCCATAATTGCCGGTGATCAGGATGAGGGTCTGCAGGAACGTGATCGCGGCCGCGGCCAGCATCCGCGCCCGGCGTGGGGTGAAGATCAGCAACGGCACCAGCCCCTCGATGCCGAACATCATCAGCGCCGAGAATCCCTGGAACGCCGCGGGCAGATGATGCGCGTACCACGCGGTCCACGGCGGCAGCGGCTGGGTCTCGTAGTGGAACTGGAGCGCCGTGAGGTGACGCCATGTCGGATCACCGCTCGCCAGCTTGACCACCGCCGACGAGAACATGAGCCGGAACAGCAGCCAGCGCGCGAGCCATACCGCCGCGCGTGTCGGCCGCCAGGTGTCACCCGGTCGCGAGCGCAGACTCCACGGCGCCAGCAACGCGGCCACGACACCGCACTCGAGCAGCAGGCCGTCCCATTGGAACCACAGGAACTCGCCGCCCACGCTCGCCAGCGAGAGATACGCCGCCCACAGACCGAGCAGGAGCGCGCGTGGGGCGAAGCCGAGGGTCACCAGCGCCGAACCGATCATGCCGGCCACGCACAACCCCACGAGAAAGCCGTCACTCGCGTCGAGCCAGACCAGCGACGGCAGGAGCAGGAATCGCTCGGGTCCGTAACGCGCCGCGACCTGGGCCAGGAAGCGCGCGGCGGGCAGGATGCCGTCGTGACCCGCGAGCCCCCGGATCTGCACCGCCAGCGAGGCGAAGGCGACCAGGTGGATCGCGCCCACGAGACGCACGAACACCCAGGCGGTGAACCGCTCGCCGGGTGGCCGCACGTGGCCTCCCCACAGCGCGTGGGTGACCGCGGTGCCCGCGCGGCGATGACCCGCGACGAGCCGGTAGACGGTTTCGGTGAGTGACGCCGCGCCGGGCAGGTGGCGGTACACCCACCACCACGCCCCGTGCCCGGGGGCGTGAGCCAGGGCGCGGAACACCGCGGCCGCACCGGCGAGCCACGACCCGTCGGGCTCGATCAGGACGACCGCCTCGGCGAACCGCGCGGCGGGAACCTGCGGGTGCTCACGTGCCGCCTGTTGTGACGGGGCCACGTCGACCCAGCCGTCGATCGCCGGCCGCCAGCGCGCGACCCAGGCGCGGCAGAAGCCGCAGTCGCCGTCGAACACGAGGAGCGGGCGCCGCCCGTTGGTCATGTGACGAGTGTAGCCGCCGGTGACCCGCATGTCGCCGGTGGCGTCCGCGCCCCGGTACCCGACCCGCTCGCGAAGATCCACCGGCGGCCGGAGACGGGCATCGCGGCCCGGGCGCTGATGAGGGCCGGCGTCATCACCCTCGCCGCCATGCGGCGGCCGGAGGCGGACGCGATCCCTCGCGCCACCCCCGGCTCATCGCTCCGCGACGGACGACTCCGGCTACTTCGCCGAAGCCGAGTCGGGCTCGAGCTTCTCCTCGCCCTCGACCGCGGGTTTCTGGATGCGCAGGAACACCCACACGCGGCGCCATCGGTCGGCGGCGGTGCGCGCGGTGATGGACAGGCCGAGACGATCCTGCCTCGGCTTGAGCGGGACGCGGTAGCCGACACGCCACACGTCGGTGGTGTCGTCGTGCACGAAGGCCTCCGGACTGCCGCTGCCGTCGGCGAGCGTGACCGTGCGGACGTCCGGGGTGGCCTGCACCGCGATCTCGATCGCCTCGCCCGGGCTCACCAGCGTGTCGGCGACGGTGAACGAGAGGTCGGGCGACATGCCGTCGTCCACCACCGTGGCCGGCCTGGACCCCGGCGGTGGCACCGGCGCCGGTGACGTCGAGGCGACGGTCGCCACCGCGGGCTCGGCCGCCACGCGTTGCGACGACTGCGTGTGATCGCCACCCGACTGGCCACAGCTCGTCACCAGCACCGCCACCGCGATCGCGCCCAGCGCGAGTGCCACGATGCGCCCGACGCCGAACACCTTGCGCTCGCGCTCGTCCGTCTGGTGGCGCGTCTTCCCCGCGCCGACCCGCGCCGCCAGCACACGCGCGCGGCTCTCCACCTCTTCGCTCCGCTCCTTCATGATCCACCTCTCGTCCGGCTCGGTTGGTTCGGTCGCGGTCGTGACGCCGGCTCGCTCCGCGGACCGCCCGGCGCATCGGGTTCGTCCCTCGCCGGGTGCGTGGCGGTGGGTGCCGCCCTGTTGCCCGTGTTCCATTCCACGCTTCGTGCCGGATCCCCATCTGGCAGCGGCTCAATCGGTTACGAGCACGTTGTGATTCCGCGAGGGTCGCCGGTGTGTCACCATTGACACAGGGGCGCGGCGGCGGGAGGCTTGGTCCAAGGCGCAAGCGCAAGGGGTTCAACCGACTGTGAGGAGTGTGGCCAGTCCGACACGGTGATCGTGATTGCGGACACGCGATCGTGGGACACGCGTGGGTGACCGCGTGTCTCCTGTCCGTTGCGATCGCGGTGATCCCGATGTCTCCACCGGCCCAGGCCGAGCCGCGCGAGCTGCCGGCAGCGGTGGTGTGGCGGAGCGGCGATCGGGTCTATCTGGTCGCGCGGGATTCCACGGCGCTCGCCACTCACCTGCGGATCACCTTCCAGGAGCGCGGTCACGCCGTCGCCAGCGGCGAGATCATCCGCCTGCTCGAGTCCACGCTCGCCGAAGTCCGGCTCGACACCGGGACACTGGCGCGGGTGAAGAAGCTCGATCATCTGCGTGTGCTGGGCGAGCCGGTGCCGCTCGAGCGCGTGTCGCTGCTGCGCGTGGGATATCCGTCCGGCACCCGTGCGAACCTCGCGTTCGATTGCCCGGGGATGGCTCCACGACCGCCGTCCTTCTATGGTGTGACGGCCCTTGCGCCGGACACCTACCGTCTCGTGCGTCATGGCGGCCCGGTCGGCGTGCCATGGCCCGACACGATGCTCGTGCATCTCTACGCCCAGTCGGACGACGAGGAGATCGCGCTCGAGCGGGACGAGATGGACGTGGCGGTGTTCTGGCCCGGCGAGTGCTCGGAGCGGGTGCGCGAGGACCCGCGCTGGCGCGATGCTCCGCTGGGGCTCCGCGCGCGCGGCGTGATCGCGGCGACCGGGAGCGGAGCCGGCGTGTCGGAGACGACGCTGCGTGACGACCCGATGCTGGCGGCACTCGACCCGCAGATGTTCGGCGGGGATCTGCTGCCATGGGCGGCGCTGGACTCCGCGACGGCGGCCCGCGGTGAGGCGGGCGCCGAGTCGACGCACGCCGGCGCCGCAACCGGGGCGGCGGCCGGCTACGCCGTGGACACGTCGATGCCCGGGCGACGCGTGCTCGAGCGCTTCCTCAATCGCGGCGCCGAGACCCGGGCCCCGGACATCCGTCTCGTCTACCTCGACGCGCCCCTGGCGGCCCGCGATTCGTTGCGCGCCGAATGGCGCGCGCGGGGGATCGTGCCGTTCTACGCGATCCGAACCCCGGTGCTGTGCGGGGCCAAGCACCGGACGCTGGTGCGCGCGCTGGGCGCCGGCACGTTCGCCGACCTGTGCGACTGCGCCGCGCGCGGAGGCCGACCATGACATCCCTCCGCCGCCACTTCGACTGCGTCGCGTGTGGAAGCCGGCCATGAGATCGCTCCGCTCCCGGTTGATCCTCGGCTTCGCGCTGGTGGCGGTGGTTCCGCTTGCCGTCGCCATGCTGCTGCTCGGGCAGCGTATCCAGGACACGTTGCGCGACGAGGCTCGGGAGCGTCTCGCCGCGGCGCTCGGGGTGCTCGGATCGCAGCTCCACTCCGAGGCGGCGCGTCTCTCGGAGCG
>JBIOKD010000256.1:0-4794 GCA_044451485.1 Candidatus Eiseniibacteriota bacterium | reverse complement strand
GTTCGTGGCCGGGTCGCCGAGACCGTGCGCGTACGAGTTCTCCCACGACCCGCGTCGCTCGGCCGCGCCGAACCCCTGGGGCGTGTGCATGCAGCGGCTCGGGCCCGCCCGCTCGGTGGACGAGCGGCCGAGCAGCGGGTCGTAGGCGCCGAGATCGACGTGGAGCCGACCCGGGGTGGTGTCGGGCCCGGCGCCGCCGAAGCGGTACGCGTTCCACACCAGCCGCTTCGCCTGCCACGGCTCGAGCCCCTCGTGGAGTTGGTCGGGGAAGCGCGCCGGATCGGCGGCCGCCGCGAACGCCTCCTCGGCGAGGATCGCCGATGCAGTGTGATGCCCGTGTCCGCCGCTGCCGTCGGTGGCGAAGCGCGTGATGATGACGTCCGGCCGGAGCTCGCGGATGACACGCACCACATCGGCGAGGATCGAATCGCGGCCCCAGATCGCGAGCGTCTCGTCGGGACCCTTCGAAAAGCCGAAATCGATCGCGCGGGTGAAGAATTGCTCGGCGTCGTCCACACGGCGCGCCGCGAGCAGCTCCTGGGTGCGGATCACGCCGAGCCGGTCACCCACGTCGGAGCCGATCAGGTTCTGTCCGCCGTCACCACGCGTCATCGCCAGGTAGCCGGTGCGCACCTTGCGGCCGTTGGCGAGCCACACCAGCATCGCCGTGTTCTCGTCGTCGGGGTGCGCGGCGATGTAGAGCGCGGTGCCGGTCACCCGCAGCTTCTCGAGCTCGAGCCGGATGTGGGCGCCGTCCAACGCCACCGGTGGGCGCGGGTCGGCGCCCGGAACATCGGCCAGACACACGACCGCGAGCACGGCCGCGAGGACCACGACGCGGCGCATCCGTGCCACCGTCCGGGGCTCAGTACCCAATGGCGCAGCCGTCCTTGCGCTTCTCGGTCGCGCCCGCGTACACCCCGCTCACCGAGTCGCGCCAGATGGCCTGGTAGCCGCCGTAGGCCCCGACCGGCTCCGACTCGATGTGATGGCCACGCCGGCGCAGATCGGCGAGCACCGAGTCGGGCAGACCGTCCTCGATGTGCAGGATGCCGCCGTCGGTCATCACCGTGCCGGTCGGCTCGGTCGATCCGGTATGGTGGAAGCGGATCGCGTCACCCGCCTCCTGGAGGTTCATGCCGAAGTCGACCAGGTTGACCACGACCTGCGCGTGTCCCTGTGGCTGCATGTCGCCACCCATCAGACCGAACGCCATGAGCGGCGTCCCGCCCCGGGTCATGAACGCGGGGATGATGGTGTGGAACGGGCGCTTGCCCGGTGCGTACGAATTCGGCCGTCCGGGGTGGAGATCGAACAGGTTGCCGCGGTCCTGCAGACCGAATCCCAGCTCGGGGATCACGTAACCGCTGCCAAATCCGGTGTAATTGCTCTGGATCATCGAGACCATCATCCCGTTCGCGTCGGCGGTGCAGAAGTACGTCGTCTCGCGGCGGTTGAGCGCCACCGGATCACCGGGCAGGTCGGTCTGCGCGGCGTGCGCCATGTCCACGAGCTTCGCGCGCTGCTTCGCGTAGTCCTTCGACAGCAGCTCCTGGACCGGCACCTTGGCGAACTCGGGGTCGGCGTAGTAACGCGCCCGGTCGGCGTACACGATCTTCTTCGCCTCCGTCATCACATGCCAGAAGTCGGCGGAGCCCCGACCCATGGTCTTGAGGTCGAAGTTCTCGAGCACGTTCAGAAGCTGCAACGCGGCGATGCCCTGACCCGGCGGGGGCAGCTCCCACACGTCCACGCCGCGGTAGTTCACCGACACCGGGTCCACCCACTCGGAGTGATGACGCGCGAAGTCCTCCATGCTGAAGAAGCCGCCGTTGGCCTTGGAATAGCGCACGATGGCCTCGGCGATCGGACCCTTGTAGTAGCCGTCGCGCCCCTTCTCGGCGACGATGCGGAGCGTCTTCGCCAACGCGGGGTTCTTGAAGATCTCCCCCTCGCGTGGCGCGTGTCCACCCGGCATGAACACCTCGGCGAACCCGGGCTTGTCCTTGAACACACGGGTCGAATGCTCCCAGTCCGACGCGATCACCGGTGACAGCGGGAACCCCTCCTCGGCGAATCGGATGGCGGGCGCGAGGTCACGGGACAACGGCAGCTTGCCGTACCTGGCGTGCAGCTCCCCCCATCCGTCGACGTCCCCGGGCACGCTCCACGAGTAGGGCGAGTAGAGCGGGATGGTCCCGTCCGGCTCGGGCGGGATCATCTCCGCCTTGAGCCCGAGTGGCGATCGGCCACAGGCGTTGAGCCCGTGCAGCGATCGCGTCTTCGGATCCCACACCATCGCGAACAGATCGCCACCCATCCCGTTCGAGGTCGGCTCCATGAGCCCCAGACACGCGTTGACCGCGATCGCGGCGTCCACCGCGCTGCCCCCCGCCTTGAGGATCTCGAGCCCCGCCTGCGCGGCGAGCGGCTGAGCGCAGCACACCATGCCGTGTCGTGCGTACACGATCGACCGGGTCGCGTTGCCCCGGGCCGAGTTCACCGAGGCCGGGAAGAGGGACATCAGCAGACCGGTCGCGGCGAGCATCGCCGCGGTCGCGAGGGATCGCATCGTCGTACCTCCGGGTCCGAGGGAGCGCGGCACATGGTCGCGGAGCCTAGGGCAGCACCGCAGCCGCCGCAACGTGAGAAGCGGTTGAGTGGGACGTTGGACAGACGAGCGGCGTTCCGCCACCATGCCGGACGAGTCGGGACCGCTCGATGGCCGACGCGGTCCCGCCGCTGGCGGACCGACGACCCCGCGCCGGCCGCCCCACGGCCATCGTTCGGCCGCCCGACATCGGATCCCGTTCGAGAGGAGCCCCGACACGTCATGAACAAGTACCTCGCTGAATTCATCGGGACGTTCTTCCTGGTGCTCACGGTGGGCTGCACGGTGATCGCCGGAGGCAGCGGCGTGATCCCTCCCCTCGCCATCGGCTCGGCGCTGATGGTGATGGTCTACGCCACCGGTCACATCTCCGGAGGACACCTGAACCCCGCGGTGACGCTGGGCGTGTTCCTGCGCGGCAAGCTCCCCGCCGGGCAGGTCGTCCCCTACTGGATCTCCCAGGTGCTCGGCGCGTTGGTCGCGACGCTCGTGGTGCGCTTCTTCAAGGGCGCGGACATGGGCACGGTGACGCCGATGGTGCCGGCGGTGGGTCCGGCGTTCCTCGCCGAGCTGCTGTTCACGTTCGCGCTGGTGTGGGTGGTGCTGAACAGCGCCACCGCCAAGGGGACCTCCGGCAATTCGTTCTACGGGCTCGCGATCGGGTTCACCGTGCTCACCGGCGCGTTCGCGGTGGGTGGGATCTCCGGTGGCGCGTTCAACCCGGCGGTGGCGGTGGGAGTCGGCGTGCTGGGTGTGGTGGCGATCGGGAGCATCTGGGTGCACATCGTCGCCGAGCTGCTCGCCGCCGTGCTGGCGGCGTTCGCCTTCAAGTTCGCGAACGGCCCCGAGGCCTGAGTCCCGCGCGCCACGCGCGCACCCCAAGGAGCCCCACATGCCCCGCGCCACGCGGATGGATTTCTACGACGTCGATTCCCTCCTCGCCGAGGAGGAGCGCCAGATCCGCGACCACGTCGGCGACTGGGTCGACGAGCGCTACCTCCCGCTCGTCGAGGACGCCTACGAGAAGGCGTACTTCCCGAAGGAGGTCATCCCCGAGCTGGCCGACATGGGGCTGCTCGGCGCCACGCTCCCCGAGAAGTACGGCTGCGCCGGGATAGGCCCCACGGCGTACGGTCTCACCATGCAGGAGCTGGAGCGGGGCGACTCCGGTCTGCGCAGCTTCGTCTCGGTGCAGGGCGCGTTGTGCATGTACCCGATCTACGAGTTCGGCAGCGAGGAGCAACGAGTCCAGTGGCTACCCAAGATGGCGGCCGGGAAGGTCATCGGCTGCTTCGGGCTCACCGAGCCGGATTTCGGCTCCGACCCGGGCGGCATGATCACCCGGGCCAAGCGTGTCGACGGCGGATACGTGCTGAGCGGCGCCAAGATGTGGATCACCAACGGCACCGTCGCCGATCTCGCCATCGTGTGGGCCAAGCACCGCGACGAAAAGAGTGGTCGCGACGGGGTGATGGGCTTCCTGGTCGAGAAGGGCTTCAAGGGATTCTCCGCGCCCGAGCAGAAGCGCAAGCATTCGCTGCGCGCCTCGGTGACCAGCGAGCTGATCCTCCAGGACGTGTTCGTCCCCGACACTCACGTGCTCCCCAAGGCGAAGGGGCTCAAGGCCCCGCTGGCGTGTCTGAGCCAGGCCCGTTTCGGGATCGCGTTCGGCGTGATCGGCGCGGCGATGGCCTGCTTCGAGTCGGCCGCCGAGTACAGCAAGGTGCGGGTCATGTTCGGCAAGCCGATCGGCTCGTTCCAGATGATCCAGGAGCAACTCGCCTGGATGCTGACCGAGATCGTCAAGGGTCAGCTGCTGGCGATCCAGTGCGGGCGGATGAAGGAGCGTGGCGTCGCCGAGCCCAAGCACGTCTCGATGGCCAAGCGCAACAACTGCGAGATCGCGCTCGAGGTGGCGCGCCGCGCCCGCGACATCCTGGGCGCCAACGGCATCACCGCCGAGTACCCGGTCATGCGCCACATGTGCAACCTCGAGTCGGTGAAGACCTACGAGGGCACGCACAACATCCACACCCTGGTGTTGGGCGAGGCGATCACCGGGTTGCCGGCCTACCGCTGATCGCGCCAGGCGACGCCCGGCTCCATCCGCGCAACGCGGCGACCGCTATCGCCCGGAGCGACCTCGGGATGGCGACGACACCCCGCGCGGCTTTCGGGGGCTC
>JBIOKD010000255.1:0-4802 GCA_044451485.1 Candidatus Eiseniibacteriota bacterium | reverse complement strand
CTCGATCTTCCATCTCACCGTCACCGCCAAGCCGGGGCACACCGTGGACGAGCTGGACGCGGCGATCGACCACGAGATCGACTCGCTCGCCACCCAGGGACCGACCGACGCCGAGCTCGAGGCCGCGAAGACGGCGATCTTTACCGGCACCATCACCGGTCTCGAGAGCGTGGGACGGGTGGCCGACCTCCTGCAGACGTACAACCACTACGTCCACGATCCCGGCTACCTGAACAAGGACATGGCCCGCTACGCCGCGGCCACGCCACAGGCGATCCGACAGTTCGCCCACGACCATCTCGCCCGGGACAAGCGCGTGGTCATCCAGGTGCTGCCGGGGGCGAAGGTGATCCCACCCGGACCGCCGACTCCGCCGGCGCCGAAGGCGGCGCCCAGCACGATCGTGTCGAAGGAGCCGTGGCGGAACGAGATGCCGAAGGGCGGCGTGGCGTCGGCCGCGGCGCTGCCGAGCGCCGCCCGCTTCCAGCTCGGGAACGGGCTCGCCGTGTACCTGGTCGAGAACCACGCGCTGCCGGTGGTGGCCGCGCGTCTGGTGGTGCGCGCCGGGAGCGCGGCCGACGATCCCGGCAGACCCGGGCTCGCGGGATTCACCGCGGCGATGCTGGACGAGGGCACCGGGCGACGCGACGCGCTCACCATCGCGCGTGACCTCGAGGCGCTCGGCAGCGGACTCGGGACCGACGTGGCGCGTGACGGCAGCAGTCTGTCGCTCCGGGCCCTCAAGCAGAACGCGGCGCGCGCGTTCGAGATCCTGGCCGAGGTCGCGCAGACCCCGTCGTTCCCGGCCGCCGAGATCGAGCGCGTGCGGAACGACCGGCTGACCGCGCTGCTGCAGGATCGCGACTCGCCGGGACGCATCTCCGCCACGGTCATGTGGACCGATCTCTATGGCGCCGGAAATCCCTACGGGCACATGGCGATCGGGACCGAGCCGGGTCTCAAGAGCATCACCCGCGACGACCTGGTGCGCTTCCACCAGCAGGTGTACGGACCCGGCAACGCGGCGCTGGTGCTGGCGGGCGATCTCACCGAGGCCGAGGCCCGCACGCTCGCCGAGAACGCGTTCGGCAAGTGGAAGGGCGGCGGGCAAACCGGCGCCGACCCGACCCGGCGCGCCACCGTGCCCGAGCGGGTGCTGGTGGTGGACAAGCCCGGATCCTCGCAGACCGATCTCATGGTGGCGCAGATCGGAGTCGCGCGCTCCGATCCGGACTACGAGAAGCTCACGGTCATGAACCAGGTGCTGGGCGGGTTGTTCTCGAGCCGGCTCAACCTGAACCTGCGCGAGGAGCACGGCTACACGTACGGCGCCTACTCGTCGCTCTACGACAACACCGCGCCCGGTCCGATCATCATGGGTGGCGGCGTGAGAGGCGACGCCACCGGGGCATCGATCCGCGAGACGCTCAAGGAGGCGCGTGGGATGCTCGAGAAGGAGATCACACCCGACGAGCTGAAGCTCGCCAAGGAATCGATCTCACGCACGCTGCCGGCCTACTTCCAGAGCACCCAGAGCACCGCCGGCACGATCGGCGACCTGTATCTCTTCGGCCTGCCACCGGACTACTACCAGGGTCTGCCCGGGCGCATCGACGCGATGACCGCCGACCAGGTGTTCGCCGCGACCAAGACGCATCTCCAGCCCGACTCGATGAAGGTGATCGCGGTCGGCGACCGGAAGGTCATCGATCCGCAGATCGCGGCATTGAAGCTCGGTCCGATCGGCTACCGGTTGCCCGACGGCCGCCCGGTGGACGCCAGCGGCAAGATGAGCATGCCGCCACCGTGACGGGTGACGTCCAGCCCGTGACGTGGCGACGGCCCGGCGGAGCGCACCGCCGGGCCGTCGTGCGTCGGGGGGGGGCGTGCGTGCGATCTACGCCGCCTTCTTCTGCAGGTTCTCGCGGATCAGCTCCTCGACCATGCGCACGTCCGGGATCCCGACGAACCCGATACGCGTGGTCCGCACCATGCCGTTGTTCCCGGTCCAGGCGCGCGAGCCGAACATGAGCGAGCCACGCCCGTCGGCGCCTTCGACACGCACCAGGTCGCCGATGTCGGCGGGCTGGAACGACTGCACCGCGGAGCGTGGCCACCCGACGATGATGAGGGCGCGCCGGTCGGTGACGGCGTACACCGTCTTCGCGGCGCCGAAGTAGGCCCAGATCGGCGCGGTGAGCACCCCGAGCCCCACGAACAGGAACGGCAGACCGAACAACGGGAACAGGAACCACGGCCCGGCCGAGTGCGACAGGTGACGGGTGCCGGTCCAGGCGGTGACGATCCAGAACGCGGCGAACGCCGAGAACGGGATGCCGAACAAGGCGAGCGGCAGCGCGCCGAGCGCCATGCTCCCCGGTGTCGGCGAGCCCGACCACAGCAACCGTTCACCGGAATCCAGCTGTCTCGTCGCGATCTGCTCGGCCTCGGTGCGCTCCATGGTCATGCCCTCCGGTATCGCGCGCCCACCGGCGGGCGCGGACCACCGGGGTTTTCGGCCCCCGGACGTCGAAACCTGAGTCCGACTCCGTCGCCCCCGCGTCCACCACCGGGCGCCGCGCGGACCGGCGCTGCACCCGCGCCCGCGCCGGAACATCCCGCGTGGGTCCCCCGACGCGCCGCGTCCGTCGCGAGAAGGTCCGAATCGCCAACGCGCGCGTCCTACATTCACCGTGACGCCGCCGACGGGGTGGCGTGGCCGGTCCGCCCGCTCTGCACGCGTCCCGCGCCGGTCGAACCGCGGAGGAACCCTCAGGAGACGCCATGACGCACCGCTCCCCGACTCTGGCCGCCGCGCTCGTCGCGCTGGTGCTGGCCGTTCCGACCACCGGCGCATGGGCCAAGAACGACAAGAACAAGACACCCGCGCCCACCGCCGCGCCGGCACCCGACAAGCCGTACGCGGACTGGAAGAAGACGATCAAGGACGCCGAGGTGAAGAAGGGCTGGTTCACGCTCTATCGCAAGCGCGAGAGCCTGTACCTCGAGATCCGATCCGACCAGCTCGATCAACCGGTGCTCGGCGTCTTCAGCTTCGCGCGTGGCATCGGGCAGAACGGTCTGCTCGGCGGGCTGCCGCTCGACGACATCCTGATCACCTTCCACCGCGCGGGCGATCACATCCTGGTGATCCAGAAGAACACCCGCTTCACCGCCCCGACGGGCTCGCCGATGGAGAGGGCGAAGGACCTGTCGATCGGCGAATCGGTGCTGGCGTCGCTCAAGATCGAGAGCGAGCAGGACTCCACCCACGCGCTGCTGGTCGACTTCGCCAACTTCGTGGTGAGCGACGTCAGCGACCTCGGCGAGGACATGCGTGGCGCGCTCGGCAACAAGCCCGTGCGCTTCGACAAGGACCGTTCGGCGCTGACCAGCGTCAAGGTGTTCCCCGAGAACTTCGAGATCGAGACGCTGCTCACCTACACCCCGAACGACCGCACCGGTCTCGGGCTCGAGACCGTGCCCGACGAGCGCTACATCCCGCTGTCGGTCCACTACTCGTTCTCGAAGCTGCCCGACGACCCGATGCCACCGCGGCTGGCCGACGACCGGGTGGGCTACTTCCTCACCGTCAAGAAGGACTTCGGCCGCGACCAGAACGAGAGCTTCTTCGTGCGCTACGTGAACCGCTGGCGGCTCGAGAAGATGGATCCCACCGCGGCGGTCTCCGAGGTCAAGAAGCCGATCGTGTACTACATCGACAAGACCGTTCCGGCGGAGTACCGGCCGTACGTGAAGAAGGGGATCGAGAACTGGCAGAAGGCGTTCGAGGCCGCCGGACTCAAGAACGCGATCGTGGCCAGGGACGCCCCCGACGACTCGACCTGGGATCCGGAGGACGTGCGTTACAGCACGATCCGCTGGATCACCTCGAGCGTGCCGAGCTTCGGCGCGATCGGACCGTCACGCATCGATCCCCGCACCGGCGAGATCCTCGATGCCGACATCCTGTTCGAGGCCTCGTTCCTGCAGGGCTTCCGAAACACCTATCGGCGCTGGTCGGGTCCCGACGCGATGGCCGAGGCCATCTTCCCGAGCCTCGTCGGTGGCCCGAGCTGGTTGCCGCTCGAGCAGCGCTGTGACGCCGGTCTCGGACTCATGGACGGCGGCTCGCTCATGAACGTCGCGCTCCACATGGACGGCACCCTGCCACCGGGCGAGCCGGTGCCGATCGAGTGGATCGGGGACTGTCTGACCTGGGCGGTCATGCACGAGGTCGGCCACACGCTCGGTCTGCGTCACAACTTCCGCTCGAGCACCTCCACGCCGATGGACAAGCTGGACGACGCGGCGTGGACGAAGGAGCATGGTCTCTACTCCTCGGTGATGGACTATCCGACCCCCAACGTGGCGGTCGATCACGCGAAGCAGGGCGAGTACTTCAGCTCCACGGCCGGCACCGAGGACATCTGGGCCATCCGCTACGGCTATACGCCGTCGGGAAGCGCCGACCCCGATCAGGACCACGCGTTCGCGGCCAAGATCGCCAACGAGTCGCTCGAGCCCGGACACGAGTACTCGACCGACGAGGACACCTATCCGGCCGACGCGCTCGATCCCCGTACCAACATCTACGATCTCGGCTCCGATCCGCTGATGTTCGCCAAGGAGCGCACCTCCTATCTGGCGCGGCTGTGGAGGGACCCGAAGTTCGAGGAGCGCATCGTCGGCGCCGACGGTGAGCTGGCGACACTGCGCCGGGCGATGGACAACCTGCTGGTGCAGTACGGCATCGCCCTCGGACACGCGGTCAAGTACATCGGCGGTCAGAGCGTGAGCCG
>JBIOKD010000254.1:0-4840 GCA_044451485.1 Candidatus Eiseniibacteriota bacterium | reverse complement strand
GGTATGCGTGCCACCGCCGTCGGTGATGGTGTAGGTCCAGCGGATGTTGAGCAGCGCGTAGTAGCTCCACCACTGATCCATGCCGGTCCTGTAGAAGGTGAAATCACCCTTCATCGGACCGGAGAACATGATCGGGCAGGCACACGGTCCAAAGCATCCGTACTCGAAGGTCGACAGCGGCGACAGTTGGTACTGAATCGGGTCGAGCACCTGGGCGCGCGCCGGGGACGCCACCAGCGCGAGGGCTGCGAGGCTTGCGGCCGGGAGCCATGGCGGGATGATGCGCATACGCTCCTCCGTTCCGACGGCGGCCGGCGAGGAGGGCGTGCCGGACCGCGCGTCGCAGCGAGCATAGCCCCAGCGACCCGGGCGGGCCACAACGGATTCGGCGGGGCCGGGGCGGCGGCCCTTCCGGGCCTCGCCCTTCGGGTTGCGGGCGGCGCCCGCAACGCGCTCACCGTACGTTCTCAAACGGGGCCTAGTAGAGCGAGGGCAGCAGCCGCGCGGTGTGGCTCATGTAGGCGCGATAGCCGTCGCCGAACTGCTCGACCATGAAGCCCTCTTCCACATCCATGCGGCGCTTGAACATCCAGAACACGATCGGCATCAGCGCCAGCGCGACGGTGCTGCGGAACACACCGGCGAAACCCAGATCCATGAGCAGGATCCCGAGATACGACGGATGTCGCACCCAGCGATAGAAGCCGCCGGTGTGGAGCGTGTGCCCGGGCTGGAGCGCCACCACCGAGACGAAGCGCCGCCCCAGCTCGAGCATTGGTCCGAGCCGGAGCGCGACGCCGAGCGCGAGCAGCGCGAAACCGATCCAGCGGGTCGCGTCACCACCCGGCAGCACCGCGATGTTGCGCGCGTCCATGTAGGGCATCACGAACGCGGTGAACAGCGAGTGGAACACCAGCAGCGGGAAGAACGGCTTCCAATCGGGCGTGTGCTTGAGCCCCCGGCTGCGACCCGAGGTGCTGAACGTCATCACCGGGATCATCACCAGGTGCAGCACCACCACCCCAATCCGCACCGGGTGCGAGAGGAACCCGCTCACGCTCCCCCACCCCATCATCATGAGGAAGAGGAACATGAACACGTTCATCGGAATGCCGACGATCTGGGCAATCGGTCGGCGGGTGTCGGGCTGGGTCATGGAGCCTCGAGTGGCGGTGGGTGGGGATCCGGAAGCGACCGGTCCCGTGGTGCGCCGGGTCCCAAGAGTTATCGGTCGCCCGAAGGCCGCGACTTCACTCCGATGCCCGTCGTGAAGAACGAGCGGCCGGCCCGCATGGGCCGGCCGCATCACCTCTCGGGAATCGCGTGACGGGCGCCCTATCGCCTCCGGTCCGCCGCCAGCACCGGTTGTGGCTTGGCGGGCGCCGGCGGGGCGCCGGTCTTGGAAGCCGCGGTCGCCGGAGCGGCCGGTGCGGCATGGGCCGCCTGGGCGCCGTTGCTGGACGCGGCCGGCGCGCCGGGCGCTTTGAGACCGAGCATCGGCAGCAGCTTGGCCTCGACCTGGGCGCGCACGTCAACGTGCTCCTTCAGGAACAGACGCGCGTTCTCTCGCCCCTGTCCGATGCGCTCCTCGCCGAAGCTCAGCCACGTGCCGCTCTTCTGGATCACGCCCTTGTCGACCGCGAAATCGATGATCTCGCCCTCGCGCGAAATGCCCTCGTTGTAGAGGATGTCGAACTCGGCCTCGCGGAACGGTGCCGCGACCTTGTTCTTGACCACCTTCACCTTGGTGCGGTTGCCGATCGCCTGGTCGCCTTCCTTGAGCGTCTGGATGCGGCGGATGTCGAGCCGCACCGAGGCGTAGAACTTGAGCGCGCGACCGCCGGCGGTGGTCTCCGGATTCCCGAACATCACCCCGATCTGCATACGGATCTGATTGATGAAGATGACGGTGGTGTTGCTCTTGTTGATCGAGCCGGTGAGCTTGCGCAGCGCCTGCGACATGAGGCGCGCCTGGAGCCCGACGTGCGAGTCGCCCATCTCGCCCTCGATCTCGGCGCGTGGCACCAGTGCCGCCACCGAGTCGATCACCACCACGTCGACCGCGCCCGAGCGCACCAGCTGGTCGGCGATCTCGAGCGCCTCCTCGCCGGTGTCGGGCTGGGCGACGTGCAGGTTGGCGATGTCGACGCCGAGCTTCTGCGCGTAGGCGGCGTCGAGCGCGTGCTCGGCGTCGATGAACACCGCGTTGCCGCCGGCGCGTTGGGCGTTGGCGATGATGGTGAGGGCGAGCGTGGTCTTGCCGCTCGACTCGGGTCCGTAGATCTCGACCACGCGGCCGCGTGGCACGCCGCCGACGCCGAGTGCCGCGTCGAGGGCGATCGAGCCGGTCGGGATGACGTCGATGGCGATCTTCGCGCTGTCCTCGCCCAGCTTCATGATGGAGCCCTTGCCGAACTGCTTCTCGATCTGCTGCAGGGCGAGCTCCAGGGCCTTCGTCTTCTCCTTGGCCATCGGGTTGATCGGAATCATGCGCTGCGTCTCCTTCGCAGGGGCGTGGGCTGCGGGTGGGGCGTCATCGTGACGCGCCGTACCGACGCAAGAGCGGCGCCCGGCGCCGTACCGGGGCATACTACACATTTGGGCAGTCGGGGCCAAGCGGCATTTTCGGCGGGCCGGAGCGGGTCCCCCGGGGGCGGCGCCCCCCCGCACCAGGCGCTGTGGTTTCGCGGTGCGGCCGACGAGCCGCGCACCCGGCATTGCGCGCGTGAGCGAAGCTCGATCGGATTCCGGGAGCGCGGTGGAATGGGTCGCGCCTGAACTTGGTTTCGAAAACAACTCGCCCCGGGGCCAGTTGTGCTCGTTTTCACAAAGTGACCGCTCGGGCGCTCAGCCCTGGCGCGCCAGCTCGGCGCGCCTCCACACCCGATAGATCGAGCCCTTGGGCGACAGGGTGCTCTCGACCACGGCGAGCGCGTCCACGCTGAAGCGGGCCGCCGGGTCGGCGGCGATCGACGGCAGCGCGGCCAGCGTGTCGGTCCAGTCGCGGGACGGCTCCCGCACGCGTCCCAGGGTGAGATGCGGCGTGAAGCCACGCCGCTCGGGCTCGAAGCCACGGCGCGCGAGTGCGGTCTCGACCCGTTTCCCGAGTGCCACGAACGGCGCCGTCCCCTCGGTGAGCCCGAGCCAGATCACCCGTGCCCCCCTCGCGCGTGGGAATCCACCGGTGCCGCCGAGCGTCACCTCGAACGCCGTGAGCCCAGTCACCGCTTCGTCGGCCGATTCGCCCACCCGCCGCGCGCCGTCCTCGCCCAGCTCGCCCAGGAAGCGCAGCGTGTAGTGAAGATTGTCGGGCTTGACCCACGAGACGCCGTCGCCGGGCCGGCGCAGCCGCTCGATCAGCCCGGCGGCAAGCGTCTGGGTGGCGGCGGGCGGAAAGACCGCGACGAAGATGCGCATGCACTCATGCTAGCGCACCCGTCCTCGCGGGGCGCAGGCCTTCGCGACCTGGGGGCTACCGCAACCGCGCCTCGAGTGGTAACCCAGCCAGCGCCCGTCGCACCAGGTCGAGCGCCGCCTGCACCGCCCGTTCGCGCACCACCGCACGCGCGCCGACGAAGCGGTAGTCGCGCACCGCCTCGACCGCAGGGGTCGAGATCGCGATGAACACCGTGCCGACCGGCTTCTGCTCGCTGCCGCCGTCGGGTCCGGCGATACCGGTGATCCCGACCCCCACCTCGACACCAGCGGCCACGCGAGCCCCACGCGCCATGGCCTCGGCGACCGCAGCGCTCACCGCGCCGTGCGCGTCGATGAGCGCTGCGGGCACACCCACCAGCGCCACCTTCGAGGCGTTCGAGTACGTGACGAATCCACGCTCCACCCAGTGCGACGCACCGGGCACGTCGGTGAGCCGCTTCATCAGCAGACCTCCGGTGCACGACTCGGCGGCCGCGATGCGCCAGCCGAGCGTGTGCAGCGCCTCGCCCACCACCTCCTCCATGCCGGTGGTGCCCTCCGCGTACACCACGCTCCCGACCCGCTGCTTGAGCTGCTCGTACGCCATGCCGGTCACGACACGCACGTCGTCCTCGACGCCGCCGGCCACCGTCACCCGCAGATCGACACCGGTGTAGCTCGGCAGATAGGCGAGCGCGGCGTTGGGCCACTTCTGTGGCAGATCGCCGATCGCCTCGTGGAGCTGGCTCTCGAACGTGCCGGCGGTGCGCAGCGTGAACGACTCGACGAAGCGCCCGCTCTTCGACTTGAGGTAGGGGATCGCGAACTCGTGCGCCAGCGCTTCCATCTCCTGGGGCACGCCGGGCAGCAGGATCACCGGCTTGCCCTTCTGCTCGATCAGCAGACCGGGCGCGGTGCCGACCGGGTTGGGCCAGATCTCGGCGCCACGCGGTATCAGCGCCTGGGTCTCGATCGAAGGCGGCAGCCGGCGTCGGAAGCGCCGCGCCCGCTCGCGGATCGCGGTGAGAACACCCTCGTCGAGCTGCAACGGGCGCCGGAGCAGTGTCGCCACCGCCTTGCGGGTGATGTCGTCGGGTGTGGGGCCGAGCCCGCCGGTCACCACCACGCCGTCGGCGCGCTCGAGCGCGAGACGCAACGCCGCCGAGATCGACGGCGCGTGGTCGCCGACCGTGGTGTGCCACAGCACCTGCACGCTCACCTCCTCGAGCGCGCGGGCCAGGAACGCGGCGTTGGTGTCGAGCGTGCGCCCCGACAACACCTCGTACCCGATGGTGAGGATCTCGATCTGCATGGTGTCCGTGCGTGGATCGGCCGGGTGGGTCGAAAACGGGAGCGGTCACTCTGCCCGATGTACGAGACGCGCGCAAACCGGATCGACGGACGTGGTGTCGTGCGCCGGGTC
>JBIOKD010000253.1:0-4842 GCA_044451485.1 Candidatus Eiseniibacteriota bacterium | reverse complement strand
GTCGAGCTGACCCTCGACGGCCAGGCGATCCCGACCCGCTGGGTCCTGGTGCGCGACAGTACCGGTCGCGAAGCCCACGCCTTCCGGGCCCCGATCGATCGGAACGTGGGGATTCGTCTCACCTGGTGTGTGCGACCTCTCGAGCCCGATTCACCGATGATGGTGCTCGAGGCGCAATGGGCCGGCGGTGCCGCGGAGTCGCAAGTCCGCCGGTCGGGCGTCACCGGCACCGCGATCGGGACCGACGCGGGATCCCCGGCGCCCACGGGCACGCCCGGGCCGGAATCGGCGGCGGTCCCGATCCCCGACCATGGTTTGACGCGGGCATCCGCGCCGGGAGACACCGTCACGCCGGAGTCGGGCCACGGGCCCGATGAAGCGTCTGAGGAGTACGTCCCGGAGTCGGCATCGGCGGCCGCATCTCACGTCGCGGCGTTGGAGCCGATCGAGCCGCACGATCCGATCCCGGTTCCCGACCACGCGGCCATGGCGGTGCCCGAGGGGCATCCCCTGAACGATCTCCCGCCGGGTCGTCCGTCGACGGGGATCGCGAGATGGCTGCAGAAGAACTTCGGCTGGCTCGGTCACCCCCGGGAGGGCGCCGAATCGGAGCCGGCGACGCTGCCGATTCCGCCGGTCGCGGATCCTCCGGCGCAGGCGGAGCAGATCGCCATGAGGCTCGAGCGTGAAGCGGCTCTGGCCAGCGGCCGCAGCGGCGAGGAAGGCGAACGTGGAGCCGGGGACGCCGCGGAGAAGACGGAGACCCCGCAGTTGTTGGCCGCCGCGGAGGCGGCGGCGCGATCCCTCGAGGACGCGCTGGCCGCGACCGCGGCCGCGCTCGCCGCGGCGCTGAGCGACGATGCGCAGGGCACGTCGGCCGCCGGGGTGCGGCCGTGGTGGCTCGAGGCCGATTCCCGGATCGATCGGGTGTTCGAGCGACTTCCCGAGCGCGTTCCCCCGACTCCCGAGTCACCCGAGCTCACCGCCCAAACGGCGGACATCCCGCCCATCACCGGCACTGAAACCGTGGGGCCGGCGCCGGCGAGCGAGCCACGGGCGATCGAGCCCGAGGCGACGCCACCCGTGACGCAGGCGCCGGCCGCGTCGTCGGCGCCGTCATCGGCTCCGCCCGCGGCGCAGACTCCGCCACCCGCCACGCCGCCTCCCGCTTTCCCCGCGCGCAGCACCCAGACGCCTTCCCCGGTCACGCCACCACGTATGGAGGTACCGGCGCGATTGCTGCTTCGGCGCCCGCGCGAGCACACGCCCGAATCCGGACACGAGATCCACGCCCGCACGCTGGGTGCGCCGCCGGATGCCGTCCCGGTCGAGCCCGAGCCGTTGGTGATCGAGCGCGTCGGGGTGGATCGGCCCGTGGTGATTCCACCTCGCGTCACGCCCGGGTCCGTGGGCACGCCCCCCGGTGAGGGAGAGACCACCACCTCCGGTGAGTCTCCGGTCATCCCGGCGGCCGACGCGAGCGCCTGGGTGTCCCGCTTCATCAAGCCGGCCGACGTGGAGTCTCCGTCCGGGCGGGCGCCGGCGAGCTCGCCCGACGAGATGGCCATGCTCGAGGCGGCACGCCGCGACGAATGGAAGGAGATGCACCTGGCGGCCACGGCGCAGGGCTCCGAAGCGGCCGCGCCCGCACCACCACCGGAGGCGAGCGAACCCGAGGCCGCACCCGAGCCGGCCGAGCCATTCGAGCCGATCATGGCGGAGCAGACGCCGGCGACGCTGGAGTCGGAGGTGGCACTGGGACGCGGGCGCGCCATCCCCGCGCACCATCCAGCGTGGCCCGAGGCGGCCGAGCTCGAGGACCGCCCGGGTCTCGATCGGCGCTGGTTGTGGGCGGGCATGGTGGTGGCGGTGTTGTTCGGGGTCGGCTGGCTTCTGGGCGCCGTGCAGTGGCCCGCCGCGCACCCGGGCGAGACCCGGCGCGGGCCCTTGGGCGCGCTGCTGCAAACCCTCGGCTTCCACGGACCGCACTACGCGGTCACGGTCTCGAGTCAGCCCGACGGTGCGTGGATCAAGGTGGACGGTCAGGAACTCCAGCGGCGCACGCCGTCGACGATCGAGCTGTCGCCCGGACATCACGTGGTCACGCTGTCGTTCGGGCAGTGGGGCGAGGTCGGCTATCCGCTCGATGGCAAGAAGGGCGACACGCGAAAGGTGGACGGCACCCTGTGGGGAGCCATCGAGCTGGTTTCGCCCGATCCCACCGCGGTGATCGCGGTCTCGATCGACGACCGGCCACGCGGCTTCGCGCCCCTCAAGGTCGACAGCCTGGCCCCCGGACCGCACCAGGTGCGCTTCTCCGGTCCGGGCATGGCGTCGTGGGGGCAGACCATCGAGGTCAAGGTGGGCGAGACTCAGCAGGTGCTGGCACGCGCGGTGAGCTCGCCATCCACCGGGATGCTGGTCGTCCGCGCCATCGGTCATGTCGACGGTGAGACCGGGGAGCTGAAGGGCGCCAAGGTATTCCTCGATGGACATCCGCACGGCGTGACGCCACAGACGGTCGAGCTCGCGCGCGGACCCCACAGCGTGCGCGTCGAGTGGCAGAACGAGACCACCGCGGTGCAGATGATCGACCTGCCGGGTGGCAACCAGCGTTTCGCCACCTTCGACCTGGGCGGAGGGGCGGAGCCGCCGCGCTTCAAGCTGGATGCGCCGGCGCGATTCCCCGAGGGCGAGCCGGTCGTGGTGTCGGCGACACTCGACGGCATCCCCAGCACCGACGTGCGCGAGATGTGGCTGCACGTGCGTGGCTCCGAGGGGACCTGGGAGCGCTACCCGCTGAGCCGGCTGGATTCGCGGCTGTCGGCGGTCGGGGCGATCACCTTCCCGGCGGGTGCGTTCGACGCGCAGGGACTGACCCAGTGGTACGTGAGCATCACCACCGCCCAGGGTGACGAGTTCTACACCGAGCTCCAGGACGCGGCGCTGGACAAGACGAAGCACTAATCGCGCGTCCGTCGCGACATGCCATGACGTGAACGTCCTGGCCACATCGTGGCCGGGGCGTTCACGCGCCGACCCGGGTCGATGGCGGCCACGATCGTCGCCCCGCGGCGGTCCGTCGGAGCCCGGAGCGCGGCCGCGATCGCCACGGCGGCCCACCGTGCTCCGCCGCGGTCTCCGTTGTCGGCACGCGGTGAGCGCTGGCACGTGACTCGCCAGCACCCCGCTCATGGGCGGTCGCTCCGCGGTGGCCGTGGCGCTGGCGGCATGGACGGGGGTGCGTGTCGGGGCGTCGCATCCGGCTCTGGCACTGCCGGCGCTGGTGGCGGCGCCGCTGTGGGTGCCGTGGGCCGGTGGCCGGCACGACCGGGTCGGAACCCTGGCGCTGCTGGTGGTGGCGCTCGCGCTCGGCATCGCGCGGGGCGGTGGCGCCACGCGGCGTCTCGACGCGAGCACACCGCCGCTCGCGGATGACGCCACGTCACCGGCGGTGTGGCTCCGCGCCCGCGTCGCGACCCACCCCGCGCGTGAGGGGGGCGAGCCGATGGCGATCGTCACGCTCATGGGCCCCGCCGCCGGCATGCCGGCGGGCGCGCGCGTCCGGCTGCTGCTGCCCGAGGGCTGCACGGCGGAGTGGGGGGACACGGTGGTGGCGCTCGCGCGGGTCGAGCCGCCGCTGCCCCTGCGAGTGCCCGGCGGGTTCTCCGCCCGCGACGCGGCCCGCCCCGACGCGGTGAGCGCCACCGGTCGCGCACTCGTGGCGCGGGTCGCGCCGCCCCGTGGGCCGGCCGGTTGGCCACGTGCCACGGTGGCGCGTTGGCGCCGCGCGATCGAGACCGTGTTCGCGACCCACCTGACCCCGCCGGCGCGCGAGCTGGTGACGCCGCTGGTGACCGGGGACCGCAGCGCGGTGAGTCCATGGCTCACCGGCGAGCTGCAGGACGCCGGTCTCACTCATCTGCTCGCGTTGTCGGGTCTGCACGTGGCATGGCTGGCGGCGGTGGCCCGGGCGCTGGCCGCGATGCTGGGCGGCGGGCCCACGGTGCGGGCGCTGGCGGGGGCGGGCTGCGCCCTCGTCTACGCGGGCATCGCCGGACCGCTGCCATCGCTCATGCGCGCGGTCGGGAACGAGCTGCTGCTCGCCGGCGCCCGGCTCGCGGGACGCCCGCTCGACCCGGTGCAGTCGCTCGCGCTCACCGCGCTCATCCTAATCGGCATTGCGCCGGGATGGGCGGACGATCTCGGCTTCCAGCTGTCGTGCGCCGCGACCGCCGGTCTGGTGACGGTGGGACGGGCGCTCGACCGGCGGCTGCTCGCGCAACCGCCGACGGCGTGGCGCGCGCTCGGCCGCGCGCTGGTGCCCACGCTCGCCGCCCAGACGACGTCGCTGCCGCTGCTCCTGGCGCGCTTCCACGCCCTGCCCTGGACCACCCTCGGCGCCAATCTGCTGGCGGTCCCGGTGAGCGGCATCCTGCTCGCGGCGGCATGGCTCGGGGCGGTGCTCGAAGCGCTCGCCCCGGGCAGCGGCACGCTGCCACTCGCGGCGTGCGAATGGCTGGCCGCGCTCCTGCGTGGGGTGGCGGCCCGTTTCGCCTCGGCGCCGCTGCCGCTCCTTCCGTGTGGTCACGAGCCCGGTCTGCCTTGGCTCGCGGGCACCGGTGCGGTGCTGATCGCATGGGCTGCGGCGGCACCCGAGACGGTCGACACACGCCGTTTCGGCCCCTCGGCGTGGCGCTCGCTCGCCGGTGGTCTGGGCACGTTCGCCATTCTGCTCGCGCTGCTCATGGCGGTCACCGTGCCGCCGATGCGGCCACCGTCCGATCGCTGGTGGCTGGTGGCGCTCGACGTCGGGCAGGGGGACGCCCTGGCGATCGGGTT
>JBIOKD010000252.1:0-4880 GCA_044451485.1 Candidatus Eiseniibacteriota bacterium | reverse complement strand
GCCACGACGATGATGGCGAGGGCGAGCGCTCTCTTCATGGTCGGCTGCGGACCCTAATGGTTGGTCATGGTGCTGTCAACGTCATTGTGAAAGCGTGCACATACCGTGGCCAAGAGACACGGCGCCAACCGGCTACGCCCGCGGAACACCCCCCGAAATGGCACCGGTCGAGGGGGGTCGCCGGAGGGCGCATGGGCCCCCGAATTCGACACCGGACCGGGCGATCGGCCGCCAGAATCCAAGTGGGTCGGCACCGTTCCTGGGGTCCGGATCGGGTCCTGCCGGGGTTGCCCGAGCGCAAGACGCGAGGGAAGCGCCACGTGCGGGACGGGCGACTCATGGGATCGACCCGCCGGTAGGGGGTCCGCCGTAAGCCGTAAGATGATAAAGCCGGTCCGTCGGCGGCGGTTTCGGGTCTCAC
Organism: Candidatus Eiseniibacteriota bacterium; assembly: GCA_044451485.1. Lineage (GTDB taxonomy): Bacteria > Eisenbacteria > RBG-16-71-46 > RBG-16-71-46 > RBG-16-71-46 > JBIOKD01. The sequence goes on along the minus strand of JBIOKD010000252.1, from coordinate 4,459 downwards.
TTCTCATCCAACCCAATCGCAAGTCCTGATTCGGCCGCCTCTCCCCGAGCGGGACTCCGCGGCGCGTCCGGGAGGTGCAAACGTGGAAGCACAACCAGTCGCGGGCCGGTATCTGCGCGTGTCCATCGCCCACTGGAACATCGATCTCGACTCGTCAGAGGCCGAGCAATGCTTCCGACAAATCGACACCGATGGCGTGGCCGTGTTTCAAGCACAGCCGGGGTTCATCCGCTATCGGCTGATGCGTGCGGACGCCTCCACCACGGTCGCGGTGGCGGAGTGGGAATCCGAGGCGCTCGGAAAGGCCGGGGCGGAACGGTATCGTGACTGGATGCGCCGGGCCGGGATCATGGATCGCATCGAGCTCGAGACGCGCGCCGGAGAGATCGTGGCGGCTTCCTAGTTCCGCGGCGGGCCCCCTAGTGCTTGCGGACGACTTTGATGAGCTCCCCCGCCAACACCGGCTGATCCGGGTAGCGGTCGTTGAGGATGGCGGTGTCGTCGAGGTCGATGGCCTGGGTTCCGAGCCCGCCGACCACGCTCTGGAAGCTCCCCGCCGAGGTGACCTTCGGCACCGCGACCCGCATCACCTCCGGGTGCGCGTGCGCCGACTCGATCGGGCGCACGCTCCGCATGCACGTCAGGATCGCCCGCTCGTCGTCGTCGTCCGCGGCTGCCGAGCGTCCGGTGATCTGGAGCATGGAGGTGTCCGAAAGACGCGCCAGCGTGACCAGCATCCGCTCCGGACCCGCGTCACCGGGCACGATCACCGCGCCGACCCACGCCGCGTACCCGCCCAACGTTTCGTCACGACCCGACGCCGCGCTGATGCGTCCGGCCTGTTGCAGCGCCGCGATCCGCTCGCCCGGGGAGCGGTTGTCGCCCACGCCCAGACTCGCCTCGAAGCCGGCGGTCTGCGCGGGGTTGGCCGACATCAGCGATTGCTGCGTGCTCTGCCGCTTCCAGCCCGGCGGCAGCCGGAGCTCGAATCCGTTGCGTGGCTCGACCAGCACGTCGCCGTCGATGTAGCCGTTGCGCGGATCGTTTCCGAACACGAGACCGTCCAACCGCTCGAGATACGAGCGCCCGTTCACGATCAATCCGGTCTTGCCGGCGGCGGCGGCCGCGGAGAGTTGCGTGGTGCGGGTCTGGCGGTCACCGGGATCGGGATGGGTGGACAGGTATCCGGGCAGACGTTGTCCCGACTTGTCGCTGATCCGGCCCAGCATCTCGTAGGTCGACGGGATCACCCGCGGGTCCCACCCGGCCTTGGTCGCGTATTCCACACCGAGCTCGTCGGCCTGGGTCTCGTCGTCGCGGCTGTACTTGAGCATGAGCAGCCCGAGCGCCTGCTGCGCCGCGGGGCTGTACTGGCGGAAGGTGGTCGAGAACGCCTGCGCGAGTCCGAGACCGAGACCCGCGAGCTGCTGCTGGGTCATCTGACGCGCCGCGTGCCTCGCCGTGACGTGGCCGATCTCGTGACCCATCACCCCGGCGAGCTGCGCCTCGGAGTTGAGATGCGCGAGGATCCCGCGGGTGATGTAGATGTAGCCACCGGGCATCGCGAACGCGTTCACCGTCGGATCGTCGAGCAGCGTGAAGTGCCACTCGAGCTGTGGCAGATGAGACACCGCCGCCAGCCGGTGACCGACGCTGTCGACGTACGCCTTGAGCCGTGTGTCGTCGTAGACGCCGTATTCGGCGACCACCGCGCCCATGCCTTCACGGCCGATGCGCGCCTCCTCGTCGGAGGACACCAGACTCAGCTCGTGCCGACCGGTGACCGGGTTGGTGGCGCATCCGATCGCCGCCAGCACCACCGTCATCACCGCGAGGAGCGCGCTGAACGCGACGACGACACGCGCCCTGGGTGTCTTGTCCCGGCTCGTGATCCCCATCGGACGGCCTCCCGCCGTGTCGCGGCCGATCAGTAGCGCGGCACCGAGGGGTCCACCTCGCGGGACCACGCCTCGATGCCGCCACGCAGGTTACGCAGCCGGGTGTAGCCCTGGCCACTCAGGTACTCGAGGGCGACCCGGCTGCGGTTGCCGTGGTGACAGTACAGCACCAGCGGGCGCTTCCGGTCGAGCTCGGCGAGCCGGTCGGGCAGCGCGCGCAGCGGGATGTGGATCGCGCCCTCGAGATGACAGAGGGCCCACTCGTGCGGCTCGCGCACGTCCACCAGCACGAGATCGTCGCCCCGCGCGCGGGCGGCCGCCAGGTCCTTGACCGTGAGATCGATCGTCGTTCCCTCCTCGGGCGCGGGCACCGTCCCACACCAGGATTCGTAGTCCACCAGCTCGTGCACCGTCGGGTGCGTGCCACAGAGCGGACAGTCCGGATCCTTCCGCAGCGCCAGCTCACGGAACTCCATCGCCAGCGCGTCGAACACCAGCAGACGACCGATCAGCGGCTCGCCGATGCCCAGCACCAGCTTCACCGCCTCGATCGCCTGTACGGTTCCGATCACCCCCGGCAGCACGCCGAGCACACCGCCCTCGGCGCACGACGGCACCAACCCGGGTGGCGGCGGCTCCGGGTACAGACACCGATAGCATGGTCCGCGCGCGGCGTCGAACACGCTGGCCTGGCCCTCGAAGCGGAAGATGCTGCCGTGGACGTTCGGCTTGCCCAGCATCGCGCAGGCATCGTTGACCAGGTAGCGGGTCGGGAAGTTGTCGGCGCCGTCCAGCACCACGTCGTACCCGGCGAGCACCTCGAGCGCGTTGTCGCGGGTCAGACGGGTCTCGTGTCGGACGATCTCCACCAGCGGATTGAGATCGGCGAGACGCTCCGCGGCCGAGGCGAGCTTGCTGCGCCCCACGCTCGCCGTGCCGTGCAGGATCTGGCGCTGGAGGTTGGTGGCGTCCACCACGTCGAAGTCGGCGAGCCCGATGCGCCCCACCCCGGCGGCGGCCAGGTAGAGCGCCGCCGGGGAGCCGAGACCACCCGCGCCGATGATCAGGACGCGCCCGTTCTTGAGACGGCGCTGTCCGGCTTCGCCCACCTCGGGGAGGATCAGGTGGCGATGGTAACGGCGCAGCTCGTCGTGGGTGAGCTCGGGCAGCGGGCGTGTGGTGTCCATGGTCGTCGATCTCGTTTGCGTCCGGGGCATACGATCTGGGATGCGGCGTGCCTGGTGTACGATGCGCGGCGTGATCCTGGCCGGTGACATCGGCGGTACGAAGACACGTCTCGCACTCTACGAGCCGGGTTCCCCCGCTCGTGCGCCGCGGCGCGAGCAGCGCTTCGTCAGCCGAGATTACCCGTCCCTCGAGGCGCTGGTCACCTCCTTCCTCACCGGTCTCGAGCGACCCACACACGCCGCGTTCGGCATCGCCGGGCCGGTGGTCGATGGGCGCGTCGACGCCACCAACCTGGCCTGGCACGTGGACGCGGCCACGCTCGCCGCCGCGATCGGCGGCCAGGTGACGCTGCTCAACGATCTGGCCGCGACCGGGCTCGGGCTCCCGGTGCTCGCCGCCACCGAGCTGGCGCTGCTCCAGCCCGGGCCGGCCGGCCCGGGCACCGGGGCGCTGATCGCGGCCGGCACCGGTCTCGGCGAATGCATCCTCGTTCCCGAGGGAGGCGTGTGGCGCACCCTGCCGAGCGAGGGTGGGCACGTCGATTTCGCCCCCCGCGATCCGCTCGAGGACGAGCTCCTGATCTGGCAGCGAACACGGCACCCCCGGGTGAGCTACGAGCGCGTGTTGTCGGGGGCAGGGCTGGCGGAGCTGTACCGCTTCTACCGCGACACCGGCCGCGGCGCGGCACCCCCGGGGTTCGAGAGCGCGTTCGACGGCGCCGCCGACCCGGCGCCGCTCCTCACCGCCGCGGCGCTCGACGGCTCGTGCGAGCGGGCGCGTCTCGTGGTCGAGCGCTTCGTCTCGATCTACGGCGCCGAGGCGGGGAACCTGGCCTTGAAGACACTCGCGATCGGGGGCGTCTTCGTCGGTGGCGGCATCGCGCCCCGTCTGCTGCCGGTGCTGGAGGCGGGTGGCTTCGTCGCCGCATTCGCGGCCAAGGGACGCTTGTCACCGGTGCTGCAACGCATACCGGTCGCGGTGGTGCTCGAGGATCGCTGCGCCATGTGGGGAGCGGCCACGGTGGCACTCGGTCCGGGCGCCGGCGCCGGGATCTGACCAGCCCGACACCCCCACCCCGGCCCGACTTGCGTCGCGCGTCCGCGAGCCGCATCTTTGATCTCGACCATCCGCCCCGATCACGACCGGTCCGACCCATGGCCCGCAGCCACCGGACGCCGCGGGCGACCGCGCGCGCCGCGAAGAAAGGACGACCGAACATGAAGAGTCGTGCGGAACAGCTGCTCGACCTGGGCCAGAGCGTGTGGCTCGATTTCATCCGCCGGGGCCATCTCGTGTCGGGCGAATTCGACGCGCTGGTGAAGAACCAGGGCGTGGTGGGCGTGACCTCCAATCCCACCATCTTCGAGCAGGCG
>JBIOKD010000251.1:0-4945 GCA_044451485.1 Candidatus Eiseniibacteriota bacterium | reverse complement strand
CGAGGTCTGCTGGTCGTGGCGGGCGCCACCGTGGCGCTGGTCTGGGGTCTCTGGGACGACCGGCGGGGCATGGGGGTGCCGCTCAAGCTCACCGGCCAGCTGCTGGCGGCCTCCCTGCTCCTGGCCGCCGGGACGGTGCCGGATCTGGGTCTCCCGGTCTGGCTCGAGGTGGCGATCGCGTTGTTCGGGCTGGTCAGCCTCATGAACGCGATCAACTTCCTCGACAACATGAATGGCATGGTGGGCGGGATCGTGGGTCTCACGCTGGTCTTCCACGCCCTGCACGCCATGCGGTCCGGTCTGTGGGGTCTGGCCGCGATGCAGCTCGCGGTGGCGGGCGCGTGCGCGGGCTTCCTGCCGTTCAACTTCCCGCGCGCCCGCATCTTCCTGGGGGACGCGGGGAGTCTGCTTCTGGGCTATAGTCTCGGGGCTTCGACGGCGCTGGTGTACACGGCCGCGTCACCCGGCTGGGGCCGGGTGGGTCCGTTGTTCGGTCTGGTCTATCCGGCGTTCGATCTCATCTTCGTGGTGTCCAACCGTCTGCGCGAGGGCCGGAAGGTCAGCCAGGGCGGGAAGGATCACAGCAACCACCGTCTCGCGAGAGTGCTCTCATGTCCGAATCGAACCGTGATCCTGGTGTGGTGCAGTACGGCCGCCCTCTGCGCAAGCGGTCTCGTGGTCCAAAGCCTGAATCGGCCGCTTCCGACACTCCTGGTGTCGGGCCTGTGGATCCTGACGCTCTCGTGGGCGGGGTTCCGCCTATCGTCCGTGCCGAGCGGAGCAGCGCCCCTCCCCAGCACGAGGTCCTAGGCGCCCCGAAACCCCGCGCGCCACGCGAGCGTCGCGAGCCCGACGACATCGACTTCGCGTTGCGGGACCTGGTGGCGCACATGGCACGTGGCATCGTCGATCACCCGGAGTCGGTCTCGGTCGCGGTGATCGAGCCGGGCGAGGACGCGGTGTTCGAGCTTTCGGTGCACGCGCGGGACATCGGGCACGTCATCGGCAAGCAGGGTCGCACCGCCCGTTCGCTTCGCCTGGCCCTGTCGGCGGCGGCCGGAAGGCACAAGCGCGCCGCCGATATCGAGATCGCCGACTGAGCGGCACGCCACCGGGCGCGCATCGGATGCACGCCGCCGGCGGGGTGGATCGAGTCATGTCCCTGGTGCTGATCGGAACCTTCGGCCGGCCACACGGCGTCACCGGCGAGATCTATCTCGACCGCGCGGCGCTCACCCCGGCGGAGCTCGAGGGGGTGCGCCACTTCCGGCTCCGCGCCCGCGACGGCGCGGAGAAGACCCTCACGCTGCGTGGGGTGCGCGCGACACACGACCGTCTCCTGGTGGGTTTCGACGGCTATCGCACCCGTGAAGCGGTGGCGTCGCTGACACTCGGCGAGCTGTGGGCCGAGGAGACCGCGCTGCCCGATCCCGGTCCGGGTGTCGCCTATACCCACCAGCTGATCGGGCTCACCGTCGAGACCCCGGACGGACGCGTACTGGGGACGCTGCGTGAGATCGCCACGCACGGCGCGCAGCCGCTGTACGTGATCGCCGGAGTGGACGGGCGCGAGTTGCTGGTGCCGGGAGTGCCGGAGATGCTGCGTCGTGTCGACCTGGCCGCCGGACGCATCACGGTGGCGTTGCCACCGGGGCTCGAGGAGCTATGAGGATCTCGATCCTGACCATCTTCCCGGACCTGTTCCCGGCGGTCCTGGCCGAGGGCATGATCCGCGCCGCGCGGGAGAAGGGGCGGCTCGTGGTCGACGTCGTGAACCTCCGCGACTTCACCGACGATCCGCATCGCACCACCGACGACTATCCGTTCGGGGGTGGTGTGGGCATGATCATGAAGATCGAGCCCATCGACCGGGCTCTGGGCACCCTGGGTCTGTCCGACCGCGCCACCCGCCCGGGTAGCGAGCGGGTGGTGCTGTTCTCGCCGCAGGGTCGCCGCTTCACCCAGGACGTGGCGCTCGAGTACCACGGGCTCGACCACCTCGTGCTCCTGTGTGGCCGTTACAAGGGCGTCGACGAGCGGGTGAGCGAGCGGCTGGTCGACGAGGAGCTGTCGATCGGCGACTTCGTGCTCGCCGGCGGCGAGCCGGCGGCGCTGTGCGTGGTGGACGCGGTGGCCCGCCTGCTGCCGGGGGTGGTGGGGGACTTCGATTCGGTGGAGAGCGATTCGTTCCACTCGGGTCTGCTCGACTGTGCGTACTACACACGACCGGCCGACTACCACGGCTGGACGGTGCCACCGGTGTTGCTGTCGGGGCACCACGCCGAGATCGCGCGTCACCGCCGCGAGGAGTCGCTGCGACGCACCTTCGAGCGGCGTCCGGATCTTCTCGAGCACGCCGATCTGAGCCGCGAGGACCGGCGCTTCCTGGCTGGTCTCGAGCGCCGCCGGGTCGCACCCGTGGACCCGGAGCGATCGTGACCGCGGCCGCCGCCGACACCGCGGTCGCGTCCTCGCGACCCGATCCGATCGGCGCGGCGGCGCACGCGAGCTTCCTCCTCTACGTCGCCGCACTCGCCACCTCGATCGCGCCGATGGAGATCGCCGGCGGGTTGTGTCTGGCACTCACCCTGGCGTGGTGGTGGCGGCAACGGGGTGGATGGGTGCGCACGCCGGTGCTGCTGCCCGGGCTCGCGTGGCTCATGGCGCTGATCGTCGCCTCGATCTTCTCGCTCGATCCGGCGGGGAGCTTCCCACGGGTGGTGAAGGGTCTGATGCCGGCGATCGTGACCGTCGCGGCGTCACACACCGCCGACCCCCGCCGGGGCCGTCGCGCGGTGGCGGTGCTGTTCGGCGCCGCCGGCGTGGTCGCGCTGCTGGGGCTGGCCGGATGGGCGATGCGCGGGGCCAGCTTCGAGGCCCGTGACTCCGGTCTGGTCGGGCACTACATGACCTTCGCGGGTCAGCTCCTGCTGGTCCTCCCGGTCGCCGCCGGTGTGGCCCTGTGCGCACGCGAGCCGCGCTGGCGGTGGTCGGCGCTGGCGCTGGCGGTGGTGGGGGTGGTGGCGCTGGCCTCCACCTTCACACGCAGTTCGTGGATCGGCTTCGTCGTGTCGCTGCTGGTGCTCCTCGGAGCCCGACGGCCACGCTGGTTGATCGGGCTCGCGGTGCTGGTGGCGCTGGCGTTCGTGTTCGCCCCCGGCGCCTATCGCGAGCGGCTGGACAGCATGTTCGACCCCACCCATCCATGGAACCGGGAGCGCTGGCTCATGTGGGGCGCCGGACTCCGCATGTTCCGCGATCATCCGGTGACCGGTGTCGGTCTCCAGGACCTGCATCCGCTCTACGCGGTCTACAAGTCGCCCGAGGCCCAGGAGGCGGTGGGGCACTTGCACAACGTGGTGATCATGATCCTGGCTGCGGCCGGTGTGGTCGGGCTCGTCGCGTTCATGTGGCTCTACGCCTCGCTGGTGCGGACCGCGGTGGTGAGTCTGCGCGCGCAGCTCGCGCGGGGCGGTGTCGCGGCGGGGGTACGGCTCGGCGTGGTGGCGGGTCTGGCGGGGTTCCTCGCCGCCGGTATGTTCGAGTGGAATTTCGGCGACGAGGAGCTGCTGCACCAGCTCTACACGCTGGTCGGGATCGCGTGGGTGGCGCGGCTCTGGGACGGATCGTGAAGACCGCGCTGGTGCACGACTGGCTCACCGGCATGCGTGGCGGTGAACGCGTGCTCGAACGCATCGCGCGCCGCTTCCCCGACGCGCCGATCTTCACGATGGTGTGGCGACGGGGCTCGATCACCGCGGAGCTCGAGACCCATCCGATCCACACCTCGTTCCTGCAGCGTCTGCCGGACGCCGAGCGTCGCTACCGCTGGCTGCTGCCGCTCTATCCGGCGGCGATCGAGTCGTTCGACCTGTCGGCGTTCGATCTCGTGCTATCCACCAGCCACGCCGCCGCCAAGGCGGTGCGCACCCGTCCCGACGCGTTCCATCTGAGCTACATACACACCCCGATGCGCTACGTGTGGGAGCTCGAGGAGCAGTACTTTCCACCCGGCCGCTTTCCGTGGCCACTCGACGGGGCGGTGCGTCGGATCTGCGCCGGACTCCGCGCCTGGGACGTGGCCACCAGCGGCCGCCCCAGCGCGCTGCTGGCCAACTCCCGGCACGTGGCCGATCGCATCCGCCGGCACTGGGGTCGCGAGGCCCGGGTCGTCTATCCACCGGTCGCGCGCGCCGGCGGCCCCGCGCCGGCGGGCGGCGAGCGCGGGGGCCCACGCGAGGGCTATCTGCTCGCCGGCGCGTTCGCGCCGTACAAGCGCTCCGACCTGGCACTCGCGGCGTGCGCCGGGCTCGGACGCGCGCTCACCGTGGCCGGGAGCGGGCAGGAGGAGATCCGGCTGCGCCGGCTCGCCGGACCCGACGTGCGTTTCGCGGGGTGGGTCGAGGACGACACGCTCACCGCCCTCCTCACACACACACGCGCGCTGCTGTTCCCGGGCGAGGAGGACTTCGGGATCATGCCGGTCGAGGCCATGGCGTGTGGGTGTCCGGTCATCGCCTACGGTCGCGGCGGTGCGCTCGAGACGGTGGGGCGTGGCGCCACCGAGACCGACCGCGCGCGGGTGCGGTCCGGTGGCGTGGCGCGGGTCCCGGGCGGGGTGCTGTTCGGCACCCAGACCGTGGAGGGACTGAAGAGCGCGATCGAGACGTTCGAGCGCGAGCGCTTCGATCCGGACGAGCTGCGCCGTCTCGCGACGCCGTTCTCGGCCGAGCGCTTCGACCGCGAGTTCGCCGACGCGCTCGAGAGCGGACTCGCGGGCGCGCGCGAACACAGGGAGGCGTCGGCAGTTGGCTAGGGGTCGTGCCACCGTGGCATCCGGTCGTCCGGCCACGCCCGAAGCCCAGGCGGGCATCAGTGTGACGGTACACCGCGGCAACGGCGGCAGGGGCGCCCCGTCCGCGGCCTCCGTTCTGCTCGGTCTGGT
>JBIOKD010000250.1:0-4963 GCA_044451485.1 Candidatus Eiseniibacteriota bacterium | reverse complement strand
CTCAATCTGTCGGGCGTGTCGTTCATCGCCTCGAGCGGGATCGGCGCGCTGCTCGCGCTGGTGGAGGAGTTCCGGCGCGGTCCGGGAACGCTGCGGCTGGCGGCGATCTCGCCACCCGTGGACGCCGTGGTCCGGCTGCTCAACCTCGATCGCTTCCTCGGCATCGACGCGAGCGACCAGGCCGCGCTCGAGAAGCTCCGGGACGGGACGAATGGCTAGCGAGCCCGCGTCCCGGCCCGAGCTGCGAATCGTCCACCCGTCGCACGCCCTCGCACCGGGTTCCGATCTGGCGCGGATCGAGCATTCGCTTCGCTCGCTGCTCGAGCTGGGACGCGAGCTGACCGTGTCGCTCGATCTCCACCAGACCGCCGATCTTCTGATGTTCAATCTCATGGGGCAGCTCGGGACCGGACGTGCGGCGCTGTGGCTGCTGCCGGAGGACGCGGCGTCCACACCGGTGATGATCCGCTGTCACGGATTCGAGCGCGCCGACACCAAGCGCGCCGGTGAGGTCTCCATGCCGGTGCTGATGCGGCATTTCGAGCGGAGCCCGTCGCCGATCACGCTCGCCGAGCTCGGGGACCGTCTCGAGGGCGGGGATGTCGAGGCGGTCCGGCGAGCCGATCTGCAGCTGTTCGCGCCTCTGGTCTCACAGAAGCAGATCCTCGGCTGGCTGTCGCTGGGGTCCAAGCTGTCGGCGGCCCCCTACTCCGAGGCCGACGTGCAGGTGCTTCAGGCGGCGCTGGGGATGGTCGCGGTGACGCTCCAGAACACCCGGCTGCACAACCAGATGCGCCAGACGAACCGCGAGCTGCGGGCGAGCAACTTCCACCTGCAGGAGCTCGACACGCTGAAGTCCGAGTTCGTTCGCAATGTGAACCACGAGCTTCGCACCCCGCTGGCGGTGATCATGGCCACGCTCGAATGCGTGGTCGACGCGGGCACCGGGGACGAGCGTCTGCAGTCGATGCTGGGCACGGCCCTGACGCGCGCGCGTCACCTCAATGGGCTGCTCGAGAAGCTGCTCACCTTCTCGAACGCGATGAACGCGCAGCTCACCGTCGAGCTGGCCGAGGAGGACGTCGCCCTGCTGTTGCGGAGCTTCTGTCAGCAACGCCGCGCGGACGTCATGGCCGGACTGCGCGATCTCAGTCTGACCTGCGCGGACGATCTGCCACACGCGCGTTGTGACCGCCAGCGCGTGGTGCAGATCCTGGACCAACTGCTGGAGAACGCGCTCAAGTTCACACCCAGTGGCGCGCACCTGCGGCTTCGCGCCGGGACGCTGACCGACGGTGGTCAGCGATGGGTGCGTGTCGAGTTCGAGGACGACGGACCAGGCATCCCGGCCGAGCGCATCCACGCCGTGTTCAACTCGTTCGAGCAGGGGGACGGCTCGGCGACCCGGACGGTGGGCGGGCTGGGGATGGGTCTGGCGCTCTCCCGCGAGTTGGCGGAGCGCATGGCGGGTCGTCTGGGCGTGAAGAGCGCCGCGGGTCAGGGCTCGACCTTCTCGTTGCTCCTGCCGGTGGCGTAGCCCGGCCGGGGCTCGGCCGACACGTTGAACCCGTCGCGCCACTCATCCTACCGATCGGGTCGTCTGGAACCACGCCCATCCGGTCAGGGTACGGACGGCATGACCCCGCTTCGTGTCGTCATCGGGTGCGTCGTGCTGTCGCTGGCGACCGGCGCGAGCGCGCTCGCCGGTCCGGCCTTCCCATGGTTCTCGACCATCGACCCGCGTCTCGTGCTGTGCCCAGCCGGGGACATCGCCTTTCATGTCATTCCCCGTCGTGGCACCTCGCCGATGGCGAACGCGCGGCTCGTGGTCGACTTCTGTGCCTCGAGTGGTCCGGTCCTGTGTCCTGGGGGTCAGCCCGTCGACCTCTCGTTCGCCACGCCCTGCCAGCCCTCGGTGTACTCGGATGTCCACGGTCTGGCGACCTTCGCCTTGAAGGCGGGCGGGATCACCACCGACAGCACGGTGGCGTTGAGCATCGACGGTGTCCCGTTTGGGCGGCGCTTCCTGAGCTCGCCGGACCAGAACGGTGACCTCGTCGTCGACGCCGCGGATGAAGCCATCTTGACCGCGAAGCTCGGGAGTGGCGATCTCTCGGCGGACCTCGACGGTGACGGCGTGGTGACCACCGCCGATCTCGCGATCCTTCGCACCCATTTCGGTCACGGCTGTGAGCGGCCCACCCCGACGCTCCAGCGCGACTGGGGGCGGCTCAAGCTGCTCTATCGCTGAGCGGGCGTGGCCCGGTGGTGCCGGTGGACGAGCGCGCGCCGTGATCCGCGCCGGTCTCGCGCATGAAGCGCACCCGCCTGGCCAGCTCCCGGGTCACGTGACGCGCGTCGCGATCGATTCCGAACAGCGTGTCCGAGGTCATCGCGTACAGGAAGTGGAGCCCGACGAAGAACAGACCCCGCGCCTCGGCAACCACCCCTCGCTCGTATCTCGGCAGGCCTCCGTCGTCGAAGACCGGCATGTCGATCCAGGTGAAGCCGGGCTCGTATCCGGTGCACCAGATCACGTTGGCCACGTCGAGCGTGCGATCGTCGGCGAGTCGTGGACGGCCGTCGCGCACGCCGACCACCCTCGACACCCGCTCGACACCGGCGTCGCGCAGGTCGCGGATCTTCACCCGCACCAGGGGTGCCGCGCGCCGGAGCAGGGTCGGCCGGAGCCGGCGCCCGATCGGGGTGCTCGTGTTCAGCACGTGGTGTCCGAGCGCCCGCACGAGACGCACCAGCACGTGTCGCGCGATCGGGCTCTCGATCGCGAACGGGACCTGCCCGCTCTCTCTCCCCGACAGCCACGTGCGGTGGGTGCGGGCCACCTCGAGCGCGATGTCGGCTCCCGAGTTGCCCACACCCACCACCAGCACGTCGCCCGGGGCGAGCTGGGTCGGGTTGCGATACGCGTGCGAATGGAGCTGGACGATGCCGGGGTCGAGCCCTGACGCGAACGAGGGCACACGCGGGACCTGGTGATCCGCCATCGCCACCACCACGTTCTCGCATTCGTAGCGCTGGTCACCCGCGGTCACCACGAAGCCGTCGCCCCGTCTCGCCAGCCGGTCGACCCGCACACTCGAGCGCACCGGCAGCTCGAAGTGTCTCGCATACGTCTCGAGATAGTCGGCCATCTGCTGCTTGGTCGGGAAGGTGTCACCGCGTCCGGGGAAGCGCATGCCCGCGAGCCCGGCGTAACGCGCCGGCGTGAACAGCCGCAGCGAGTCCCAGCGCATGCGCCATGCGTCGCCGATCCGCTCGCTGGCGTCGAGGATCACGAACGGGAGCTTGCGGCGCGCCAGGTGATATCCGACCGAGAGCCCCGCCTGACCGCCACCGATCACCACCGTCTGGACATGGGTCGTGTTGCGTTCGCTCATCATCCACCTCTCGGAAAGAGTGTGTCTCGCGTGGCCGGTCGAAGGGCTCGAACATAGGAGGGCGCCGGCATCGTCCGCATCGGGCGAAGCACCCAATTCGTCACGGGGCGGCGGATGGGTAATTCGATGTAGAGGGGGCTCAGACCAGATCGTGCCGGTAGGCGTAGGCCGTGGCGGCCGCGCGCGACGGCAAGTCGAGCTTGATGAAGATGTTGCTGAGGTGGCGGGCGACGGTCTTCTCGCTGATCCCGAGCCTGCCGGCGATCTCCCGGTTGGTCATCCCGGACGCGACCAGGCTCAGCACCTGGACCTCGCGCGCGGTGAGCGGGCCGGTGTCGCGTGCCGGTGTCGGGCGGGCCAGGGTCTCCACTCGGGCGGCATCGGGGGCCGCGCCCAGACTCTGGAACACGCCGAGCGCCGCTTCCAGCTCGAGGTCGGCCGCTTCGTGGTCGCCCTGGATCCGGCACGCGAGCGCGATCGACACCCTGACACGCGCCGCCTCGTACGGGGCCTCGAGCTCGCGCCACAGGCCCCACGCGGTTCGCAGCGGGTCGAGCGCGCCACGCGCGTCTCCGCCCGCCAGCCGCACCGCGCCACTCACCTGCGCCGCCAGCGCGCGTGGCCACGGTGCGTCGAGCCGAGCGGCGATCACGGCCAATTCGTCGGCGGCGTCCTGGGCGGCCGGCACCTCGCCGGCCGCCAGCGCGATCTCGACCAGCGCGTCGAGCGCCCGCGCGCGCCGACCCGCGTCCCGCACCTCGTCGGCAACGCCACGGATGGTGGTGAGGGCCGCGGCCGTCTGCCCCTGGGCCAGACGCAACAGCGCCAGCCCCGGGTGGGGCAGACGCTCCCACCGGCTCGCGACGCGATAGGCCTCCTCGGCCGCGGCGAAATCGCCACGCAGCCGATGCAGCTCCGCGATCCGGTAGAACGCCCCACCCACCGGCGCCCGCGGCTCGGGTTGCGACAACCGCTCGCGCGCCCGTCCCGCCTCCTCGAGGGCGTCGGCCCAGGCGCCGTGCAGCTGCAGGATCTCAGCGCGTCGCAACAGACAGTGACCACGGTATGGCACGAGGTCGGGTTGCGCGGCGCACCACTGATCGAGTGCCGCCGTCCACTCGGTGGCGCGGCGCACGTCGAGCAGCTCCTCGCAGCCCTCGAGAAGGCTGCAGTAGACACCGCCGGCGTACACGGGCGAGACCTCCCCGCTGGTGACCGCGATCATCGCCTCGTCGAGCAGCGCGACACCGCGGCCGGGCTCGCCGCGGCGGATCAACGCCCGGCCCTGCCCGTTGAGCGCCATGGCCATCAGATCACGGTCGGCGAAGCGGGCGCCGATGTTTCCGGCCTCGACGAACGCCGCGTACGCCCGCTCGGTGTCCCCCGTGTGCACCGACACGATGGCCTCGGGGAGCATCAGGTAGCCGCGCTCGACGCAGTCCTCGTCGCAGTTCTCGAGCAGTCGCCGGGCGCGGGCGAGCCAGCCCCCGGCCTGGGCACGGTCACCCCGGCCCTGGAGCTGGAACACGAGCCAGATCGCGCAGCGCGCCGCGCGGCGGACATCG
>JBIOKD010000249.1:0-4994 GCA_044451485.1 Candidatus Eiseniibacteriota bacterium | reverse complement strand
GCCGGTGCCGCCACCGCGGCCACGCTCACCTGCGGCACCGCGAGCGCCATCGCGGGTCAGGACGTGACCGTGAGCCTCACCTCGTCCGATCTCACCGGTCTCGGGGTGCTGTCCTACCAGTTCGACGTCGGCTATGCGCCGACCGTGGTCACCGCGACCGGCGTCCAGACCAGCGGCACGATGACCGCCGCGGCCGGCTGGGCCACGCCCCAGTTCAGTGTGATCAGCGGCCGCATCCGCGTCAGCGCCGCCGGCACCACGCCGCTCACCGGGTCGGGCGTGCTGCTCAAGCTGACCTTCCACCTCGACCCGACCTGGATCAACGGCAACTCGACCGGCCTCGCCCTCGCCAACGCCCTGTACAACGAGGGCACGCCATCGGTCACCACGTCCGGCGGGTCGATCACAATCAACCCGACTCCGCAGATCTTCGTCTCCCCCAACAGCGGCGAGATCGCGGTGGGTCAGACGATCCAGTTCAGCGTCAGTGGCAGCGTCACCGCGCCGGTGACCTGGAGCACTACCAACACCTCGGTGGCGACGATCAACGCGAGTGGTCTGCTGACCGGCGTGGCGCCGGGCGCGGTGCGGGTCAACGCGCACGACAACGCCGGCCTCGCCGATCAGGACGACGGCGACATCCTGATCCGGGTCGGCACGGTCACGGTGGGCACCGGCACCGCGCCGGTCAACAGCTCGGTCGCGATCCCGATCACCACTACCTCGCTCACCGGCTACGGGATCCGTTCCGGGCAGTTCCAGGTGTCCTACAACAACCAGTACCTCACGCTGGCGAGCGTGATCACCGGTCCGACCTCGATGCTCAATGGCTACGGCACGTTCACCTACGGGGTGCAGACCAACGGCGCGGCGTCGACCGCGACGATCGCGTTCGCGGGGACCACGGATCTGGCCGGAGCGGACACGCTGTTCGTGCTCAACTTCAACACCAGCGCGGTCAATTATGGGTTCATCGGACTGGCGCTGGTCTCGTCGCTGTTCAACGAGAACCTTCCGACCCTGCGGGTGAGCGGGAGTGTCAACATCCCGTCGCCGTCCACGTTCTCGATCTCACCCGGCAGTGTGACGCTGCTCGCCGGTCAGACCCAGGCCTTCACCACCTCGGGCGTGGTGGTGCCACCGCTCACCTGGAGCATGGTCCCCGACACCATCGTCGCCCGGATCAACTCCAGCACCGGGGTGCTCACCGCCAAGACCGGCGGCACGACTCAGGTGAAGGCGGTGGACTCGGTGGGCGGGACCGCGTTCAGCGGGGTCATCACCGTCTACGACCTGTCGTTCTCGGTCGGCAGCATCACCGCCGCGCCCGGGGTGGTCGCGCACGTACCCGTCATCGTCGACCGCGATCTCACCCCGCTCAACGTCCGCTCGACCGAGTACACGTTCGGCTGGTCGCCGACCTACGTGACGCTGGTCACCCCGACCGTCAACGGCCAGTTCAGCGCGTGGGGCGCGCCGGTCACCAAGGCCGGCACCAACTCGATACGGATCGTGAACGCGGGAGCCGCGAAGCTGGGGTCGTTCTCGGTGATCGAGTACATCGACGTCACCACCAGTGCCGCGACCCCGAGCGGGACCGACATCCCGCTGACGCTCACCGGTGTGATCCTGAACGAGGGCCGGCCGATCCCGCTGGTCGCCAACGGGACGCTACACATCCGGACCGGGTCCACAGGAGTCGGGGACGGATCGGGTGCCATGTTCGCGCTCGGACCGGGCGTGCCGAATCCGGCCGGTGACCGCACGCGGCTGGCGTTCACGCTGCCGGTTGCCGACGCTGACGGGGCGCGGACCCGGCTCGAGGTGTTCGGCGCCGACGGGCGCCGGGTGCGGCGGCTGGTGGACGATGCGCTCCAGGCCGGCGCACACGAAGTGACCTGGGACCTCCGCTCCGAGGACGGGGCTCGGGTGACAGCGGGCGTCTACTTCGCCCGGCTCGAATGGGCGGGCCGGCGGATCGACCGGAAGCTGACCGTCATCCGCTGAGCGTTCCAGAGAATCGTGCACCGGGACGGGCCGTGATCGGTCCGTCCCGGTGGCGTTGTGGGCGCGTCGGCACTCTCCTATATTCCGTGCTCACCCGCCGCGACCCACGTCCGCGTCCCCAATCCGAGAGACCGTCATGTCGAACCCGATCGAGATCCTGCTGCTGGTGGCCCTGCCCGCCTCGGGGAAATCCGAGGTGCGTCGCTATCTCGCCCAGCTCGCCCCGGAGCGGTGTCACGACGATTTCCGACTCGGTCCCACCGTCCAGCTCGACGACTACCCGTACGTGCACATGATGCGGCGGATCAGCCAGGAGCTGCGACGTCGTGGACACGACGGGGTGTTCTTCGATTCCGACGAGCTGCCGATGCGCCAACCGCTCGACTGGGGCACGCTCATCGAGCTTCTCAACGAGGACTACGACGACCTCGTGGCGCACCGCCGGGTGGCCCCGGCGTCGGCCCCCGAGTGGCTGTTCGAGCGGCTCGATCGCGCGCGCGTGCGGGTGGGCGCCGAGCCCGCTCTCGGGCGACTGCCGGCGCCGCTTCGAGACGAGCTGGTCCGGAGCCTCGAGGCCGAGACCGCGGAGCTGGTGCGCGACCGCAACGCCGCGGTCCCGGAGTCGCTGGCCGGAAAGACGGTGGTGATCGAGTTCGCGCGCGGCGGACCCGATGGCGCCACGCCGCCGCTCGCCGACCCGCTCGGCTACCGCTACTCGTTCGGGAGGCTGAGCGACGCCATCTTGTCCCGGGCCGCGGTGCTCTACGTGTGGGTCACCCCCGAGGAGTCGCGTCGGAAGAACATCGAGCGCACCGACCCGAACGATCCGGGCTCGATCCTCCACCACGGCGTCCCGATGGCGGTCATGCTCGGGGACTACGGCACCGACGACATGGACTGGTTGATCCGGGCCTCCGGCCGCCCCGACACGGTGCGGGTCGAGACGCGGGGGCGGGTCTTCCATCTGCCGGTCGGCCGCTTCGACAACCGGGTCGACAAGACCACCTTCGTCCGCGCCGACCCCCGGCAGTGGAAGCCCGAGGCGGTGCGCGCCCTGCACGACGGGCTCACCGAGGCGTTCCGGCACCTCGATCGGGTGGCCCGCACCCGCGTCTAGGCTCCGCTCGAGAGCGTACGGCGAGCGGGTCGCACGACGGGACGTCCGGGGTGCCGGCGCGGCATGTCGGTCGGCGCCTCGCCCGGGGTGACCCGCCGCGTCACTTCACGGCGGCGCGCACCTGCGACTCGATCCACGCGTAGGTCGAGCGAATGCCACGCTCGAGCTTGTAGCTGGGCGCCCAGTCGAGCACCTCGCGGATGAGCCGGTTGTCGGAGTTGCGCCCACGCACGCCGATCGGACCGGGCAGGTGACGGAGCCGGATCCGCTTCCCGGCGATCCGCATGACCATCTCGGCGAGACCGTTGATCGAGATCATCTCGTCCGAGCCGATGTTGAGCGGACGCGAGACGTCCGAGGCCACGAGCCGCCGGACGCCCTCGAGGGCCTCGTCGATGTAGAGGAACGAGCGCGTCTGCTCGCCGTCCCCCCAGACTTCGATCTCGCCACCGTCCGGGGCCTCGGCGATCTTGCGGCACATCGCGGCGGGAACCTTCTCCTTGCCACCGGTCCAGGTGCCCTCCGGGCCGAAGATGTTGTGAAAGCGGCCCACCCGCACCGCGAACCCGTAGTTGCGAGAGAACGCGGCGTAGAGCCGCTCGCTGAACAGCTTCTCCCAGCCGTAGTCGCTGTCGGGATCGGCCGGGTAGACCGAGTCCTCCGCGGTGGTCGGCGCCTTGGGGTCGGTCTGGTTGTGCTGCGGGTACACGCAGGCCGAGGAGGAGAAGAACACGCGGTCCGGTTTGTGCCGGATCGACGAGTGCAACACGTTGAGGTTGATCAGCGCCGAGTTGTGCATGACATCGGCGTCGTTCTCGCCGGTGAACAGGTAGCCCGCGCCGCCCATGTCGGCGGCGAGCTGATAGATCTCGTCGAATCGCGGCGAGACCACACGCTCGACCAGACCCGGGTCGCGCAGATCGCCGAGCACGAAGTCGTCGGCAGCCGTGGCGGAATACTCGGGCCGCTTGAGGTCCACGCCGCGCACCCAGTAGCCCTCGGACTTGAGACGCTTGACGAGATGGCTGCCGATGAACCCACCGGCGCCGCAGACGAGAGCACGTTTCATCGAGCTAATTCCGCTCCTTTGGGGTCCCGGCCGGCCTCATGATCTCTTCTTGGACCAGTCGCATCAGATAACGAGGGTAGAGCACCAAGTAGCGTCGCCACAAGCGTTTTGGCTCGGACGCGAGTCGCAACATCCACTCCAGACCGGCATTTTGCACGAATCGTGGCGCCTTGAGTTTCTTACCGGCCAGGAAGTCGAACACCGCCCCCGCGCCACCGCCGATCATGGGACCCAGCTGATCCCGGTGCTCGAACAGCCACGTCTCCTGACGCGGACAGCCGAGACTCACCCACAGGAAGTCGGGCCGGGCGGCACGGATGGCCTCGATGTCGGCCCGATCCTCGTCGGGTGTGAGCTTGCGAAACGGGGGCGAGCGCATCCCGGCCACCGTCAGCCTGGGCCAGCGCCTGGCGAGCTCGGTCCGGAGCTCGTCGAGCACCTCCGGGGTGTTGCCGTAGAAGTAGTGACGGAGATCGCGGCCCTGCTCCGAGAGATCGAACAGCGCCACCATGATCTCCTCGATGCCGCAGCGCTCGCGCAGCTCGCCGAAGCCGCGCCGGCGGCCGAACCACAACAACGGCACCCCGTCGGGAAGGGACAGGTCGCAGGTGTCCATGACCTCCCGGTAGGCCGGCGACTCCCCCGCCCGCGCGATGTTGTGCAGGTTGGTGGAGGAGACGTAGCGGTAGCGGCGCGGCTCCTCATCGAGCCAGCCGATGAGTAGACGAACCGCCTCGGCGGTCTGCAGGGCATGGACCTTCACGCCGAGCACACGGAATTCCGGCGGGGGCCCGCTCGGGG
>JBIOKD010000248.1:0-4997 GCA_044451485.1 Candidatus Eiseniibacteriota bacterium | reverse complement strand
GAACAGCTGCTCGACCTGGGCCAGAGCGTGTGGCTCGATTTCATCCGCCGGGGCCATCTCGTGTCGGGCGAATTCGACGCGCTGGTGAAGAACCAGGGCGTGGTGGGCGTGACCTCCAATCCCACCATCTTCGAGCAGGCGATCGCCAAGAGTCAGGACTACGACGAGGCCCTGCGCCGGTGGATCGGCGAGGGGCTCGAGGGACGGGCCCTGTTCGAGGTGCTCGCGGTCGAGGACGTGGCCATGGCGTGCGACCGGCTGCGCGGCGTGTTCGACGCCACCGGTGGCCGTGACGGACGGGTCAGCATCGAGGTCAGCCCGGACCTGGCGCAGGACACCACGCGCACCGTGGATGAGGCGCGCCGCCTCCACCGGGCGGTCGCCCGTGACAACGTCATGGTCAAGGTGCCAGCCACCGCCGCCGGTCTGCCGGCGATCGCCACGCTGACCGCCGAGGGCATCTCGGTGAACGTGACGCTGATCTTCTCGCTGTCACGTTACCGTCAGGTCATGGACGCCTTCCAGACCGGGCTCGAGCGCCGCGTCGCCGCCGGTCAGGAGATCGACCGGATTCGCTCGGTCGCGTCCTTCTTCGTGTCACGCGTGGACACCAAGGTGGACGCCGCCATCCAGACACGCATCGCCGCCCTCTCGCCGGGCGCTCCGGAGCGTGGCGAGCTCGAAGCCGCCCTCGGCAAGGCCGCGGTGGCGAACGCGCGGCTCGCGTACGCGGCCTTTCTGGAAACCGTCGCGGCGCCGCGCTGGCGGACGCTGGCCTCGAAGGGCGCGAACGTCCAGCGCCCGCTCTGGGCGTCGACCAGCACCAAGAACCCGGTCTATCGCGACGTGCTGTACGTGGAGGAGCTGATCGGACCGGACACGGTCAACACCATGCCACCCGCGACCCTGACCGCGTTCAACGACCATGGACGGGTCGAGACCCGGATCACCACCGACATCGACCAGGCCCGGCGACTGTTCGAGCGCCTACCGGCGCTGGGTGTGCCGGTGGGCTCGCTCATCGACCAGCTCGAGCCGGAGGGCGTGATCGCGTTCCAGAAGTCCTTCGATCAGCTCCTGGCCGCGCTGGCCACCCGGCACCGCGAGATGGCGGTGTGAGCGCCCCTCGCCCGCCCGTCGCGCCGCCGGCGCGTCGCGCGTCGTGGGGAGCCTGGATGACGGCGGTGGGATCCGCGCTGATCGCCGCGACGATCGCGATGGCCGCGCCGGTGGAGAAGACCCCGGCCGCGACGCCGCCGGCCGCTCCGACCCCGGACACCTCGGCCGCGGATCGCGAGCTGTTGCGCGCCACCGCGGCGCGCTATCGCTCGCTCGACACCTACGAGGTGCGCGGCACGCTCCGGCTCGAGGTGATGAGTGGCGCCCCGGAGCAGTCCATCGAGGCGCCGTTCGTGGTGGCGTATCGGCGGCCAGGCCGGCTGCGCGACGAGTTCCTGAATCCGGGTGGGGCCACGCTGCAGATCTCGGACGGCACGGACCGCTACGAGTACCTCGCGCAGCTCGGACAGTATCGCCATCATCGCCACCCGGTCCCGGACAGTGCGATCGCCGCCGGCACCGTGAGTGGTGGTCTGGGCTTCGGCACCGCGTTGATGCGTCTGCTCGGCCAGCTCGACGACAGCGTGACCGCGCTCGCCCGGCTGCCCGACGAGCAGGTCGCGTTCGACGGCGGTATGCGTCCCTGCGCGGTGCTCGAGGCGACCTATCCGGTCGCGCGCGCGTCGGGCGGCTCCATGGAGGGTCCGCGGCGCTTCTGGATCGACCCCAAGGACCATCGGGTGCTGCGTATCCGTTCCACGATCACCCGGCCCGGTCCGAGCGGTGAGGCCCGCATCCGACAGGAGACACGATTCGAGCTGGTGCGGCTGGGCGGGCCGGTGGCCGACAGCCTGTTCGAGTTCACGCCGCCGCCCGGGTCCCGTGCGGTGCACGACTGGGAGACACCGGGTCAACCCCAGCACGCCGACTTGACCGGCAACGACGCGCCCGACTTCGAGCTCACCGACCTGAACGGCCACAAGCACAAGCTCAGCGACTCGCGGGGCAAGGTGGTCCTGCTCGACTTCTGGGCGACCTGGTGTGGTCCGTGCCGGATCACCATGCCGCTGGTCGACAAGATCGAGCGCGAGTATCGGAGCCGCGGTCTGGTCGTGTATTCGATCAACCTGCGCGAGACGCACGACGCCGCGGCGGCCTATATCCGCAAGAAGGGTTACGGCATGACCACCCTGCTCGACGGCAGCGGCTCGGTGGGTGACGCCTACCAGGTGAACGGCATCCCGGCCCTGTTCATCGTCGGCGGCGACGGAAAGATCAGCGCGCAGATGATCGGGGTGCAGCAGGAGGAGGATCTGCGCGACGCGATCGAGGACGCCGGCGTCCGCTAGGGCGATGCGCGGCGGTGGCCATCCGCGGCGTCGAACGCTCGCCACTCGCTGCGACGTATCCACAGGGGATACAGTCTCGCTCGTGGCTTCGCGTCCTCCTTGCGGCTGGCCCCCCGGCGCGCATCGCCATGGCGTGAACCCTCCGGCGCATGTCCGAGGGGAATGAGGCGCGGAGCGGTGACCTCATTCGCGGTGCATCGCGTTCGCGCGTCAGAGGCAGGGATGCCGGGCGCGAACGCGGCTGCAGTGAAGCCGAGCAGGATGCGAGGCGGAGCGTGCCGCGAAGGAGGGTCACCGCGTAGCGACCCGAGCCGGATGAAAGCGCCGCGGATCGTCGATGCCGCGGATGGCCACCGCCGCGCATCGCACAAAGCGGACATCTGCGGCAAGACCAGGCGCTAGCGGAACCACTCCGAGGCCTGCGCCAGATCCACGTTCCCACCCGACACCAGCACCCCGACACGCGCGCCACGCGCCTCGACCACGCCCTCGAGGAGCGCCGCCAGGGCCAGCACACCGGTCGGCTCGACCACCAGCTTCATGCGCTCCCACATGAAGCGCATCGCGCGAACCAGCGCCTCGTCTGGGACCGCGACCATGTCGTGGACGTGGCGGCGCATCACCTCGAAGTTGAGCACCCCAACCATCGGGGTGCGCGCACCGTCGGCGATGGTGTGGGGATCCTCCACGCGCACCCGTTCGCCGGCGCGGAAGCTCTTCACGCCGTCGTCGCCGGCCGCGGGCTCCACTCCGATCACGCGGCATCCGGACCCGGACGCGTGCGCGGCGATCGCCGAGCCGGCGATCAACCCGCCGCCACCCACCGGGACCAGCAGCAGATCGAGCGGCCCCGCGTCCTCGATGAGCTCCGCCGCCGCGGTGCCGGCACCGGCGACGATGTCGGGATGATCGAAGGGCGGGACCAGCGTGAGTCCACGCTCGCGGGCGAGTCGCTCCGCCAGACCGTCCCGTGCCTCGCCCACCTGGTCGTAGAAGACGACCTCGGCGCCGTATCCGCGGGTGGCGGCGAGCTTGATCGCCGGTGCCCAGCTCGGCATCACGATCACCGCCGGAATGCCGTGCAGACCGGCCACGCAGGCCACCGCCTGTGCGTGGTTGCCCGAGGAGAACGCGATGACGCCGCGACGGCGGACCTCTTCGGGCAGCTGCGAGATCATGTTCCAGGCGCCGCGGAACTTGAATGCGCCGACACGCTGCAGGTTCTCGCACTTGATCGCGACCCGCGCTCCGGTCATGGCATCGAGCGTGCGCGACGTCGCGACCGGTGTGCGGTGGGCCACCCCCGCCAGACGCGTGCGTGCGTCGCTCAGACGGGCGGTGAGATCCGCGGTGGGATCGTCCATCAACCGCCCGCGCCGCCACCCGTCTCGAGTCCCGGCTCGGTCTGCCGGCGCGGGTCGAGCGCGCGCTCGATCTCGTTCGGGGCCAGGGTGGTCATCTCCTTCGCCAGCTCACGCACCGGCCGCCGCTCCTTGAACGAGCGTTTGGCGATCTCGGCGGCCTTGTCGTACCCGATCAGCGGGTTGAGCGCGGTGGCCATGCTCGGCGAGATCTCGACGTAGCCGCGACAGGTCTCCTCGTTCGCGATCATCCCGTCGAGAGCCTTGACCACGAACACCCTCGAGACCGCCGCCAGCAGCCGGATGCTCTCGAGGAGGTTGCGGGCGATGAGCGGCAGCATGGTGTTGAGATCCAGCTGTCCCCACTGCTGCCCGACCGTGATCGCGACATGATTGCCCATCACCTGCGCGCCGACCTGCACCACCGACTCGCAGATCACCGGGTTCACCTTGCCGGGCATGATGCTCGAGCCGGGCTGGATGGCCGGCAGCGTCACCTCGCCGAGACCGCAACGGGGTCCGCTGTTCATGAGCCGGATGTCGTTGGCGATCTTCATCAGGCTCGCCGCCACGGTGTTCAGCGCCCCGCTCGCCCACGTCGCGCCGTCCTGGGCACCCTGGGCCTCGAAATGGTTCCCGGCCTCGATGAACGGGGTGTGCGCCGCGGCGAGCTTGGAGATCTCGGCCGCCATCCGGCGTCCGAATTCGGGATGCGTGTTGATGCCGGTGCCCACCGCGGTACCGCCGATCGCCAGCTCGCGCAGATCGGGGAGCACCGCCTTGATCCGCGCGATCCCGTGCTGCACCTGCGACGCGTAACCCGAGAACTCCTGTCCGAGCCGGATCGGCGTGGCGTCCATGAGGTGGGTCCGCCCGGTCTTGATGACGCCGTCCCACGCGCGGGCCTTCTCGTCGAGCGCCTTCCACAGCTGGGCGAGCGCCGGCAGCAGCTCGCGCTCGATCTCGATCACCGCGGCGACGTGCAGCACGGTGGGGATCACGTCGTTGCTGCTCTGACACAGATTGACGTGGTCGTTGGGATGAACCTTGCGTCCGAGGATGGCGCCGGCACGATGCGCGATCACCTCGTTCGCGTTCATGTTGCTGCTGGTGCCGCTTCCGGTCTGGAACACGTCGATCGGGAACTGCGCGTCCCAGCGTCCCTCGGCCACCTCGAGCGCGGCCTGTTCGATGGCCTTGCCCAGCGCCGGCTCGACCAGACCGAGCT
>JBIOKD010000247.1:0-5023 GCA_044451485.1 Candidatus Eiseniibacteriota bacterium | reverse complement strand
TCTCGTGGAAATCCTCGAGGTGCTCCGGCACCTCGCGCCGGCTGAATTGCGTTTCGAAGTCGGCGCGCGCCTGCGCCGCCGCCGCCGCGCCGTGATACATCGTCACGATGCGCTCGCCGAGACGCTTCTTCACAATCATCGGGTTAACCTTGGGAGACATAGACAAGAAGGTCGTTTCCGCAGGTATAGGTCGATCAAGAAGCCCCTCAAGGAGATCTAGGTCTCGCTCGATTTCACGCTTCTCCTGATCCGTGACATCGGCGACTAGAGCCCAAAACTTCGGCATGACCCAGTCCGGAAGACGCATCACCTTGCCGAACATGTCGGAGGGCGCGTCGGTGACCCCGATGTAGTTGCCGAGACTCTTGCTCATCCGCTGGACACCATCCAGACCGGGTAGCACTGGAAGCGTGAGCACCACCTGTGGGGGCTGACCCGCCAGACGTTGCAGCTCGCGCCCGACGATGAGATTGAACTTCTGCTCGGTCGCCCCCAGCTCCACGTCGGCCCGGATCTCGACCGAATCCTGCCCCTGCATGAGCGGATACATCAGCTCGTGCACACCGATCGGCTGACCGGCCGAGTAGCGTTTGGCGAAGTCGTCGCGCTCGAGCAGCTGCGACACGGTATAGCGCCCGGCCAGACGCAGCACGTCCATGAACCGCATCGGCGCGAACCACTCTCCGTTGTGGTGCACCTCCACCGGAAGCAGCGGCGCTGTCGGGCGCGGATCGAGCACCTGGTAGAACTGCTCGAGGTAGGTCCGCGCGTTGACCTCCACCTCGGCCTCGGTGAGCTGGGGTCGGGTCTTGCTGCGCCCGCTCGGATCCCCGACCATGCCGGTGTAGTCGCCGACGATCAGCACCACCTGGTGACCGAGATCCTGGAACGCGCGCAACTTGCGCAGACCGACGGTGTGCCCGAGATGGATGTCGGGCGCGGTTGGATCGAAGCCCTGCTTGACCCGCAACGGTCGGCGCTCCCGCGCGGCCAGCCGGAGCCGCTCGAGAAGCGCCCCCTCGGGCAGGATCTCCTCGGTGCCACGCAGCAGGATCTCGTGTTGTCGTTCCGGACTGAGCATCGGGTGTCTCGCGGGGTGGATGGAGTCGATTCGACGCGCGATTCTACGGAGCGCGGCGCGTCGCGGCAACCACCGTGCAACCCGGAGGCGACCGGTCGTGTCGGCTGCGGGGAGCCGCGGCGCGTGCGGCGACGCGAATCGCACGCGCGGAGCGTCCCACGCGGTCGGCGACGCCGTCTTCACCGATCCCGGACAGGGTCCCGAACGGGCTTGATTCACGCGGCCCCGCGCACCTAGTCTCGCCGCCGTGACGGACTCCCTCCCACGTCTGCCCGAGTTCCCCGACCAGGCGGTCCGGGTGGCGCGCCGATTCCCCTGGAAGCTGTTCCTCACCATCGTGGTCGTCGCGGTGTTCGGGATGGCCGGCGTGGTGTTCGGGGTGGTGCAGTGGCTGCGCCGGGACCTCACCACACCCGAGGCCCTGACCGCCATCCAGCCACCGACCAAGACCCTGGTCTACGACTGCAAGGGCCGGGTCATCCACGAGTTCTTCAAGGAGAACCGCACCCAGGTCCCGCTCAAACAGATCCCGCGACACCTCATCAACGCCACCCTCTCCACCGAGGATCGCAGCTTCTACCAGCACTGGGGCATCGACCTGTGGGGCATCGGCCGCGCCGCGGTCACCGATCTCGTGCACCTGCGCCGGGCGCAGGGCGGCAGCACGATCACCCAGCAGCTCGCCCGCAACGTGTTCCTCTCCCACGAGCGCACCTTCGACCGCAAGCTCAAAGAGATCGCGCTGGCGATCGAGATCGAGCGCAACTACTCGAAGGACCAGATCCTCGAGATGTACCTCAACCAGATCTACTACGGCGAGGGGGCCTATGGCGTGGAGGCGGCCGCCAAGACCTATTTCAACAAGCCGGTCCGCGACCTGACCCTTCCCGAGTGCGCGCTGCTGGCCGGTCTGCCCGCCAACCCGGCGCTCTATTCGCCACGACGTCGCTCCGACGCGGCGCGGGCGCGGCGCGAGAAGGTGCTGCGCAACATGCTGGTGACCAACGCGATCACGCCGATCGAGTACCAGAACGCGATGGCCAGCCCGCTCGGGGTGACCCCGATCAAGTACAGCAACGAGCTGGCGCCCTACTTCATGGAGATGGTGCGTCTGCACCTGGACGAGAAATTCGGCTCGAACGCGGTCTACGAGGGCGGACTCAAGGTCTACACCACACTGGACATGGACCTGCAGCAGATCGCCGAGCGCGCGGTCGAGAAGCAGCTCCAGGCGATCGAGGCCGAGACACGCGTCAAGATCACGCACGCCAACTACGTGGCGGGTCCGGGGGACTCGGTGGCGCGGGCCGAGGGCCGCACACCTTACCTGCAGGGCTCGCTGGTGGCGATCGATCCGCGGACCGGCTATGTGCGCGCGATGGTCGGTGGACGCGACTGGAACCAGAGCAACTACAACCGGGCCACCCAGGCCGAGCGTCAGCCGGGTTCGGCGTTCAAGCCGTTCGTGTACACGGCGGCCATGGACAACGGCTTCCATCCCACCGACGTGATCGTGGACGAGCCGGTGAGCTTCCCCAACGGGGGTGGGCAGCCGGCCTACGAGCCGCGCAACTACGACAACAAGTTCCGCGGTCCGATCACGCTGCGGTACGCGCTCCAGCAGTCGGTCAACATCCCGGCCGTCAAGCTGCTGCGCAAGGTCGGCACCTCGATGGTGTCGAGCTACGCGCGGCGGATGGGGATCCGCACGGCGCTCGGCCAGAACCTGTCGCTGGCGCTGGGATCGAGCGAGGTGACTCTGATCGACCTGGTCACCGCGTACGGCGTGTTCGCCGACCGCGGGTTCCGCAACGACCCACTCCTCATCCTCAAGGTCGAGGACAAGAACGGCACCGTCCTCGAGAAGAACGCCCCGCACCCCGCCGAGGTGTTGTCGGAGCAGACCACCTCGGTCATGACCTCGATGCTGCAGAGCGTCATCGACCACGGCACCGGGTACCCGGCGCGCGCGCGTGGCTTCACCAACCCCGCCGCCGGCAAGACCGGCACGATGGACGACTACATGGACGCCTGGTTCGTGGGATTCACACCGAGCCTGGTGTGCGGTGTGTGGGTCGGGTACGACCAGAAGAAGACGATCGGGCAGGGGATGACTGGCGCGCACGCGGCGCTGCCGGCCTGGACCGACTTCATGATCGGCGCCACCCGCGGCAAGCCGGTCGAGGATTTCCCGATGCCGGCGGGGACCATCACGCGTGAGATCTGCGCCGAGACCGGGATGCTCGCCACCGAGAACTGTCCGAGCGTGACCACCGAGATGTTCGACACCGGGTCCGAGCCGACCGAGCTGTGCACCTCGCATCCCGGGCCGCCGCTGCGGCAGCCGCTGCCTGGAGAGCCGCCGGTTCCGACCAACGGCGCCGGCGACGACACCGAGCAGCCGACCGGTCCGCCGCCACCACCCGGCATCCCGCGCTGATCGGGGGTGCCGCGTCACCGGCGGCGAGCGGTGCGCCGCATCGTGACGAGCGCGGGCGATTCCGGCGCGGCCGGCGTGGCGCGCTCGACCGACTCAGTCGATCGTGGCGAGGGTGAGCGCCGGAGCCGGAACCGGCTCGTCGCCGATCGTGAAGCACGACGCGCAACGCTCGGCGATCCCGGCGTCCGGTCCCGCCAGGTGCAGCTCGGCGAGCGGTGCCCCCTTCGCGAGCCGGTCGCCGACACGCGCCAGCACCTCGAGCCCCACCGCCGGATCGATGGCGTCCTCCATGGCCCGGCGTCCGGCGCCGATCGACACCAGAAGCTCGCCGAGCGCAAAGGTGTCCACCACCGCGAGCGTGCCCGCGCGTGGTGTCGTCACCCGCGTCACCACTGGCGCGCGCGCGAGCCGATCGCGCGCGGCCACGTCCGCGCCCCGGCCGCCCTGCGCCTCCACCATCGCCACGAACCGGTCGTAGGCCGTCCCGGTATCGAGCGTGCGCGTCGCGCGCTCGCGGGCGCGGTCCACCGTGGGCTCCACCCCGGCGAGTGCGATCATACGCGCGGCGAGATCGAGCGTCAGCCCGCGCACGTCGGCGGGGCCGCCACCCTGGAGCACGGCGATCGACTCGCGCACCTCGAGCGCGTTGCCACAGGCACGTCCGAGCGGCTGGCTCATGTCGGTCACCATCGCCCGGGCCGCTCGGCCCATCGCGCGCGTGGTGTCCACCAGACGCTGCGCCAGGTGACGCGCGTCCGCCGGCGTGCGCATGAACGCGCCGTTGCCACACTTCACGTCGTAGACCAGCGCGCCAGCGCCCTCCGCGATCTTCTTGCTCACGATGCTGGACACGATGAACGGCTCGAACTCGACGGTCGCGGTGACGTCGCGGAGCGCGTAGAGCAGCCCGTCGGCCGGCGCCAGGTCGGGCCCCTGCCCAACCATCACCACCCCGATCCGGTCGAGCTGCGCGCGCATGGCTTCCGGGTCGAGCGTGGTGCGGAAGCCGGGTATGGACTCGAGCTTGTCGAGCGTGCCCCCGGTGTGACCGAGACCGCGCCCCGACACCATCGGCACCAGCACGTCACAGGCGGCCACCAGCGGCGCCAGGATCAGCGAGATCTTGTCGCCCACGCCGCCGGTCGAGTGCTTGTCGGCGCTGGGCCTGCCGATCGCCGACCAGTCGAACACGCGCCCCGAGTCGATCAGCGCGCCGGTCAACGCCGCGGTCTCCGCCGGATCGAGCCCGTTCAGGAACGCCGCCATGAGCCAGGCGCTGGCCTGGTAGTCGGGAACCCGGCGCGCGGTGTAGGCGCCGATGAAGGCGCGGATGTCGTCGGGAGCGTGCGTGCCACCGTCACGTTTGGCACGGACGAAGGCGCGCGGATCGAGCGACAACTCTAGGCTCCGTCTGGGAACGCACGGCGAGCGCGTTGGGGGCCCCCCCCCCCCCCCCCCCCCCAAACCCCCCGCAGATTAGGGGGAGCCCCCCGCGGGGGGGG
>JBIOKD010000246.1:0-5023 GCA_044451485.1 Candidatus Eiseniibacteriota bacterium | reverse complement strand
GCGTCAAGCCCATGCAAGGTCGCCACATCTATATATGCAGGCGAACGCGTCGAAAGCCGATAACCGACTTGACCGGCGAGCCGGTCACCAACCATGCTGGTCGTGTTGATACGGGAGGCTTTGATCGCATGAACCGGCCGTCCACGCTTCGCACGCTGCTGGCCGTCTCGATCGCGCTGCTGCTGCCGATCGAGCAGGCGCATTGTGCGTGGATGGGCGCGCAACCGTCCGCGCGAACGGTCGTGGCTCACGCGGTCACCACCACAACGGTCGCCGTGCCGCATGCGTGTTGCGCGGCCGCGTCGGCGTTCGAGCCGGCTGCCGCGTCACGACCGGCACCAGCGCCCGAGCGGATACCGCAGGCCTGCGTGTGCGAGCAGCTGCCACCGGGCGCACTGCCCAACGCCTTCCTCCACGGGGCCCCGGCCCCCACGGTGACGTCGATCGCGACGCTCACCGTCCCAGCGGTCATCGCCCCGGTCGCGGTCGTCACCACGACGATCCCGGCGCTCGATGTCGGGAGTCCTCCACTCCCCGATGACCCCGGCGCGCACGGTCTTCGCGCGCCGCCCGTTTCCGCCTGACACCGAACCTCGGCTGATCGCGGGGCCCGCGTCCTGGACGCGTGTCCGCCGCGACGTCGTCGAGCTGGCGGCATGGCGCCGCCGGCCGGATGTCTCGAGTCCGCGCGTTCCACGCGCGGCGGCGGAAATGGGGGATGCACACATGAGGTCCGTGGTATCGCGTGGCGCGTTCGTCCTGGCCACGCTGCTCGCGGTGACGCCGCGTGACGCGCGGGCGCTGGATCTGCAGGGCGCGCTGCGCGAGGTGGCGGCGGCCAATCCGACGCTGGCGAGCCGGCGCGAGAGCGTCGAGGCAGCGCGGCGGCGTGTCAACCCGGCCGGTGCGTGGCAGTCGCCGATGGTCGACGTGGGGGTGATCAACGTGCCCACCAGCGGTCGCTTCGACCAGGATCCCATGACCATGAAGATGATCGGAATCGAGCAGCGCGTGCCGCTGTTCGGCGCCAACGGCATGAGCCGGCAGTCAGCCGGCGCGGCCGCCGACGCCGAGGGCGCGGGCTGGGAGATGGCGCACTACGAGTTCTTCGCCATGGCCTGGGAGGCCTACGCCGACGCGTACTACGCGGGCCAGCTTGCCGGGTTGAGCCAGGGTCATCGCGGTGAGATGGACCGCCTGGTGCGCTCGGCACGCGCCCGCTACGACTCCGGCAACGGCCGTCTCGACGACCTGCTGCGCGCCGAGGCCGAGCAGGCGCGCACCCTCGCCGACGCGGCGGCCTTCGACTCCGAGACCGAGGGCGCCCGGGCCCGGCTCGCGGCCCTCATGGGCCGGCCCGGCGCCGCGCTCCCCGACACGCTCGAGCCGCCACCCACGCCCATGCCACCGGCGGATCCAGCCGCGATCCTCGCGGTAATGAACGACCAGCACCCGCGCCTGCGCGAGCTGCGCTTCCAGCGCGACCGCTACCAGCTCGCCGCGCGCGCGGCGCGACGCACGGAGTGGCCGGACCTGCAGCTCGGCGCCTCGTACGGATTCCGCGAGCCGATCATGGGTGTGCCCCAGCAGAACATGTGGTCGGCGACGGTCGGCTTCATGCTGCCCATCTTCGCCGGCTCGACCCAGGAGCCCGAGGCGGCGGAGATGGACGCGATGGCGCGCGCCGCGGAGGCTGAGCTGAGCGCGGCGATCCTGGAGCTCTCGCAGCAGGCGCGTGGCCTGCACGCGACGGCGCGAGCCGACGCGCGCACGGTGGCGCTGCTCGCCGACACCGTGGTGGTCACGCAACGGCGCGCGGTGGAGGCGTCCCAGAGCGCGTACGATGCCGGAGTGTCCGACCTGTGGCGCGTGTTCGAGGCCGAGCACGCGCTTTACGGCGAGGAGATCGCGCTGATTCGCGCCCGCCAGGACCTGGCGCGCACCACGGCGAAGCTGCTCGCCGTGACCGCGCGTGGCGACCTGTTGGGCGTGACCCTGCCCGAGATCAAGAGGAGCGAACGATGAATCCCAACGACGAAAGCACTTCTCTCGGTGGGATCTCGAGCTCGGCTTCCGGTCCCGCGGGCGCGTCTTCGAGCCCGGCGGGCGGGAAGCCGCCCTCCTCCGTTCATCAGCCACCACCGGGTGCCCATTTCATGAACTTGCTCCGCTGGGCTCTGTTCGGTTTCCTGCTGGTGCTGGCGATCGTCAGCATCGGCAGCTACGCGATGTCCCGGCGGCCGGCGCCCGCGACCAGGAACGCGGCGACAAAGGTCGTCTGGCAGTGCCCGATGCATCCCAGCTACACCTCCGACAAGCCCGGCGAGTGTCCGATCTGCGGGATGACGCTCGAGCGTGTGGTCTTGAACGACGAGCATGCCGGGCGGGGCGAGGCTCCGAAGACGGGCAATGTGCCGGGGCTCACCTCGGTCAACATCACGCCCGAACGCGTGCAGCTGATCGGGGTGCGCACCGCGCGGGTCGAGCGTTCGGCGACCAGCGGCCAGCTCGACCTGGTGGGGTTCGTCACGCCCGATGAGTCCCGCCTCAGGCGGGTGCAGATCCGCGTCTCGGGCTGGATCCGCGAGCTGGTCGTGAACGAGACCGGCGCCGTGGTGAACGCGGGCCAGCCGTTGATGTCGATCTACAGCCCGGAGCTGTTCCAGAGCGAGCAGGAATACCTGATCAACAAGGGTGGGGGCGATTCCAGCGCCGGCATGCGCGACATGCCCGACCACACCGGCGCCGAGCGGCTGCGACTGCTCGGAGTGCCCGACGACGAGATCCACCGGCTCGAGCACGAGGGCAAGGCGTCCACGCAGCTCGTGCTGCGCTCCCCGGTCACCGGCACGGTGCTCGAGCGCGGTGTGACGGAGGGGCAGTACGTGGGCGCCGACACACCGCTGCTCACGGTGGCGGACCTGACGCGCGTCTGGGTGATGGCGGATCTCTACGAGATGGACATGACACGTGTCCACGTCGGCGACCTGGCGCGCTTCACCACCGATGCCATGCCAGGGCGGGTGTTCGCGGGCCGGGTTCAGTTCGTCTATCCGACGGTCTCGAACGAGACCCGCACCCTGAAGACGCGGCTGGTCCTCGAGAATCCCGACGGCGTGCTGCGCCCGGGCATGTACGGACGGGTCAGCGTGTCGGCACGCGGCGCGCGCATGCTGACGGTGCCATCGGAGGCGGTGGTCAACGCCGGCGAGCACGCCTATGTGTTCCTCGCCCACGCCGGCGGGCGCTTCGAGCCGCGCATGGTGTGGACCGGCATGCCCGAGGGTGACCGGGTGCAGATCTTGAAGGGGGTCGCCGAGGGCGACACGGTGGTGTCGAGCGCATCGTTCCTGATCGATTCCGAGAGTCGCCTGAAGGCGGCGATCGCCGGGATGGGTGCGCAGCCGGGGATGGCCGGTATGGATCACGGCGCGGATGGTGTGAAGTGATCGGCCGTGTCATCGAATACTGCGCCACGCACCGGGCGCTGGTGTTCATCTTCACCGCCTTCGTGGTGGTGGGCTCGTTCGTCGCCGTCAAGAGCGTGCCGTTGGACGCGATCCCGGATCTCTCCGATCCGCAGGTGATCGTGTTCACCGAGTGGATGGGACGGAGCCCCGATCTGGTCGAGGACCAGGTCACTTATCCGATCGTGTCGTCGCTGCTGGGCGCGCCGCAGGTCGAGGCGGTGCGCGGGCAGAGCATGTTCGGGATGAGCTTCATCTACGTGATCTTCAAGGAGGGCACCAATCTCTACTGGGCGCGCAGCCGCGTGCTCGAGTACATGAGCGGCATCCGCTCGCGTCTGCCGCAGGGCGTGAATCCGGTGCTGGGCCCCGACGCCACGTCCGTGGGCTGGGTGTTCCAGTACGCGCTGGTGGACAAGAGCGGCCGGCACGATCTGTCCGAGCTGCGCACGTTCCAGGACTTCAACCTGCGTTACGCGCTGGCGAGTGTACCCGGCGTGGCCGAGGTGGCCTCGGTGGGCGGCTACCAGAAGCAGTACCAGGTCGAGGTCGATCCCGAGAAGCTGCACGCCTACGGGCTCTCGCTCGCCGACGTGACCGGCGCCATCCGCCGCAGCAACTCGGATGTGGGCGGGCGCGTGATCGAGATGTCGGGCCGCGAGTACTTCGTGCGCGGTCTCGGCTACGTGAAGGATCTCGACGACCTGCGTCAGGTGGCGCTGGGCGCCGACCGGCGCACCGGCACGCCGATCCGGGTCGGCGACGTCGGCACCGTCACCTTCGGCCCCGACATCCGTCGCGGCGTCACCGAGCTCGACGGGGAGGGCGAGGCGGTGGGCGGCACGGTGGTGATGCGCTACGGCGAGAACGCGCTGCACGTGATCGAGCGCGTCAAGCAGAAGCTCGCCGAGTTGAAGCCGTCCTTCCCACCCGGGGTCGAGGTGAAGGTCGTGTACGACCGCTCGGGTCTGATCGGGCGCGCCATCGACACGCTTCGCCACACCCTGCTCGAGGAAGCGATCGTGGTGGCGCTGGTGATCTTCATCTTCCTGCTGCATCTGCGCAGCACGCTGGTGCCGGTGCTGTCGCTGCCGGTGGCGGTGGGGCTGGCGTTCGTGCCGATGTACTTCCTGCACATCAACTCCAACATCATGAGCCTGGGTGGCATCGCGATCGCCATCGGCGCGATGGTGGACGCGGCCATCGTGCTGGTGGAGAACGCGCACAAGCACCTGGAGACCGCGCCACCGGGAGCGGACCGCCAGAAGGTGCTGATCGCAGCCGCGAAGGAGGTCGGGCCGCCGATATTCTTCTCGCTGCTCATCATCACTGTCGCGTTCCTGCCGATCTTCGGTCTCAACGGCCAGGCAGGGCGGCTGTTCAAGCCGCTGGCGTTCACCAAGACCTTCTCGATTGCGTTCGCGGCGCTGGTCTCGATCACGTTGGCGCCTGCGCTGATGGCGCTGCTGATCCGCGGCAAGATCAAGCACGAGAAGGATCATCCGGTGTCGCGGCTGATGATCGCGGTCTACCGGCCGTTCGCGTGGGTGGCGCTC
>JBIOKD010000245.1:0-5024 GCA_044451485.1 Candidatus Eiseniibacteriota bacterium | reverse complement strand
GTGGCGGAGCTGTTGCGGGCCCGCGGCGTCGGGGTCCGGATCGCGGACCCCGAGTCGTTTCATCGCGAGCCCGACCGTTATCCAGTCGCGGTCGCCGCTGGCTTGATCGAGTACGACCCGTGGGATCGCTGGGCGCTCCAGAGGCTGCATGGCGCGATCGCCGAGGATGGCCGGCTCCTGCTCGCCGCGCCGCTGCTGGTTTCCGCCGCTACGGCGATGGAGCCGGAGTTCGTGCTTCGGTGGGTCGAGAAGCAGCTCCGGAAGCGCGTCGGACACGGTGCCACACCGGCGCCGTTCCACGGTCGCAAGTACGCACCGGCATCACTCGAGCGGATGCTCCGCCGTCTCGGATACGAGGTCGTCCGGAGCTGGCGTGCGGGCCCCGGTCATCTGCTGACCGAGTGCCGCCGGCTGCCGAGCATGGCCGGGCTCGATCCGGCGCGGCCCTTCCCCGATCCCGCCGTGGCGCTTCCCGAGTTCGAACGTGAGCAGGCCGGCGTGATCGCCATACGCAACGCGTGGAGCGCGCGCCACCTGCGCCAGGGCGCGGGCCCGGTGCGACTCCTGGAGCCCGAGCACTACCGCGGACGCGTGGCGCTGGTCCTGGCGCCGCACCCCGACGACGAGATCATCGGGTGCGGGGGCACGCTGGCACGGTTGATCGAGGCCGGCGCGCGGGTCATCCAGGTGCAGGCGACCGATGGATCGGATTCGGCGGCCTTCGCGAGCGTCTCCGAGGACACGCGTCGGACCCTCCGACTGGAAGAGGCGGCTCGGGTCGCGGCGGCGATCGGATTCGCCGACACGATCTTCTGGCGCGAGGACAACCGGCGCTTTCGCCACACCCCGGAGGCGGTCGATCGGCTGGTGGCGGTGCTCGAACGCTCGAGACCGGCCCTGGTGTTCATCCCGTTCGTCACCGACATCCACCCCGACCATCTCACGCTCGAGCACATCCTTGCCGATGCCCTCGATCGGGCTCCCGGGGTCGCGGCGGACGCCGAGGTGCTCAACTACGAGGTCTGGAGTATGGTGCCAGCGAACGTGTGTTGCGACGTGACGAACTGGATGGCGCTCCAGGAACGACTCCTCCTGATGTACGAGACCGCCCTCAAGGTCGACGATTACGTGCATTTTGTCGAAGAACATAAGTGGTTCAACTCCCGCGTCCATCTGGGCCGCGACGGGTTCGCCGACGCCTACGTCGCGGTACCGGCGGCGCGTTACCCCGAGTGGTGGCGAGCGGGCCGGCCGACTCATGACGCTTGAGCCGGTTCCCGGACGTGACTGGGGATGGCGTCGCTACCGGCCGGGCGATGAGCACGCGCTGATGGAGCTGTTCAACGCCGAGTTCGGACTGAACCGCTCGATCGAGCACTGGCGCTGGCAGTTCGCCGACAATCCCTACGGCGGGCCGTACATCATTCTGGCCGAACGCCTTTCCGACGGCATGCTGGTGGGGAGCCACGTCGCCATGCCGTTCCCGCTCAACGTGCTCGGTCTGCCCCGCGTCGGCGGCCACACGCTCGACCTGGTGGTGCACCATGACTTCCGCCGCCAGGGAATCTTCGAGACCACTGCCCGCTCCTGCTTCGACTGGATGGCCGGTGAGGGCGTCGCCGCGGTCGTCGCGTTCCCGAACGCGAGCTCCTATCCCGGCTTCGTTCGGAGCCTCGGCTGGCACCGCATCGTGTTCCCCCATCGCTGGGATCTGCGCGTGGGCACGCGTGGTCTGTCCGGTGGGTCACTGTCGCGCGCCGCCGGACCGGTGCTCGATGTGCCGGTGCGCGCCTGGAGCCGACTCGCCCTGTACCTCCGGGACGTCAAGCGGGACTCCACGATTCGAGTCGTCTCGAGCGTGCCGGCGACGGTCGACGATCTGTGGGAGCGGATCCGTTCGGGCGAGGTCCTGTCGCTGTGGAAGGACCGCAAGTATCTCGCGTGGCGTTACGACGCCAATCCCGACCATGTCTTCGAATACGTCTGTCTCGAGGAGGCGGGTGCGCTCACGGCGCTCGCGGTCGTCACCACGCTGGGGAGCCGGCTGATGGTCTGCGAGCTCTTGGCCCCGGTAGGCTCGCCGGCCGCCGCCCGGCGGTTGGTGACCGGGATCACCAGAATCGCGGTGGAGCGTGGCCACGACGGGGTCGGCTTCATCGGCCACGACGCCGGCCGTTTCGCCGGCGCGTTCTCCGGGTTCCACCGCCGGGTGGCGCATGAGAACGTGTTCTGTGGCCGCCCTCTCACGACCGACCCGGTGCTCGCCGAGCGTTTCGCGCTGCCCGGAAACTGGACCCTGACATTCGGGGACGGCGACTTCGTGTGATCGGCGGCGCGATCAGCGGGGATCGCGCGAGCTCAGCAGCACCATGATCTGCCACAGACGGGGGAGCCGCAGCAGACGGCTGCGCGCGCCCGGATAGATCCGCACCGCGTGCACCCGGTAGCGGCCACCGAACTCCCATGGGTACCAGCCCGAGCGGTGGGTCTCGTACGGCAGCTCGTCGAATTGCTGTCGCCGGAACCCCAGCGGTGTCGTCACCAGGACTTTGCGCGCCCGCCGGGTCAGGGCGTCGAGGACACGGAAGGCGTCCTTCTTGTCGAGGTGCTCGATGACCTCGAGGAACAGCGCCAAGTCGTAGACCGGAGCGTCCTCGGGCAGCACCGTGTCGAGCTCACGGGCGTCGCCGATCCAGAAATGGTCGTACCCGGCGTAGCGGGGCGGCCCGACATCCAGCCCGTCCACGCGCTCGATGGGGGCGTATTCACGCACCAGGACGCCGAACTTCCCGTAGCCGGCGCCGACATCCAGGACGCTCCTGGGTTGCACGTCGACCACGGCGTCGAGGACGTGGGGAATCTGCCAACGCTCCGAGGTTCCCATGAACCGCAGATTCTCCCACAGGGTCGGAGGGCCCGCCAAGCATCGGGCGCGTGGTCGTGTCGGTGGAGCGATGCGGGCCGAGCGTCATGTCGCGCCGCGGTGCGCATGGTCGCGGCGTCGAGCCCATGCCCGTCGCGTCGTGCCGCGTTCCGGAACCCTGAGTCACACGGGCCGGCATCGTTGGATGCCGGCCCGCGTGACTCCAACGACTCAGCGCTGGTCGCTGCCCTGGGCCTGACCCCGCGCCGCGGCCTGGGCGGCCGCGAGCCGGGCGATCGGCACCCGGAACGGCGAGCAGGACACGTAATTGAGATCGGCGCCGTGACAGAACTCGACGCTTGCCGGGTCGCCGCCGTGCTCGCCGCAGATCCCGACCTTGAGATCCTTGCGCGTGCTGCGGCCCCGCTCGACCGCCATCTTCACCAGCGCGCCGACACCCTGCGGATCGATGGTCACGAACGGATCCACCGGCAGGATCTTCTTGGCGACGTACTCGGGCAGATACTTGCCCGCGTCGTCGCGCGAGAAGCCGAACGTGAGCTGGGTGAGGTCGTTGGTCCCGAAGGAGAAGAACTGCGCCTCCTCGGCCACCTGGTCGGCGGTCACCGCGGCGCGCGGCACCTCGATCATGGTGCCCACCAGGTAGTCGACCTTGACCCCCGCCTTGCCGAGCACCTCCTCGGCGACGCGCCGCACCAGCGCGCCCTGGTCCTTGAGCTCGTTGACGTGGCCGACCAGCGGGATCATGACCTCGGGGATCACCTTCACGCCCTTCTTGGCGCATTCGACCGCCGCCTCGAAGATGGCGCGGGCCTGCATCTCGGTGATCTCCGGATAGGTGATCCCGAGCCGGCAGCCACGATGCCCCAGCATCGGGTTGAACTCGTGCAGCTCCTCGACCCGCGCCAGCAGATCCGGCATGCCCTTCCTAAGACCGCCGACCGTGAGACGGTAGCGCTTGGCCATGTCCTTCTTCTGGGCGAGCGTCGCCTTGCCGAGACGCGCGATGTCCACCATCAGGTCCTCGCGACGCGGCAGGAACTCGTGCAGCGGCGGATCGAGGGTGCGGATGGTGACCGGGTAGCCGTCCATCGCCATGAACAGACCGCGGAAGTCCGAGCGCTGCAGCGGCAGCAGCTTGGCGAGGGCCTGCTTGTACTCCTTCTCGGGCCCCGCGAGCTGACCCTGGATCGCCGCCGCCTCCTTGCGGATGCGTGCGGTCGCGGTCCGGTCGGCGCCCTCCAGCTCGGCGCGCTTGGCCGCGAGCTTGGTGCGCAGCAGCTTGGTGCGTGGCGCGGACATGATCATCTGCACCACCCACGGCAACCGGTCCTCGGCGAAGAACATGTGCTCGGTGCGGCACAATCCGATGCCCTCGGCGCCGAACGCCCGCGCCTGCTTGGCGTCGCGCGGGATGTCGGCGTTGGCGCGCACCTTGAGACGCCGCAGGTCGTCGGCCCAGGCCATGAAGGTCCCGAACTCGCCGCTCACCTCGGCGTCGATGGTCGGCGCCTGGCCCATGAACACCTTGCCGGTCGAGCCGTCGAGCGAGATCCACTCGCCCTCGCGGACCACCCGGCCGTCCACCGTCATCGTGCGGGTCTTCTCCTCGACCCGCAGGCCGCCGGCCCCCGACACGCACGGCTTGCCCATGCCCCGCGCGACCACCGCGGCGTGTGAGGTCATGCCACCGGTGGCGGTGAGGATGCCCTGCGCCGCGTCCATGCCGTGGATGTCGTCGGGGGTGGTTTCCTTCCGCACCAGGATGACCTTCTTCTTGTCGTGTCCCCACTCGGCCGCGGTGTCGGCGTCGAACACCGCCATGCCCACCGCCGCGCCCGGTGAGGCGGCGAGTCCCTGCGCGATCACCGGGAGCTTGTGCTTGGGATCGAGACGCGGATGCAGGAGCTGATCGAGCGACGCGGGCTCGACCCGGAGCACCGCTTCCTCGCGACTGATCAGCCGCTCGCCCACCATGTCCACGGCGATCCGCACCGCTGCCTGCGCGGTCCGTTTGCCGGTGCGCGTCTGCAGCAGGTACAGCTTGTTCTCCTGGATGGTGAACTCGAAGTCCTGCACGTCGCGATAGTGCTTCTCCAGCCGCGAGGTGATGTCACGCAGCTCGCGGAACGCCGCCGGC
>JBIOKD010000244.1:0-5036 GCA_044451485.1 Candidatus Eiseniibacteriota bacterium | reverse complement strand
GCCGTATCCCGACGACCCCCCTCCTCGCCATCCTTCGGGCGCCCCTTCGCGAGACCCCCCGATGAGCGCCACCGAAGCCGGCCGCCCCCTGGCGCTCGAGCGCCACGATCTCGACCGGCTGGTGGAGACGCTTCGCGCCGGTGGAGCCACGGTGCTCGGACCACGGCGCCGCGACCACGCGGTGGTGATCGACGAGATCGAGACGACCGCCGACCTCCCGGTCGGATGGACCGACGAGCAGCAGCCCGGCCGCTACCGGCTCGTGCCGGGGCGCGAGGGCGAGCTGTTCGGTGTCCGCCACGGCGCGACATCGTGGAAGCGGGTGCTGGATCCACCACTCCGCACGCTGTGGCGGGCGCGACGCGACGAGCGCGGCTTCACGCTCGAGGACTCGGGCGACCCGGCACCGCGTCTGGCCCTGCTCGGCGTGCGCGCTTGCGACCTGGCGGCGCTCGGCGTGCTCGACCGCGTGCTCGGCGCCGGCATGGTGCGGGATCCGCGCTGGGTGCTCGCGAGAGAGAACGCGTTCGTGATCGCGGTCCCGTGCGCCGCGGCGGGTGGCACGTGCTTCTGCGCCTCCATGGGGAGCGGTCCGGCGGTGACCGGCGGGTTCGACGTGCGTTTGACCGAGCTGCTCGCGGACGGGGCTCCGACCTACGTGGCGGAGGCCGGCTCCGAGCGTGGCTCCGCGGTCCTGGCGACGCTGGACGTGCGCGTCGCCACCGACGCCGAGTGCGCCGCCGCCGCCGAGGTGCCGGCGCGCGCGGCAAAGGCCATGGGTCGCGCGCTCGACACGAAGGATCTCCCCGGCCGTCTCGCCGGATCCCCCGATCACCCGCGTTGGGAGGACGCCGCGGCGCGTTGTCTGGCGTGCGGCAACTGCACCTCGGTCTGCCCCACCTGCTTCTGTCACACGATCACCGACGTCGTGAGTCTCGACGGCACGACCGCGGAGCGGGTGCGGGCATGCGACTCGTGCTTCACCGCCGAGTTCTCGTACATCCATGGTGGCAGCGTGCGAACCGGCACGCGGGCACGCTACCGCCAGTGGCTCACCCACAAGCTCGCGCACTGGCACACGCAGTTCGGCGTCTCGGGCTGCGTGGGCTGTGGCCGTTGCATCACCTGGTGCCCGGCCGGGATCGACATCACCGAGGAGGCCGCGGCGGTCGCGCGGCCGGCGGAGACCCACCATGCACACACTTGAGCCCATTCTGCAGGAGGTCGTCTTCTTCCAGGGTCTCAAACCCGAGCACCTGACCCTGGTGGCCGGTTGCGCCGGCAACGTCCGCTTCAAGGCCGGTGAGTTCGCCGGTCACGCCGGGGACCCCGCCGACCGCTTCTGGGTGATCCGTGAGGGGCGCATGACGCTCGAGATGTTCGTGCCCGGGCGCGGCGCGCTGACCATCGCCACCATGAGCGAGGGTGACGTGGCCGGGTTCTCGTGGCTGGTGCCACCGCATCACCTGCGTTTCGACGTGCGCGCGCTCACCGACACCCGCGCCCTGGTGTTCGACGGGCGCTGTCTGCGCGGCAAGTTCACCACCGATCCGGAGCTGGGATTCGAGCTGATGAGCCGCTTCACCCGGCTCGTCGTCCACCGTCTCGAGGCCACCGGTCTGCAGCTCGTGGACATCTATGGCGACCATCCTGCCGATCAGCCCTGAGGCCTCCGGGGCGGCCCCGCCGCCCGATCCGATGCGCAGCGCGCCGTGGCGTGTGACCCGCACCGTGCGCGAGACGCGCGACACGTTCACGCTGCGGCTCGAGCCGCTCGACGAGGGGCCGCCCTTCACGGCCGCGGCCGGTCAGTTCAACATGCTCTATGCGTTCGGCGTCGGCGAGGTGCCGATCTCGATCAGCGGACCACCCGGTCCGACCCGCGAGATCGTGCACACGCTGCGCGCGGTGGGGCCGGTGACCCAGGCGTTCCAGAAGCTCGCGCGTGGTGACGTGGTCGGGCTGCGTGGCCCCTACGGGACCCCGTGGCCGGTGACGCTCGCCGAGGACCAGGACGTGGTGCTGGTCGCGGGTGGCATCGGTCTCGCGCCGCTGCGACCGGTGCTCTACCAGGTGCTCGCCGACCGAGCCAAGTACGGACGTCTGGTGGTCATGTTCGGGGCCCGTACGCCGGAGGACATCCTGTTCGCGCGCGAGCTCGAGGAGTGGCGGGGGCGCTTCGACATGGACGTGGCGGTGACCGTGGATCGCGCGTTCGAGGGCTGGCACGGGCATGTCGGGGTGGTGACCAGCCTGATCGGACGCGCGCCGTTCCACGCCGAGGACGCGACCGCGTTCGTGTGCGGCCCCGAGATCATGATGTCGTTCGTAGCCCGCGACCTCGAGCATCGCGGGATCCCGGCGGAGCGGATCTGGGTGTCGCTCGAGCGCAACATGAAGTGTGGGATCGGCTGGTGCGGTCATTGCCAGCTCGGACCGGCGTTCGTGTGCCGCGACGGACCGGTGTTCCGCTACGACCAGGCATTGCCGTTGCTCGGCGTCCGGGAGCTGTGACCATGCCCGCCCGAAACCGAAAGAAGCTGGCGGTGTGGAAGTTCGCCTCGTGTGACGGCTGCCAGCTCTCCCTGCTCGACTGCGAGGACGAGCTGCTGGCGGTGGCGGGCGCGATCGACATCGCCTACTTCCCCGAGGCGTCGCG
The DNA here is from genome assembly GCA_044451485.1 of Candidatus Eiseniibacteriota bacterium. Classification (GTDB taxonomy): domain Bacteria; phylum Eisenbacteria; class RBG-16-71-46; order RBG-16-71-46; family RBG-16-71-46; genus JBIOKD01. The sequence continues at coordinate 2,377 of JBIOKD010000244.1, read as the reverse complement.
CGCGATGGCGCGCGGGCCCTACGATCTGTCGCTGGTGGAAGGCTCGATCACCACCCCGCACGACGCCGAGAGGATCCATGTCATCCGGCGCGCGTCCCGCATGCTGGTCACGATCGGCGCCTGTGCCACCACCGGTGGTCTCCAGGCGCTGCGCAACTTCGCCGACGTCGGCGAGTGGGTGCCGTGGGTGTACGCGCACCCGGACTGGATCGACACGCTGCGGCTCTCGACTCCGGTGGTGAACCACGTGCGGGTGGATTACGAGCTGCACGGCTGCCCGATCAACAAGACCCAGCTGCTCGAGGTGTTGAAGGCGTATCTGGGCGGACGCCGGCCGGTGCTGCCGGCTCACTCGGTGTGTCTCGAATGCAAGCGTCACGGCGTGCCGTGTGTCCAGGTGGCGCGTGGGCTGACCTGTATGGGGCCGGTCACCCGCACCGGCTGCGGCGCGCTCTGTCCGCGGTATGGCCGGGGCTGTTACGGCTGCTTCGGTCCGGTGCGGGGGGCCAACACCACGGCGTTGGGCACCGTGCTCCGAGACGCCGGTGTCGACGCCGGTGGCCGGATGCGATCATTCCGTGGCATCAACGCCGCGGCCGAGTCGTTCCGAAAGGCGAGCGAATCCCATGAACCCGGTCACCGGTGACAGCCGATCCCGCACCGTGCACGTCCCGGTGCTGGCGCGTGTCGAGGGGGAGGGCGAGATCGATCTGCGGGTCCGCAAGGGCGCGCTGACCGAGGTGAAGCTGCGCATCCCCGAGCCACCGCGGCTGTTCGAGGGCTTCCTGCGCGGCCGCAGTCATCTCGAGCTCCCCGATCTCACCGCCCGCATCTGTGGCATCTGCCCGGTCGCCTACCAGATGAGCTCGGCGCGGGCCGCCGAGCGGGCGTTCGGGATCACGGTGAGCGAGCCGATCCGTCAGCTCCGCCGGCTGATGTACTGCGGCGAGTGGCTCGAAAGCCACGCGTTGCACGTGGTGATGCTCCACGCCCCCGACTTCCTCGGGTATCCGAGTGGTCTGCACATGGCGAAGGACCATCCGCGTCCGGTGCTCGACGGACTCGAGCTGAAGAAGATCGGCAACGAGGTGATGACGCTGATCGGCGGCCGCGAGATCCACCCGGTGAGTCTGCGGGTGGGCGGGTTCTGGCGGACCCCCACGACACGCGAGGTGCGCTCGCTCGCCCCGAAGCTCGAGCGGGCCGGCGAGCTGGCGCTCCATCTGCTGCGCTGGGTGAAGGACTTCCGCTTCCCCGACCTCGAGCGCGACTACGTATTCGTGTCGCTGCGTGACGAGGAGGGCTACCCGCTCGATGCCGGACGCATCGTGTCGAATCACGGTCACTCGGTGGACGCGATGGAATGGGACCGTGTCTTCACCGAGGAGCACGTTCGTCACTCGAACGCGCTGCACGCCGTGATCGCGGGTCATGGCCCGTATCTCACCGGCCCGCTCGCGCGTTACGCGCTCAACTCCGATCGTTTGTCGGGGCCGGCGGCCGACGCCGCGCGCGAGGTCGGTCTCGGCGCGGTCGAGCGCAACCCGTTCCGCAGCATCCTGGTCCGGGCGGTCGAGATGGTGTGGGCCGCCGACGAGGCGGCGCGCATCGTGGCAACGTGGCAGGCGCCCGAGGAGCCCTTCGTGGAGGCCACGCCGGTCGAGGGAGTCGGGGCTGCCGCCACCGAGGCCCCACGCGGCCTCTTGTGGCACCGCTACGTGTTCGACGCCGCCGGTCTGGTGAAGGAGGCGCGGATCGTACCGCCGACGGCGCAGAACCTGCGGTCGATCGAGGAGGACCTCAGAGCCTTCGCCGCGACGCGTCTGGAGCTGGACGACGAGACGCTGCGCTCCGGATGCGAGCAGGCGGTGCGCAATCACGATCCGTGCATCTCGTGCGCGACCCACTTCCTACGGGTGCGGGTCACCCGTGAATGAGGATCCGGTGACGACGCGGGTGATCGGAGTCGGCAACCGCGAGCGTGGCGATGACGCGGCAGGCCCGGAGGTGGTGCGTCGTCTGGCGGACCGCGGTCCGCGGGGGCTTCACACGATCGAGTGCGACGGCGGACTCGGCCCGACGTTCGACGCCATCACCGGGGCGGGATCGGTACTGGTCGTGGACGCGATGTCGAGCGGTGCCACCCCGGGCACGGTGCGTCGCTTCGACGCCGGCGAAGGGCCGCTGCCGGTGGCTTTCGCGGCCCGCTCCACACATGGCTTTGGAGTCGGCGAAGCGGTGGAGCTGGCGCGTGTGCTGGGGCGGCTGCCCGACCGGATCGAGGTGATCGGCATCGAGGGCGCCTGTTGGGATCCCGGCGCACCGCTGTCACCGCCGGTCGAGGCCGCGATCGCGCGGCTCGTGGACGAGCTCGCCG
>JBIOKD010000243.1:0-5053 GCA_044451485.1 Candidatus Eiseniibacteriota bacterium | reverse complement strand
TTGCGCGAGTGGTGCCGGACGAACGGCCTGCGTCTCAATCCATGCGGCAAGCTGGTCGTGGCGCGCGACGCCACCGAGCTGGCGGGGCTCGACGAGCTCGAGCGGCGTGCCCGCGCGAACGGCGTGGAGCTGCACGCGGTGAGCGCCGCGGAGGCCCGCGGGATCGAGCCGCGCGTGCGCACCTTCGAGCGCGCGTTGTGGTCACCGACCACCAGCACCGTGGACCCCGCCGAGGTGGTGTCGAGCCTGGTCGCCGACGCCACGCGACAAGGCGTGGAGTTCCGCTACGGAGTCGAGTGCCGGCGGGTGGAGTCGGGCGGGGTGCGGACGCGTGATGGTCTGGTCGCGACCGACTACGTCGTCAACGCCGCCGGGCTCTACGCCGATCGTCTCGCGAGGAGCGCCGGATTCGGACGACGCTATCGCATCCTTCCGTTCAAGGGTCTCTACCTGCGCTCTTCGGAGCCGCCCGGCGCGTTTCGCACCAACCTCTATCCGGTGCCGAACCTCGAGAATCCGTTCCTGGGCGTGCACGTCACCGTCACCGTGGACGGTCACGCCAAGATCGGCCCCACCGCGATCCCGTGTCTGTGGCGGGAGCAGTACGACTGGCGTCACCGCTTTCGGGCGTCCGAGATGGCCGCCATCGCCGGCGACATGACCCGTTTCGCGCTCCATGCCGGCTTCGACTTTCGCGCGCTGGCGATCGAGGAGCTGCGCAAGTACCACCGGCCGTCGCTGGTGTCGCGCGCGGCGGCCCTCGCCGACGGGATCCGCACCGCCGACTTCACCCACTGGGGGCGACCGGGGATCCGGGCCCAGCTCGTGAACCTCGAGGATCGGACGCTGGTGCAGGACTTCGTGCTCGAGGGCGACGCGCGGTCGCTGCACGTGCTCAACGCGGTCTCGCCGGGATTCACGTGCGCCCTGCCGTTCGCGGACCACGTGTGCGACGAGATCGCGCGCCGGCGTGGCGGGCCGGTCGCGGCGTGAGCGCGACCTCGGCGGCTCTGCGGATCGTGTTCCCGGCGGCGAGCCCGGCCGGGACCGGGTGCAGGCGGCGGAGAGCCGCGCGCGTCGCTACAACGCGTCGCGGAGCGTGACCTCGACGGTCTTCTCGGGCTCGCGCAGCCGGCTGTAGGTCACCGTGTGCACGCTGCCCGCCTCGCCGTCTTCGAGCAGGTGGTCGATCTCCTCGCGTGTCCACTTCTCGAGCGGCTTGTCGTCGACCGCGATGATCTCGTCGTACCAGCGAAGCCCCGCCTCGTAGGCGGCGGAGCCGTAGAGCACGTTGCCCACGAACACCCGCGTGCCCCAGCGGATGAACAACGCCCCGAATCGCGACACCCGGTCGCGCTCGCCGTAGCGGCGGCCGGGCTCGAGATACAACGTGTGGCGGTCGTAATCGAAGGTGCAGCGGAAGCGTTCGAGGACCGAGTTCCCGATGTTGCCCGCGATGTCGAGACTCCCGATGCCGCCGTGGGTGCCGAGCGCCAGCGCGGCGACCGGCTCGTTCCACTCGTAGGGTCCGATGCGGACGCTGTCGAGCCGGCACATGGTCGCGACGAACCCGCCGCCGAGCCCGCCACCGAACAACTGGACCTCCTTGCGGTGCTTGTCCTGCATCATCCGACAGCCGCGCACCGCCGTGCCATGCACCAGCAGCTGCACGCTGTTGCCGACGTCCACCATGAACTTGCCCGGACAATTGTCGTCGAGCGTCATGTCCACGACCGGGATGCCCTCGTGCAGCTCGAAGGGGATCGCCGCGCCGCTGCCCCGGTAGTGAAATCGGTTGGGGTCCCGCAGGGTCAGACGCAGCGAGTCGTAGTCGAGCGTGACCACGAACTGGCTCAGGAAGTCGCCGCCGAGAAGACCGGCCGGTTTGCGCCACAGCGTCAGCGCGGAGCCCTCGCCCAGGTCCACCAGACTCACCTTGAAGTCGCGCAGGGTGGCGCCGGTCGACTCCGGGGCCGCGAGGGTGATGCTGCTCACGTCGGCGAACTGCATCCCGGCCTCCGCCGAGATGCCCTCCACGCTCGCCTCCCCCTCGGGGCGGATTCCCATCGACAACGCGTAGTCACGATCGATCGCGGTCGAGGTGCAGCCGGTGTCGAGGATGAAATCGACCGGGGCCAGACCGTTGATGGACACCTTGACCAGCACGGTCTTGTTCACGTAGACGAACGGCGCGCGGACCAGACCCCGCCGGCCCTGCCAGACGACCGCTCGCGGGCGGCGGTCCGGTGGCGAGAAGAACCCTGGTTCGAGGGTCTGGTTCACCCACACCGATTCCACGTTCATGCGCTCGACCGGCTTGTCGGTCGGCAACAGCGTGGGGGACTCGAACACGGTGGGTCGCTTGCGACCGGCGAGGGTGCGGTAATTCGACCAGCGCTCCTCCACCGATTCCTGCTCGTACGGCTCGATCGAGCGCTCGATGAACCCGGTCTTCTCGTTCACGAACACACGGCGCGCCCGCCCGCCGGGCGGGGTGATCTCGAGGACGTCGTAGGTCGCGTCCTCGCCGTACGAGCGGCTGAAGCGTCGGATGACGGCGCTGTCCTGATCGGCGAGGGCCCAGCGCTCGTTGTAGAACCAGCCCTCCTCGCGTGCGTGCGCGGCGTCGGCGGCCGAGACGATCTGCACCGTCTCGTCGCTCATGTCGGTGCGCCACGCCACCGTGCCGTCCCAGCCCTCGCGAAAGCGGAGCGGGCCGAGCTGGATCCGTCTCTGCCACCGGTCCGGCGGTGCGTACCACAGGTCCCAGGTTCCCTCGAGCTCCATTGCCGCGATACGTCCGTGGTAGTGCACCACCCGTTCACTGTCACGGGCGGCGAGACCACCGGTGGCGTCGAGCATGTGCTCGAGGATGGGTGCGGCGTCGGCGGTGATCGTGGCGCGGGCTGCGGGCACACCGGTGCACGTCGCCCACGACGCCATCGCGAGCACGCAGATCGCGTGTCTGGGGATGGAGTTCGGCCGGCGGGACATCGGACCTCCGTGTCCGGAGTGGAGGATGAAACGCTACTCCACGGTCATCGGCCGGTCGGGGCCCTGTCTTGACCGCCCACCGCGCCCGTCCCGGCGGTTCGCCAGCGCTCGAAATCGATCACCGGAAGCCCGGTCTGACGAGCGATGTTGGGGCCGATGAGCGGGAGCTGGTCGACGCTCCGCAGCTCGAGACCCGCGAGCGGATCGAATCCGAACCGCCGCAGGAACGCACGTCGTGGCGGGTCCCAGGTCAGCATGGCGGGGTCCACCACATCCACCGCGGGATGCTCGCCGTCGAGGAGCTGCCACGCCAGCAGACGCACGTGGTAGTCGGTGTCCCAGAGCACGATGCCATGCTCGATCGGCAGGGCGCGCCAGCGCGCGTGGAGCGCCTCGTCGCTGGCCTCGAGCCGGCGGGCGCGGGCGCGCGCGTCGCCGCACCACATCCAGGCGATGGCGAGCAGCGCCAGCGCCACCGGCACGGCGGCGATCGGCCGGCGCAGACGCTCGGCCAGCCAACCACCCGCCACCGCCAGCCCGAGCAGTGCGAGCATCAGCGACGGCATCGCATACACCACCGGCTCGAGCACGCCGTAGGCGAACGTGAACGCGACACCCAGCACCGAGGCCGCGAGCGCGGCGCGCAACAGGACGCGATCGGCCGTCGAGTCGAGCCGCCACGCGGCCACGGCCATGGCGCCCGTGCCCGCGAGGAGCCACGGCAGCACCTGGTTCACCAGCATCGTGCGCTGCGCCGGCGAGGGGGAGAAGGCGCCCAGATAGTTGACGTAGATGCCACCATGCAGATGCGCCAGCACGCTCGCCCACCGCGGTTCGAGCAGCGGCCACTGGTAGGGCGCCGGGTGCCACGCCCGCCACGCGATCCACAGACCCGGGCTGAGCGCGAGGACGCATCCGAGTGCCGCCGCGAGAGCATCGGGCCCGCGGCCACCGGCGCGACGCGACGACACCGCGAGCGCCACCGCGAGCGGCACCACGACGAAGACGGCGGTGAGGTGATGCCCCAGCGCCACTCCGCAGAGAACCCCCCATCCGAACGCGGCCCATCGCGTCGGTGGCGTCCCGGTCTCGAGTCGGGCCAGCAGCCGATGCGTCGCCAGGACGAGCAGGGCCACCAGCGCCAGGTGCCAGTCGTTCACCTCGGCGATCGTGGTCTCCCGGGTCCACGCCGGATGCAGGGCGAACACCATGCACGGGACGAGCGCGACCAGCGCCCGGCCGCGGTGGCCGAGGACCGTCGAGCCGGGCACGAGACGGGCGGCCACAGCGTGCATCGACGCCACGGCGATCGCACCACCGAGCGCGCTCCAGCTACTCGCGGCTCGCGCCCAGCTCGTACCCGCCGCGTGCAGGAGACCGGCCCACAGGTGCCCGAGCATCGTATAGAGCGGATATCCGGGCGGATGCGCCACGCCGGCCACCGCCAGCACCAGGGTGAACTCGCCCGCGTCGCCGTCCCCGACGGTGCGTGGCGCCAGCGCCAGGTACGTGACGAATGCGACGAGACCCACCACGGCCGACCACGAGAGCGGCGGATCCTCGGACCCGCTCACGAACGCGCCCGGGTGGAGTGGTTCCGGTGAGGGGGTCATCTGGCGCCTCGCTTCTCTTGACACTCGAGCGATCCGTGCATCGTTCACCAGCGCAGGGCGCAGGCTCCCCACGCGAATCCGGCACCGAACGCGGCGAGCACGACCAGGTCACCCGGCTTGACCCGGCCCGCGTCGCGGGCCTCGGTGAGCGCGATCGGGATGCTCGCCGCGGTGGTGTTCCCGTAACGCTGGATGTTCTGGAACACCTTGTCGGGTACCCCGAGCCGCTCGCCGACCGCGTCGGCGATACGCTGGTTGGCCTGGTGAGGCACGATCAGGGCCACGTCGTCGAGTGAGTGACCGCTCTTCTCGAGCACCTCTCGGATGACCTCGGGGAAGCGCGTGGTCGCGTGCTTGAAGACCTGGCGGCCGTTCATCTGCGGGAACTGACGGCCCTCGTCGAGCATCTCATGGGTGAGGCGGCCCATCACGATCGAGGTGGGCGC
>JBIOKD010000242.1:0-5077 GCA_044451485.1 Candidatus Eiseniibacteriota bacterium | reverse complement strand
CCGGGGGATCGACGTGGCGTTGCAGGGGATGTCGTGTGGCAGGGGGATGATCGCGGCCGAGTCCCGATGACGGTGCGGGCGGGACCGGATTCGGAGTGGATGGAATGACGCCAGCGGGGGGAGTGACGGCGGTGCGCTGGTTGTGGCTCTCCGAACCGGGGCCCACGATACGAGGGACACCGGTGAGGGGCAAGAGAGAAGTCGCATTCCGGCGCGGCGCGCGAGGACGACTCGGTGTCGGTGACTCGACCCACGTCACCGGGGCCACCCGGGGCTGTCCGGACGTCGCGGTTTCGATTCCGAAAGTGGTTGCCCGGGGGCGACATGGCTCCACGAGTCGATGGAGACCAGAGCGCGGCTGCGATAGAGTGCCCCGCCATGAGTGCCCTGTCGCCCGGAAGCCGTCTCGGTCCCTACGAAGTCGTCGCCGTGCTCGGCGCCGGCGGCATGGGCGAGGTCTATCGCGGCCGGGATACCCGGCTTGGTCGCGAGGTCGCGATCAAGGTGCTGCCACGACACCTCTCGAACGACGCCGAAGTGCGGGCGCGCTTCGAGCGCGAGGCGCGCACCGTGTCGGGGCTCAATCATCCCAACATCTGCACGCTCTACGACGTGGGGCGGGAGGGCGACACCGATTACCTGGTGATGGAGCTGATCGACGGCGAGACGCTCGCCACGCGTCTCACGCGTGGCGCCCTCCCGACCGCCGACGTGTTCCGCTTCGGCGCGCAGATCGCCGACGCCCTCGATCGCGCCCACCGCGCCGGCGTGGTGCATCGTGATCTCAAGCCGGGCAACGTCATGCTCACGCGGAGCGGCGCCAAGCTCATGGACTTTGGCCTCGCGCGCGCCACCGGGCTCGCCGCGCCCGGAACGAGTGGCTTGTCGATGGCGGCGCTCACCCAGTCCCCGACGGTGGCGTCACCGCTCACCGCCGAGGGCACCATCGTCGGCACGTTCCAGTACATGTCGCCCGAGCAGCTCGAGGGCAGGGAGGCCGACGCGCGCAGCGATCTGTGGGCGCTGGGCTGCGTCCTGTACGAGATGGCCACCGGCAGGCGCCCGTTCGAGGGCCGCAGCCAGGCGTCGCTCATCACCTCGATCATGGGCAGCCAGCCCGCGCCGATCACCCGGCTGGCGCCGATGACGCCCCCGGCGATGGATCAGCTGATATCGGGGCTGCTCGCCAAGGATCCCGAAGATCGGCTCCAGACCGCGCACGACGCCAAGCTGCAGCTCCAGTGGGCGGGGAGCGCCGACGCGTCGTCGAGCGCCGGTGTCGCCGCCGTCGCCGCCGCGTCCGCCGCCCCCACCCGCTCCGCGAAGAACACGGCGCGGCTGCCGTGGGCCATCGCCGTGGTTGCGCTGGCTGCCGCGGTGGGAATGTTGGCGCTCGCCTGGCCGCGGCTGCGCGAGCGGCGGATGGACTACCGCTTCCGCATCGAGCCGCGGGCCACGACCGACACGTACTGGCCCCGGGTGTCCCCCGACGGACGCACGCTGTTGTTCGAGACATCCGATTCGTCGGGCACCACGCAGGCTTGGATCCGCCCGATGAACGATCTCGAGGCGCGACCCATCCCGGGGAGCGAGCGCCTGACACGAGCCTACTGGTCCCCGGACGGACGCGAGATCGCGTTTGTGGCCGACGGCAAGCTCGAGCGGCTTGCGGTGACCGGTGGCACGCCGCTGGTGATCACCGCCGCGACCGGGGGCGCGGACCTGAGCTGGGGGTCGCATGGCGACGTCCTCATGGACGGCCGCGCCACGGACTCGCTCCGCGTGGTGCCGGCGCGGGGCGGCGAGCTCAGGCCCGCCACGCGGATCGATCGCGCCGCCCGGGAAACCGGATCCGCGTGGCCCTGCTTCCTGCCCGACGGCGAGCACTTCCTGTTCATCGGGATCCGGAGCGAGGATCTGAGTGGATTCGGTGGCGACATCCGGCTCGGGCGTCTTGGCTCGCTCGATTCGAAGCTGCTCGGGCACTCCGACGGTCGGGTCGAGTACGCGCCCGGCGGCTGGGTGTTGTATCTGCACGGGGCCACCCTGCTCGCGCGCCGGCTCGACGTCGGCGCGGCGCGACTCATCGGCGAGCCCATCACGATCGCGGAGAACGTTCGGATCGGACTATCCAGCGGTCATTTCAGCGTCGGGGGCGACGGCACGATCGCCGTGGTGCGTGACGACGTCGGGCAATCCTCCAACCTGCAGTCCATGGACCGCGCCGGGCGTCCGCTCGGAGCGCCGCTGACCAAGGATGTCGTCGGGAACGCGTCGCCATCACCCGATGGACACCGGATCCTGTTCCAACGCCGCCAGGGGGGACCCGGAAGTCCGAGCGATGTCTGGGTGCGCGACCTCGATCGTGGGACCGAGACCCGTTTGACCTTCACCCCCAATGGCGTGTCGTCACCGGTGTGGTCGCCCGACGGGCGGCGCTTCGCCTGCACGACCTCGGGGGTGGGAGGCGCCCCGATGGTCCTGATCGGCTCGGCCGACGGCGCCGGCGCCGTCGATTCGCTGAAGCTGACGGCGGGAAGGCAGTGGGTGCTGTCGCAGTGGGCGGCCGCGGGTTCGCGTCTGGTGCTCTGGGGTGACGATTTTCGCGCCACGGTCACGATCAATACCGAGGGGCCGGACCGGCAGATCCATCCGTTGCCAAACGCACAGTCGCTGGTCGGACAGCCGGCGTTGTCGCCCGACGGCCGCTGGCTGGCCATCACCAGCGCCGTCGACGCGTCCTCACCGCAGATCTTCGTGACCAGCGTGACCGGGCCGCCGGGGCGGTGGCAGATCTCGACCCTGGGCGGCATCAACGCCACCTGGGTCAAGGGGGGGCGCGAGCTGATCTACGAGCAGTTGAACGGAAACCGGCTCATGAGCGTTTCGATCGACACCAAGACCTCGTTCGCGGCCGGGATTCCGCGGACGCTGCTCGTGCTTCCCGCCCCTTCCCCCTCCCCCGAGATCCGGAACTGGTGGCCAACCGCCGACGGGGAGCGGATCTATGTCGTCACCAACCCGGGCGGCGACGCCGCGGCTCCGATCGAGGTGATGACCGACTTCGCGGCGAGGGTGAACGGGCACTGACGGCGACGCTATGGCGACCTCCACCCGCGTGCTCGAGATCGCCCATCTCTCCAAGCGCTACGACGCCCTCCTGGCCGTGGACGACGTCTCGTTCGGGATCCCAGCCGGCGAGATCGTCGGGCTCCTGGGACCCAATGGGGCCGGCAAGACCACGATCATCAACATGGTGCTGGGCGTGCTCGAGCCGACCTCGGGCTCGATCCGGATCGACGGTCTCGATCTCGCGGCGCACCGCTCGCGGGTGATGGCGCGTGCCAACTTCGCGGCCGCCTACGCGCCGCTGCCCGGCAACCTGACCGTGACCGAGAACCTGCGCGTGTTCGGTATGCTCTACGGGGTGCGCGACCGCGAGCGGCGGATCGGCGAGCTGCTCGCCGAGTACGATCTCGAGCGCTTCCGGAACACCCGCTGTGGCGTGCTCTCGTCGGGCGAGCAGGCGCGGGTCTCGCTCGCCAAGGCGGCGATCAACCAGCCACGGCTGCTGCTGCTCGACGAGCCCACCGCCTCGCTCGATCCGGCGGTGGCGGGGGACATCCGCGCCGGCATCCGCGCGCTCGCCGCCGCCGGATCGGTGGCGGTGCTGTGGACGTCGCACAACATGCAGGAGGTTGAGCAGGTGTGCGACCGGGTGCTGTTCCTGTCGCATGGTCACGTGCTGCTCGAGGGCAACCCGCGCACGCTGCCCGGCGAGCACGGTCATGCCACGCTCGAAGAGCTGTTCATCGCGGTGGCGCGCGAGCCGTTGACGCTGGCGAGCGCCGGGTCATGAGACCGCGTCGTTCGCTTGGGGCGCGCGAAGCGGGTGAGTCGAGCGCCGGGTCGTGAGCCTCGGTCGCGCGCTGGCGATCGTGTTGCGCCAGTACTACCTGGTGCGTGGCAGCCTATCGCGTGTCGTCCCGCTGTTCGTCTGGGTGGCCATCGACGTCGTGCTGTGGGGCTTCATCACCCGCTATCTCGACCGTCTCGGGCTCGGACGCGCGCCGCTGGTGCCGACCCTTCTCGGCGCGGCGCTGCTGTGGGACTTCCTGGTCCGGGTGATGCAGGGCGTCACCATGGCGTTCCTCGAGGACGTGTGGGCGCGCAACTTCCTGAACCTGTTCGCGACCCCGATCCGCATCTCGGAGTACCTCACGGGTCTGGTGATCTCGAGCACGTTGTCGAGCGCCATCGGTCTCACCGTGATGCTGCTGGTGGCGATCGCCGGGTTCGGTCTGTCATTCGCGCCGCTGGGTCTGACGCTCGCCGCGTTCCTGGGCGTGCTGTTCCTGTTCGGGATCGCGCTGGGGATCCTCGGCACCGCGCTGGTGCTGCGGCTCGGTCCGGCGGCGGAGTGGTTCATCTGGCCGATCCCCGCCGCGCTGTCGCCGTTCGCGGCGGTGTTCTACCCGCTCGCCACACTTCCGGCGTGGATGCAGTGGATCGCGCGGGTGATGCCGGCCGCCTGGGTGTTCGAGGGTCTGCGCTCGGCGCTCGCTGGGCATGGGCTGCCCCTGCGGTCGCTGGCCGTGGGTGGGGGGCTGGCGGTGCTCGATGTCGTGCTGGCGTGCGCGATCTTCGCCGCCGTGTATCGCTACACGGTCCGCACCGGGCTGATCGCGCGCTACAGCGCCGAGACGGTGACCTGAGTCGTGCGGCACGACGCGGCGCGGAGCGTGCAGGAGGCTCGGCGATCGTGCCATCGCAGTGCGGCGCACGCCGTGCTCGTCGCCCACGCTGGCACCCGATCGTCACGTGTGTGTCCGGAGCGTCAAGCCCGTGCAAGGTCGCCACATCTATATATATGCAGGCGAACGCGTCGAAAGCCGATAACCGACTTGACCGGCGTGGCCGTCACGGACCATGCTGGTCGTGCTGATACAGGAGGCTTTGATCACATGAACCGGCCGTCCACTCTTCGCACGCTGCTGGTCGTCTCGATCGCGCTGCTGCTGCCGATCGAGCAGGCGCATTGTGCCTGGATGGGCGTGCAACCGTCCGCGCGAACGGT
>JBIOKD010000241.1:0-5081 GCA_044451485.1 Candidatus Eiseniibacteriota bacterium | reverse complement strand
TACAACTCGCCCCGGGGCGAGTTGTGAAAGAAGGTGCGAAGCTCACGCCACTCGCACCCCAGCGCTTCGCGGTGCAGGTGACGATCGGGCAGGAGACCCACGACAAGCTGCTCTACGCCCAGTCCCTGCTCGGTCATGCGGTCCCCTCGGGAGATCTGGCGGCGGTGCTCGACCGGGCGCTCGACGCGCTGATCCCCAGGCTCGAGCAGCGCCGCTTCGCCGCCTCTACCCGCACCCGCCCGGGGCGGCGCCCGAAGCGGGCCCGCTGCATTCCGGCGCACGTGCGCCGCGCGGTGTGGGAGCGTGACCAAGGCCAGTGCACGTTCGTGGCGGAGAGCGACCGCCGGTGCGAGGCGCGCACGCGGCTGGAGTTCGACCACGTGGATCCGGTGGCGCGCGGAGGCCGGGCGACGGTGGATGGCATGCGGCTCCGATGCCGGGCGCACAACCAGTACGAAGCCGAGCGCGTGTTCGGCGAAGCGTTCATGCGCGGCAAGCGGGAGAACGCCAGAGCCAGGGCCGCCGAGAGACACGCACGCCGCGAACGGCAGGCGACCGCGGACGCTCTCGCTCGTCCCATCGATCAGCGGGCCCGCGAGACGATGGCGTGTCTCAGGGGGCTTGGATTCCGTGCGGAAGAGGTCCGGGGCGCGATCGAGGGCTGCAACACAGCCCCCGACGCACCGATCGAGGAGCATGTGCGCGCGGCTCTCAAGTTCCTGTGCCCGAAGTCACGCTTCCAGAGCCGGGTGTGCTCGTAACGCGAACTTGCGCCGAGAGCGGAACGCGCGAGGTCGGATGTGCGGACCGAATGGCCGTCGGCATGTCAGCGTGATCTACGGCTCGGAGCAGCGCGCGTTCGATGGGAGCCGAGGGGAGGCGAGTACTTACAATGGTGTCGCGATCTACCCGCCCAGCACCCGCCGCGCCTCGCGCACCCGCGCGATCGCCTCCTCGGGCGTGGCCTCGACCGCGAGCAGGTGCCCGACCTTGCGATAGCGCCTTGGCGCCTTGCCGTACAGGTGGAGACGGATGCCCGGCACGGCGAGCGCCTGCTCGAGCGCCGGTGGGCGTGGGCCCAGGAACACGTCACCGAGGAGATTGGCGAGCGCCGTTGGGCGCACCACCTCGGTGGAGCCGAGAGGGAGGTCGCACACCGCGCGCACGAACTGCTCGAACTGACTGGTCACGCACGCGTTCTGGGTGGCGTGGAAGGTGTTGTGCGGGCGCGGCGCCAGCTCGTTCACCAGGATTTCGCCGTCACGGGTGAGGAACCACTCCACCGCGAGCAGCCCCTCGAGACCGAATGCATCGGCCATCGCCCGCGTCTGGCGGGTCGCGTTGGCGATCGCCGGTTCGGGCAAACGGGCGGGGATGACTGACACGTCGAGGATGCCGTCCACGTGCCAGTTCTGCGCTGGCGGATACACCGCGGTGCCGCCCGACGGCCGGCGCGCGACCAGCAGCGAGAACTCGGCGGCCAGCTCGAGCTCGCGCTCCACCACACAGGGCTGGGAACCGATGGCGGCCCAGGCGCCGGACGCCGCGTCCGGACGCGCGAGCCGCGCCTGGCCACGCCCGTCGTAGCCGCCACGCCGCGTCTTGGCGCGACAGGGGCCGAGCGCGCGCACCGACTCGGCGAGCGCACTCTCGGTGTCGGCCTCGCGCCACGGCCCGACCGGGTAGCCGTGTGACGACAGCCACCGCTTCTGGGCGGCGCGGTCCTGCACCACGGCCAGGATCTCGGATCGGGGCCGGAGGGGCGCGTGACGGACCACCGCGGCGAGCACCCCGGGGTCGATCTTCTCGATCTCGTAGGTGACGACACTCACCCCGCGCGCCAGCTCCTCGGCCGCCACGGCGTCGTCGAATGCGCCGGTGATGACGCGATCGGCGACCCCGCGCGCGGCGCAATCGGGATCGGGATCCAGCACCCACACCCCGAATCCCAGCTCGCGCGCGGCGAGCGCGGTCATGCGGCCGAGCTGGCCGCCACCGAGGATGCCGATCACGGCGCCGGGAAGGATCGCGGTCATGCGCCGCTCGTGGTCGGGAATCGGCTCACAGCTCGCGGTCGGCCATGACGGCCCGTGTCCGCGCGGCGCGCCAGCGACGCAGACGCTCGCGCAGCTCCGGGTGCCGGACGCCGAGGATCGCGACCGCGAGCAGCGCCGCGTTGGCGGCCCCCGGCGCGCCGATCGCCAACGTGCCGACCGGAACGCCCTTCGGCATCTGCGCGATGCTGAGCAGCGCGTCGATGCCCTTCAAGGTGGTGGCCTCGATCGGCACGCCCAGCACCGGCAGCACCGAGTGCGCGGCCACCATGCCCGGAAGATGCGCGGCTCCACCGGCGCCGGCGATGATCACCTCCAGCCCGCGCTTCTCGGCGGACTTCGCGTAGGCCGCCATCCAATCGGGTGTGCGGTGCGCCGACACCACCCGCGCTTCATGAGGGACGCCGAACTCGACCAGCAGCTCCCGGGTGGCGGCGAGCGTCTTGTAGTCGCTCTTGCTGCCCATGATGAGACCGACCAGGGGGCGGGTGGAGCCCTTCGGCGTGCCTCGCGGCCTCGGGTGCGGCGTGGTCGTGGGTGATGGGGGACCGGTCCGGCGCGTGGTGCGACGCTTCGCGTTCGCCATGGCGTGTCGAGTGCTCCATCGATCTCGTCGTGGTCGGGAGGAAGCGGGAAGGCTACACCAACAAGGCCGGGCCGACGAGCCGCACCCGGCAGACGGCTCGCCGCACCACGAGCCACCCGGGTCGGCGCGTTCATGTCTCAGCGGGCCGTGTCACGCGCCGTGCTGTCACCCAGCACCGCGAGCGAGTCGGCGAAGCGCGCGGTCAGCTTCATCTGCCACTCGGCGGAATGGTCGCGCGCGCACAGCTCGCGGGGCGCGGTTCCGGGCAGGAAGCCGACCCGCAGCCTGGACGGGCACTCCGGCCTCGCGCGGCCACCGGTCCACGGATCGATCCACACCAGCTCGAGTCCCTGGTCGCTCTCGAACGGCGTCGCCGGCCGGCCCGCGAAGAGCGGCATGACGATGCCCGCCCACAGCGGCAGCGCGGTGTCCTTGGCGGGCGCGCCGAGACTCTGTGGCGTGTCGCGACCCACCCACACGCCGGCCACACGATCGGGTGTGAAGCCCACGAACCATCCGTCGCGATAGTCGTTGGTGGTGCCGGTCTTGCCACCCAGCGGTCGCATGATCCCGAAGTCCGCGCGCAACGGGTAGGCGATGCCGAAGATCACCACATCCTCGAGGAGTCCGGTCATCACCGCCGCGGTGGTGGCCGGGATCACCCGCGTCCCGCCGCCACGCGGACGCAACAGCACATGGCCACGCGCGTCGACCACGACCCGGAGCGGTGTGGGCTCGTGGCGGATCCCACCGGCGGGGAACACCGCGAAGGCGCTCACCAGGTCACGCAGCGTGACCTCGTTGCTGCCGAGTCCGATGCTGGCCACGGGGCGGAGCCCCGCGAGCCCGAACCGCTCGGCGACACGCGCCACCGTGGCGGGGCCGAGCGTGTCCACGAGGTTCGCGGTCGCGACGTTGATCGAGTGGGCGAGGGCCTTGGCGAGTGTCACGCTGTCGTGGTACTCGCCGTCGTCGTTCTGCGGTGTCCACGGGCCCTCGGGGGTCGGGAACGAGCGACGCAGATCGGACAACGTCGAAGCGGGCGTGAAGCGCGGTCCCGGTCGCGTCGGATCGAGCGCCGCGGCGTACACGATCGGCTTGATCGCCGAGCCGCACTGCCGGCGGGCCTGGATGGCGCGGTTGAAGTCGCCCGGCCGCGGGTCGCGTCCACCCACCAACGCGAGCACAGCGCCATCGCCGGGATCCATCGCCACGAACGCGCCCTCGAGCGGCTCACCGTGACGACCGATCCGGGACTCGAGCGCCTCCAGGCCGTCGGCGAGTCCGCGCTCGGACCGCTGTTGCCACACCGGGTCGAGGGTGGTGAACACCACCAGCCCGTGACGCTCGACCGCGTCGCGTGGCAGCGCCCCCAGCGCCCCACGCACCGCGTCCACGTACGAGACGAAGCGCTCGGGCTCGGCGCCACCGGGGTGGTCGGGCAGCGGGGTGGCGCGCACGCGATCGGCGGTGGCGGTATCGATCACGCCCGCGCCCAGCATCTCGCGCAGCGCCGCGTCACGCCGCATGCGGGCCGCGCGCGGGCTGCGAAACGGCGACGAGCTGTTGGGGGCCGGGATGATGCCGGCCAGCAGTGCCGCCTGGGCCACGTCGAGCGATTCGACCGGCATGTCGAAGTAGAAGCGCGCCGCCTCGTCGATGCCCGCGATGCCGGTGCCGTCGGCCCGGCCCCAGTACACCGAGTTGAGGTACATCTCGAGGATCTCGTCTTTGGACAGCAGCGTCTCGAGCCCGAGGGCGATCCCCATCTCGGCGAGCTTGCGTCCGATCGTACGTCGCGATCCGAGGAACAGTCCGCGTGCGAGCTGTTGGGTGATCGTGCTGGCGCCCTCACGCACGCCGCCGGCCCGCAGGTCGGCGACCAGCGCGCGCAGGTTGGACCTCAAATCGAGTCCGGGATGCGAGTAGAAGCGCCGGTCCTCGGCGGCCACGATCGCGCGTCGCACCAGCGGCGGCACCCGCGACAGCGGCGTCCAGGTGCGGCGCACCTGGTCGCGATCGCCGAAGCGCGCGATCAGCATGGGCTCGAGCCCCGGTGGCGGGGTGTCATGCGTCGCGTCGGGCGCGCCGGCAGTCGGGCCGACGTGTCCGGCGGTGTGCGACGCGCGCAAGGGCGTCACTTTCAGAAGACGCCCGCCGCCGAGAGTGAGACGCAGATGGGATGCGCGCCACGTCTCCGGCCCGAACGGCACCGGCGCGAAGTCGCGCGTGAACATCTCCACGGTGGGGCCGTCGAACGCGAAGGTGCCGGGCGCGGTCAGCGGTGGCCTCCGCTCGACGTAGCCACGCACCTCGAGCTCGGCGCGCAGCGCATCGGGCGGGAGGACGGCGCCGGGGACGAACGGCACGGCGTCCGAGTACACGCGTGCGGGGAACGACCACGCCGGACCGCTGGCCGACATCGCGCGCAGCGCGTGGAG
>JBIOKD010000240.1:0-5162 GCA_044451485.1 Candidatus Eiseniibacteriota bacterium | reverse complement strand
TCGACCATGCGCCACGTCACGCGTGCGTGCGCGCCACTCACCCGCACGGTGCCGCTCAACAGCGCGTGCGCGCCGGAGCGTCGCGCGAAGGCGCCCGGGTCCTCGCCCGGGGCGGGAGCACCCGCGCCCGCCACCAGGTGCACCTTGCCGAGATGGGTGAGCGAGGTCGAGAGGGCTTCCGATAGATCCCCCGCCAACCGCGTCGCCAGCGTCTCGCTTCCCGTGTCGCCGCTCCCCTCGAGCGGGACCAGGGCGAGATACAAAGGGCCGGCTCCGCTCGCGAGCAGATCGGCGGCCACGGAGCGGGCTTCTGAGGACGTGGCCGTGGGTGTATCCGTGGGTGCGTGGGCATGCTCCTGCGACGAAGCACCGGCGCGCACCGCGCTCAGATCGGAGAGCAGGACGTCCGCGGTCGCATGACGTTCCGCGGAGTCGCGGGCCAGCAGACGCAGCACCAGCCGATCGAGGGCCGGGGTCACCTCCGCCCGCCTTCGGCTCGGAGGCTCCGCCTCCTGGTTGAGTGCCGCGTAGGTGAGCGTCTCGCGACGATCGCCGCGAAACGGGACCCGCCCGGTGAGCATCTCGTAGAGCACCACGCCGAGCCCGTAGAGATCGGAGCGCGCGTCGGCGTCACGACCCTCGAGCACCTCCGGCGCCATGTAGGCCGCGGTGCCAACCATCGTCCGGGAGCTGCTCACCCGCGAGACACCGGCCGCGAGCGCGAGCCCGAAGTCGAGCACCAGCACCCGGCCGTCGCGGGCGAGCATGATGTTGCGACTGGTGACGTCCCGATGCACCACCCCGCGCGCGTGGGCGTGAGCCAGCGCCCCGGCGACCGCGATCGCGATCCGCAGCGCGTCGTCCACCGGCAGGAGCGAACGCCCGATCCGCTCGGCCACGGTCTCGCCGTCGATCAGCGCCATCGCGATGAACGTGACGCCATCCACCTCACCGCTGTCGTACACCGCGGCGACCGACGGGTGGTCGAGCGAGGCCGCCACCTGGGCCTCGTGTCGGAAGCGACGCCGCGCCTGCTCGGAACCCGCCAACTCCTCGTCGAGCAGCTTGAGCGCCACGTCGCGGCCGAGCAGCTCGTCGTGCGCGCGCCACACGCTCGACATGCCGCCCTGACCGAGTGCCGCGAGCACTCGATAGCGTCCGACTCGGCGACCGATCATCGGGGGTTCCGGACGTGGGGTCGGGCGTTGGAGCGTGAGGTCATGGGGCGGCATGCGGCCGGGCTCTCCAGGACCACGACACTCGTCGGGGGCGAGGCGTGTGGGGTCGCGCTCGACGCTACGCCCGCTCATCCGGGCGGTCAACGGGGGAGCAGGACCCCTCCCGAACCGCGCCAAACGGCCTCAATCCAGCTCGACCGAGCTCTCCCCGACGCCCACCTCGACGTCCACATCGGCCTGGCCGCGGCCCTCGCTCCAATGCAGCCGGTGACCGAGAAGACCGCTCGAGCGCATGTGGCGCGCCCCGACGTCGAGACTCGCGTCGCCCACCCCCGAGCTCAGCCGGACCGATTTCACGTCCTTCTCGTGCATCGCGACGTGCACCTCCCCCACACCGAGCTCGACATCCAGGTCGTCGTGCACGTCACGGATGGTGATCTCCCCGACACCGAGCTTCACCTGCACGGCCAGACCCGGCGGCACCTCGAGCGTGCCGTGGATCTTGAACGAGTCGTGCTGGATCCACGGCATGTTCTCGAGCGAGAAACGCAGCACCGATCCGTCGCGCCGGGCGCGGATCACCAGATCGCGGATCTGTTCCTCGCATCGGTCGTTCCAGTCCTTGCACTTGACATGCAAACGCAGGTGCACGTCCGCGTCGCGGCTTCTCGCCACGTCGAACTCCCCGACGGGCAGCTCGGCGCGCACGCCGGTGGCGTTCTCGACCGGGAGACGCGAATCCAGGTCGCGGACGGTGGACGCCCGGGCGGGAACGGCCGCCAAGGCGGTGGCGAAAGCGGCAGCGAGGAGGATCGGGGTGGTCTTCACGGCGGACTCCCGGGATGGCCCAGCCCCGCCGGGTCGTGTCGGTCCGCCCCGGCGGGTCCGGGCGACGCATGGATTACGCCCCACCGCGGGTCGGGGTTGCAACGGGATCCTTCCCCGGGCCGGCCGGGGAGTGGCACCACCGGCCGATCGCCCGTCGGGCGGCCGAGGTCACGGGCGCACCGGGGGCAGACCGGGCCGGGACGCCGGCGTGTCCAGCCAGTGAACGTTCACGACCGGCGCCCGCCCGCTCTTCTGCTCCCCGGGACGCAGGACCCGGAAGACGGCGATGCCGTAGCCACGGAAACGGCCGCCCAGGTAGACACCCTCGAGACGGCTCTCGCGCTCGCGGAAGGCCCGGTCGTAGAGGAGCGGCTGGAGCTGTGGGCGGAACACCCGCACCACGCCCTCGTCGAGCACCAGCCAACGCACCCGGCTCCGCTCGGCCGCCCCCACGATGTCCTCGTAGCTCCCCGCCGGCATCACGCGGTACGGACGATCGGCGTAGAACGCCACGTAAGGCTTGCGATCCATCACGAGATCGCCGGGATCCGACACCCCCGCGAGCCACTCGCCCGCCTCCTGCTGCGCCTGTTCGTGGGCGTCGAACGGCAGCAGGACGTCGGGCCACAGCGGCACCGCGCACATCACGACGCCGGCGCCGCCGAGCACCGCGGCGGCGACGCGCAGGGATCGCGAGCGTACCAACGCGGGTCCGGCGGTGGCGGCGATCGCCAGCGAAGGGATCACCGACGCCACGAAGCGGAGCTGACCGGGCAATCCGAGAAACGGCACCGCGAGCAGATGGAGCAGCGGGATGGACTCGAGGCCGCGACGTCGCGTGAGCCCCCACAACGACAACGCCAGCAGCGGCAGCGGCCACAACGCGAGCAGCGAGCGCCCCTGCACGAGAGCGGTGCGCGGCGCGTTCGCGAACGCCTCCCCCGCCCGCGGCATCACGCCCTCGGTGGAGTCGGCGCCGATCGGAGTGGCCCGCAACATCGCCTCCTGCGCTTGCCACGAGCGCGCCGGCGCGGGAAACACGCCGAGCTTGGGGGACACGGTCCATCCGCCCCAGGTGGCGTGGAAGTAGAGCCAGCAGGGGATCGCCAGCGCCAGCACGCCGGCGAGCACCAGCGCCGCGACGCGTCGCCCGCCCGGCGAGCGCATCCCGGCGCCGACGAGAGCCGCGGCCGGGAGCAACCCCTCGGGTCGTGTGGCGTAGGCGAAGCCCATGGCCAGCCCGGAGGTGATCGGCCGGGCACGCGCCGCCAGGGCCAGCCCGGCGTAGAGCGCGGTGATGTAGGTCGCGTCGGACATCGTGACGGTCGAGAGCCCCACGAGTGTCGGATGCAGCACCGCGACCGCGAGCGGCACCAGCGCCCAGCGCCACGACAGGGCACGACGCGCGAGTGTCCAGACCGGCAGTGGCAGCAACGAGCCGGCGATCAACGAGACCAGCGCCGCAGCGCGCACCCGATCGGCGACGAACACGCGCGCAAGCGCCACCAGCAGCGGATATCCGGGCGGGAAGACCGACCGGAAGCCCTCGCCACGGGCGAACGCCTCGGCCAGCCGGATGTACTCGGTGCCGTCGACGGTGACCCACGGCTGGGTGCGCAGGACCCCGATTCGGATCACGAGCGCGCACGCCACCGCGATCCACGGTGTCCAGCGCTCGAGGTTTGCGGTCGCGGACCTCGTCGCGGCCGGCGCGCGGCGCATGACGCGCCGTGCGGAGCGTCGATCGGGGTGGCGCATCCGGCGGAGCCTAGAACTCGTTTCAAAACCCCGCAACGCGGGGTAAGTTGAGGCCATGGTCACTCACATGGAGGTGAGCCATGGCGTTTGGTGGACTAACCGACGTGCAGTGGGCACGGATCGCCCCGCTGCTGCCGCTGGAGTGCCCCCCGATCCTGAGGCCACCGATTATGGCAGGATTCCCCGGTCCACGGAGGATCCTGTATGCGGAAGAGCCGGTTCTCGGATGAGCAGATCGTGGCCATCGTGCGCGAGAGCGAGCGCGAGGGTGTGACCGTCGCCCATGTCGCCAAGAAGCACGGGATCACGGAGACGACGTTGTTCCGGTGGCGCAAGCGGTTCGGCGGGCTGGACGCGAACCAGGCGGCAGAGCTGCGGCGGCTGCAGCACGAGAACGCGCGACTGAAGAAGCTGGTCGCGGACCTGACCGTGGACATTGACATCCTCCGGGAGGTCAATGCAAAAAAATGGTGAGCGCACCGGCCCGCCGTGCGCAGGTGGACTACGTCGTTGCTCGAGGGCGGTCGGTCCGCCGGGCCTGTGCGCTGATGAACGTCAGCCGATCGGCGCTGCGCTACGTGAGCACGATGCCGGCGCGCGATGCCGAGCTGGCGAGCGAACTGACCCAGATCGCGGCAAGGAAGTCGGCCTACGGCTATCGGTTCGCTTGGGCGCTGCTGGGTCGGCGCGGCTGGCGGGTGAACAAGAAGCGGGTGCGGCGGGTTTGGCGGCTGCTGAGGCTGCACCATCGGAGGCGGAAGTACCGCAAGATTCGCACGGGTACGGCACGTGCGTTCGCACCGACCGGACCGAACCAGGTCTGGGCCTACGACTTCACGTTCGACCGCTGCGCGAACGGGCAGACACTGAAGTCGCAGTCGATCGTCGACGAGTGGACGCGCGAGTGTCTGGCGATCGAGGTGGCGACGTCGCTGACGGCGGCCCGAGTGATCGCGGTGCTCGAGCGGTTGTTCGAGCAGTACGGGGCGCCGCAGGTGCTGCGCAGCGACAACGGTCCCGAGTTCATCGCGCGGGCGCTCCGCATCTGGGTGCTGTTCAACCACAGCTATACGGCGACGATTGATCCGGGTAAGCCGTGGCAGAACGGCAGCGTCGAAAGCTTCCAGGCGACGTTCCGACGCGAGTGCCTCGACGCCGAGGAGTTCGCGCACCTGCGCGAGGCGAAGATCCTGATCGAGCAGTGGCGGTGGGAGTACAATACGCAACGACCGCACAGCAGCCTCGGCTACAAGACGCCGGCCGAGTTCGGCAACGTACTGCGCGCGGCCATGAAGTCCGAAGTTCACCCCATCATGCCGGAACCCCTGTCATAAGCGGTGGTCCGAGGAATGGGGGCACTCCACCTCCATGCCCGGCCGCCGCGTCCCGCAACCAGGC
>JBIOKD010000239.1:0-5172 GCA_044451485.1 Candidatus Eiseniibacteriota bacterium | reverse complement strand
GGTCCACGCCTCGAACGCGGCCGAGCGCGCCCGTCACGTCACGATGTGAGCACCCGCGGGTGACGTCCCGGGGGGAGCCTAGAACTCGAGACCGACCGTGACCGGAATCACCTGGATGCTCTTGGTGTCGACGACCCCGCCGGTGTCGGTGTAGACGTTGTCGATGCGTCCCTGCACGTAACCGGAGATGGCCCCGAAGCGGATCGCGAGCCCCGCGCCGCCGTTGACGCCGAAGTGGGTTCCCGACTCCGAGCCGCTCAGCCCGGTGGCGCTGTAGTCGGTCTTCAGGTTGTAGACCCCGAGCCCGAGCGTGATATAGGGATGGATCGCGCCCTGCATGAGGTCGTAACGCAGGTCGCCGAGCCCGCCCAGCACGTCGGTGCTGCCGGTCACCGTGGTGGGTGTGCCGCTGCCCCCGGTGCTGACGGTCGCGTCCTTCAGGTCGAGACGCTGGAAGGACACGTTGACCCCCAACGACATCCCCACGATCGGGACCCGGACGCGGGCGTAGGCGAGACCGTTGAAGCCGTTCTTGAGCGCGTCCTTGGCGTCGTTCACCGGCACCGCGACACCGCCACCGACGCCGAAGGTCCACATCTTGGTGCCAGGAGCCCCCGGGTTGTAGCCCTGGGCAAACGCGGGTGCCGCGAGCAGGACGGAGACGACAACGAGCGCAGCGGACGAAGCGATGCGACGACGCATGGTCCGGTCTCCCGGGCGGGTGGCGCGTCGGAACACGGCGGCCCAAGAACGCGCGTGCTCCCTGGGGTTGGCGGGCCGGAGGGTAACCGCTCGGGGCGTCGCGTGAAACGGCAATCGTCCCGTCGGACCGGGCAACCTGATGCGCCGCGTTCCCGGTCAGCGGACGCCGACCACCAGCGCCAGCCACGAGGTCTGGTTCTCGAACCGGCGGCGGAGACGATAGACGTCGTCTGGCCGGTGGCGCGCGTCATCCCATCCCTCCACGTAGGTCTCGACGTCGCGGAAGCCGGCGTCCCGCATGAGGTCGCGCACCTCGGGCAGCGTCCACATCCGCCAGTCGTAGGTGAAGGCCCGTCGCTGGGTGTGTCCGCCCCGGAGACGGAAGTGGATCGCACATCGCAGGTGGTGATCGATCGGGTTGAAGCTCTCCTGCTCCCACACGTACGTGAACGCGGGAACCTGGCGTCCGTCCGCCGTGGTCGAGGGGCCGATCCTCCGCTTCTCGAGCAGTGTCTCCATCGTGCCGGTGCCGCCGAACGCGCTGGCCACCAGCAATCCGCGCGGTCGCAGGGTACGGCGAACGGCGGTGAAGTATTCGAGCAGCTCGCGCCGGGTCTTCAGCACCCAGTAGGAGAAGTTCATCGCGCACACCACGTCCACCAGCGGTCCCGTGACCGACCGCACGTCTCCGCGGATCAGGGTGAGCCGGCGGCCGGCCTCGCCGAGATGCGGCAACCGGTGAGCGCGGGCCCACGCGAGTGTCCCGGCGTCGATGTCCACGCCCCAGGCGTGATTCGCGCGCCGGCGCGTCACCCACGCGCCGGAGATCGCGGCCGTGCCGCAGAAGTCCTCGCGCAGGCGTGTGAACCGGTGTCCATGGTGACGCCGGTAGATGCGCTCGAACACGTCGAGGTCGTAGTCGACCCCCTGCACCGCGGCCTCGTAGAGGACGTGACGATCCAGCGGCACGCCGGGCTCCCTCCCCGCGACGCCTGCCCGGCGCCGCGCATGACCCGGCACTCTACGGGCTCGCACCACGGAAGGGAACGGCCGGAACACGAAAGCGGTCCACGCCACCTGCGTGGACCGCTCCTCGATCGCGTCGCGATCGGTGTTACTGGCCGGAGGTCAAGACGAGCTGGAAGTCCGACGTCTTTCCGCGCCCGGCCACCTGGTACGTCATGTGGCTCGAGTCGGAGTAGGCGATCACACCCGACTTGGAGGCGCCGGTGACGAGCGGCGAGGTCCAGCCGGCCACGTCCACCCACGCGTTGTTGTTCCCCACCGTGCCGTCGAACGGATTCTTGAACTGGAAGCCGGCGCTCGGCATGATGCTCGCGACTTGGCTGGCGTTGCCGGCGTACACGCCGTCGTTCTGCACGCCGTAGTCCTCGGCGGTGAGCTGGAACGTGTGCATGTTCGCCTTGGTCGAGCCTTCCTTGGCGCGGTTCTGCATGGCGATGAAGTTCGGAATCGCGATCGCGGCCAGGATGCCGATGATCACGACCACGATCATGAGCTCGATGAGCGTGAAGCCCCGCTGACGGTCCTGCACGGCAACCTCCTCACAGGGATCCCCCCTGTCCCGGTTCTCGACCGGTCGTTTCTTGTCCGGCAAGCATCGCAATCCTCGCGCCACTCCCGGCCGCCGACTTGGTCATTGTCGGTCAAGGGGTTAAGCGGGGCGGGCGCTCCCGTCCCGGCCGGCGGGCGGAGAGCGGCGTTGCGACATGCGAGACCGGGCCGGTTTTCGTGCGGATCGCAACGGGGCTCGCGCGCCGCCATGGTCCCCCCGGCACCGTTTCGCATCCGACCTGAGGGATGTTAGTTTTCGGCGCTCCGGTGCCCGATCGTGGCACGGCATCGTCGGCCCCCGACCGCGGTGTCCGGCCCGGGGAAGGCCGTGCACGGAGGACCTCCCCCATGAGACAGCTGCTGTCCCTGATCCTGGCCATCGTCCTCGCCACCGGTACGGTCGCGGCCGATGCGCCGAAGAAGAAGCTCCCGGCCGCCAAGCCCATCAAGGACACCGCCATGCAGCAGCTCGACACGATGATCCAGAATGCCGCCGTGGACACCACCCGGACCGGCTGGAAGACCGCGGTGCCACGACCGGAGAAGCTGGCCTTCGATCCACACCACCAGTACTTCGCCCGGATGGTGACCAACCGCGGCACGCTGCTGATCCGCTTCATGCCCGACGTCGCCCCGATGCACGTCACGAGCTTCATGTACCTGACCCGGCTCGGGTTCTACGACGATCTCGCGTTCCACCGGGTGATCACGAACTTCATGGCGCAGGGCGGGGATCCGGCCGGAAACGGCACCGGGGGACCCGGGTACGAGTTCGACGGCGAGTTCAGCGCCGGTGTCCGTCATGACCGCCCGGGTCTGCTGTCCATGGCCAACCGGGGACCCGGCACCGACGGCAGCCAGTTCTTCCTGACGTTCACCCCCACCCCGTGGCTCGACGGCAAGCACACCATCTTCGGCGAAGTGGTCGAAGGCATGGACGTGCTCCACTCGCTCGAGGCCGCGGGCAGCCCCAGCGGCCGGACCAGCCAGCCGCTGAAAATGGAGAAGGTCACCATCGAGGTTCGATGACGTTCGCGGGCAGCGTGATGCCCGTGTGACACGCGGGGTCCTGCCCCGACGGCGGAGCCACCACATGCAAGGACAACTCGAGGAACTCAAGGGCCGCCTGCGCGAGATCGACGACCTGAACATGGCCGCCGCGTTGCTCCGCTGGGACCAGGCCACCTACATGCCACCGGGCGGCGGCGAGGCGCGCGGCCGGCAGCTCGCGACACTGGGCGCGATCGGGCACGCGCGGCTGACCGATACCGCGATGGGCCGGCTGCTCGACCAGCTCGAGCCGTGGTCCGCGACGCTGGCCTACGACTCGGACGAAGCGGCGCTGATCCGCGTCGCCCGACGCGACTACGACATGGCGATCCAGGTGCCCGCCACCCTGGTGGCCCAGTTGAACGAGCACGCGTCGGCGTCCTACCAGGTCTGGGCGGAGGCCCGTCCGGCCAACGACTTCGCGCGGGTGCGGACGATCCTCGAGAAGACCCTCGAGTTGTCGCGCCGTCTGGCCGACTGCTTCCCGGGCTACGAGAGCCCGGCCGACCCCCTGATCGCGTACTCCGACTTCGGGCTGAAGGCGTCGCAGATCCGCGCGCTGTTCGGCGAGCTGCGTGGACGACTGGTGCCGCTGGTCCAGGCCATCACCAGCCGGCCTCTTGCCGACGACCGCTGTCTGCGCCAGACCGCTCCCGAGTCCGACCAGCTGGCGTTCGGTCTCGAGGTGATCCGTCGCTACGGTTACGACTTCGAACGCGGGCGGCAGGACAAGACCCATCACCCGTTCATGATCAAGTTCTCGCTCGGTGACGTGCGCATCACCACCCGGGTGCGGGAGAACGACCTGACCGACGCGCTGTTCTCCACCCTGCACGAGGCCGGTCACGGTATCTACGAGCAGGGTATCCGACGCGAGCTCGAGGGCACGCCGCTCGCCACCGGCACCTCCTCGGGTGTGCACGAGAGCCAGTCGCGTCTGTGGGAGAACCTGGTCGGTCGCAGCCGCGGATTCTGGACGTACTTCTATCCACGCATGCAGCAGCGCTTCCCGGCCCAGCTCGGGTCGGTGCCGCTGGACGACTTCTACCGCGCCATCAACCGGGTCGAGCGCTCGCTCATCCGCACCGATGCCGACGAGGTCACCTACAACCTCCACGTGATGCTGCGCTTCGACCTGGAGTGCGACCTGCTCGAGGGCCGGCTGGCGGTGCGCGACCTGCCCGACGCGTGGCGGGCGCGGTTCCAGCGCGACATCGGCATCCCGGTGCCCGATGACAAGGATGGCTGTCTCCAGGACGTGCACTGGTTCGCCGGTGTGGTCGGTGGTCAGTTCCAGGGTTACACGCTCGGCAACATCCTCAGCGCACAGTTCATGCAGGCCGCGGTGGTGGCGCGACCGGAGATCCCGACGCGTGTCGCCGAGGGCGAATTCGGCGTGCTGCACGAGTGGCTGCGCGAGAACGTCTACCAGCACGGCGCCAAGTTCACCGCCGACGAGCTGGTGCGACGCGCCACCGGTGGACCGATGAGCATCGAGCCCTACCTCGCGTACCTGTGGCGCAAGTATGCGCCCCTGTACGGGCTGGAGATGCCCGAGCCGGCGACCGCGCTGCGCTGAGACGTCTCGCGCCGCCTCAGTCCGCTTCGCGGTGGACGTGGTCGGGCGAGAACGCGGGCAGACACACCGCCAGATATTCGGCGCCGCCCTCGCGCGGCGTGGAGTAGCGCACCCGCTCGCCGGCGCGCACCAGCACCGCCTCGCCCGCCCGCACCTCGAGGCGCCCGCCGTCGTGCTCGACGTGCAGCTCCCCCGCCAGCACCACCGTGTACTCGTCGAACTCGGGCCGCTGTGCGGGCTCCGACCAGCCCGCCGGGCTCCGCATC
>JBIOKD010000238.1:0-5187 GCA_044451485.1 Candidatus Eiseniibacteriota bacterium | reverse complement strand
GTGGTGAGCGAGATCCGGCAGCTGAACCCCGAGTTCAAGTTCGAGCTGCCACAGCACTGAGACGCGCCGGCGCAACGCCGGTCGGACGGTTTGGGCCGCTGCGAACCTCCAGTCGCGCGCGAGCCCGGGGCCCTGGGGCGACAGCCTCGGGGCCCCTTCATTGCAGGATCCGTCGGGCTCGTGCGGCGCAGCGCTCAGCGGACGATGGCGAAGCGCTGCATCCGCCGCTCGCCACCCGCCGTCAGAGTCGCGAAATAGATGCCGCTGCCGAGCGTGTGTCCGGCCGCGTCGCTTCCCGTCCAGCGCACTTCCTGAGCGCCGGCTTCGAAACGCCCGCGAGCCAGACACGCGACCTGGCGCCCCTGTAGGTCCGAGATCACCAGCGCCACGTCGGCGGCGACGGGAAGCGTGAAGCGCATCGAGAGATCGCCATGCGCGGGATTCGGGCTCACCGGCGCAAACGCGAGTGTGAGCATGCCCCCTGGCGCGACGGCAGTGGTCCCCGCCGGCGTGAGCAGGGCGTACGCCGACTCGTTGCCGTGGATGTCCACCGCCGAGAGCTTGTAGTAGTAGCCCGCGCTCCCGCTCGGATCGGTGTAGCCGGTGTCCGGCTGCGCGCTCAGAAGGTTGCCGGCGCCAGGCACGAATCCGGCGTTGGAGCCGCGATACAACCGATAGCCGAGCAGGTCGGGCTCGGTGTTCGAGCCCCAGTGCAGGTGACCGGTGCCGCCGGAGAACGTGCCGCGGAACGGCGCCGGGGTCACCGGCGGGACGTTGTCCACCGAGTAGCCCGAATCGGGCGCCGAGAACCACCACTGCCCCCCCCCGTAGGTGCGGGCCATGATCATGAACGTGGTCTTCGGGTTCCCCACTCCCATGGAGTCGCCGGTGGTGGTCGCGACGTAGCTGTAACTGGGCACATGGAACGCCGGCTGGCTCGTCACGTACTCCCATGCGTAGTTGGGCGCGGCCGCAGCCGCGACGCGGACGAACGCGCGCTCGCCGGGCCGCGGCGGGTCGTCGCTTCCACTCAGCACGCGCGCGCCACGCGCCACCTCCTGCGCCATGAGCCGCGACGGTACCGAGCGCAGCACCCAGTAGCTGTCGATCTTGAGATTCGGCGACGCGTCCAGATAGCTGGCGTTCCAGCTCACCTTCACCTCGCCACCGTTGTCATTGGGAATGTCGCGCACGCCGGTGATCGCGGGCTCGGGATTGCCGAGGTAGCCGAACGCTTCGACACGCTGGGCGTAGATGTCGGTGCTCGAGTAGGAGGTCCGATAGTCGCCCCACGCGAGGATCGCGCCCCCCGCACCGTCGGTGGTCATGGTCGGTTCCAGCTGCGCGGTGCCGGCAAGACACACGGCGCGGGAATCGCTCGGCCACGATGGATCCGTATAGCCGGCGGCGAGGATGTGCTGGGCGTAGATGTGGGGCGTGTTGGTGGCGTGCCGGTCCTCGAAGCCAGCGAGCATGCCGCCCGAGCCGTCCGGTGCGACCGTGAGACCCGACTTGTTGAATCCGGAATAGGTGACCTGGAGCCCCGACGTGGACCAGTACGGATCGATACCGCCACCCCCGATCACGTGCTGCGCGAACACCATGTCATACCCGCTGCGGCCGTCGATCCAGGCCACGATCACGCCGCCGCTGCCGTCGGGGACCAGCTGGGAGTTCCTCTGGCTGTAGATGGAGGGTGCGAGCTGGACGCCGCCGCCGGGCCAGCTGTCGAGGATGCCGTCCGGGAGCACGTGCTCGACATAGATGTTGTAGTTGACGCCAGCACGGAGGTCCTGCCAGGCGAGGAACGCCCCGCCACCGCCATCGGCCGCCATCGTGTTGAGGAACTGGTAGCTCGGCTGGTTGCAGATGTAGCTGCCGTCGACCGGCCATGCTGGATCCACCACGCCCGACGAGGACACGTGCTGCGCGTAGATGTCGTCGTTGCTGGCACCGCTGCGCTCGTCGGACCAGCCCACGATCGCCCCGCCGGCGCCGTCGGTGACGACCTGCTGGCCGGATTGATTGCCCGCCGCGGCGCAGATCGCGCGTCCGCCCGCCGGCCAGGCTGGATCGACCACCCCCGAGGCGAGAACGTGGCCCGCGTAGATGTCACTGGCACTCACTGGTCGATTGTCCGTCCACGCCATGATGGCTCCGCCCGCGCCATCGGAGACGATCACCGGATTGGTCTGGTCCTGGGCCACGGTGCAGATGGCCCGGCCGTTCGCCGGCCAGGCCGGATCCAGCACGCCCGACGACAGGACGTGCTGCGCGTAGATGTCGTAGCTGCTGCCGCTGCGGTTGTCGCTCCACGCCAGGATCGCGCTGCCACCGGCATCGGGACAGATCACCACGTTGGTCTGATCCGAGGGCAGGACACAGATGGCGCGCCCGTCCACCGGCCATGCCGGGTCCACGATCCCCGATGCGAGCACGTGCTGGGCATAGATGTCGCCGTTCCCGGCTCGATAGTCGTCCCAGACGATGATGGCGCCGCCGGAGCCGTCGGGGACCGCGGCCGGCGAATACTGGCTGTCGGTGGCGCGACACACGGGCAGGTTGACGTTCGGCTGGTTCGGCCACGCGGCCAGGGCGGTCCGTGTCGGGGCCGCGGTGGCCAGGCATGAGATGAGACCGACGGCGAGAGCGGCGCGCATCATGGCTGGTCTCCGTTGCGGGAGGGGGTGCCGGGTCGGGCCCGGGCGCGGCAGGGTCGATCCCCTTCAATTCAATCGTTCGGGTGCGCGCCGGTCAAGATCCATCTCCTGCTTCCATGAACGTCGAACTCGGCCCAATTCGGACAGCCCGTGATGGGACAGGGGGGAACAGGCCGGGCGACGGCCCCCGGTGGTACCCTGCGGGCACGATCCGGCTGCTCATCCTCCTCCCGCCGAGGTACCGATGAATTCCACACGCAACGACATGAAGGCCACGCTGCGTGGCCAGATGGTGGACCTGCTCAACGTCTCGCTCGCCGAGCTGATCGACCTCTCGCTCCAGACCAAGCAGGCGCACTGGAACGTGAA
This sequence comes from Candidatus Eiseniibacteriota bacterium, assembly GCA_044451485.1. Lineage (GTDB taxonomy): Bacteria > Eisenbacteria > RBG-16-71-46 > RBG-16-71-46 > RBG-16-71-46 > JBIOKD01. The sequence goes on along the minus strand of JBIOKD010000238.1, from coordinate 2,158 downwards.
GGGCCCGGAGTTCATCGCCCTTCACAAGTTGTTCGACGAGCTCACCGACTCGTTGCACGGCCTGGGCGACACGGTCGCGGAGCGGATCACCGCGCTCGGCGGCACCGCGCTGGGCACCACGCAGAACGTCGCGGAGACGTCCGAGCTCACGCCCTACCCGGTCAAGATCAAGGGCGGCGCGCAGCACGTGAAGGCGCTGACGATGGCGTTCGCCACCTGTGGCGCGCGGGTTCGCAAGGCGATCGACGTGGCGGCCAAGGCGGGTGATGCGGGAACCACCGATGTGTTCACCGAGGTGTCGCGCGCGCTCGACAAGCAACTGTGGTTCATCGAGGCGCACACCCAGGCGAAGGACTGAGCACGAGCGACCCGGCCGCGGGAGACGTGGACATGACGCGCGGCGATCGGGTGGAGCAACTGGTCGAGCAGGTGGCGGGGTGGCCGGGGATCACGGCCGCCCCGCATCGTTTTGGCGGCACCGAATTCCGTTTCGGCCGCGGCGAGATCGGGCACGTGCACCTGGGCGGGCTCGTGGATGTTCCGTTTCCGAAGCCGGTGCGTGATCGGCTGGTGGCCTCCGGACGCGCGCGGCCGCACCACGTGCTGCCGGGATCCGGCTGGGTGAGCCTCCCGATGCGCTCCGATGAGGACCTCGCCTCGGCACTCGAGCTGCTGCGGCTGTCCTACGACCTGCGTGTGGAGCGTCTGGCGGACCGCGAGACCGGGTCGACCCCGCTCGAGGACCGGCTGGACGAGGCGCTCGAAGAGAGCTTCCCTGCGAGCGATCCGCCCGCGGTGAGTCGAGGCGAGGGTGACGACCCGGCGACATGAGCCGAGCGCCCACGCGCGCCCGCGAGCCGCCCGCGCATCCCGAACTCGCGGTAGGACTCGGCGACGAGCTTCGCGAGCCACGCGTCGAGCACCCGCGTGTCGTCGATCAAGTCGAATCGATGCGCCCACCAGCCGGGCACCTCCTCCTTCGCCTGCACGAAGCGTTGGTCGCGCACCGGTCGAGCCAGCGCGAAGTTGCAGCGGACGCGGTCGCTCATCACCACGCAGCCGGCGAAGCGCACCTCGGCCATGAACGCGATGCGGGTGCGGTTGGGCGACTCGAGCGTGTGGCCGCCGTGGCGGCGCACGAATCCGAGCCAGGCTCGGTACATGCGACGCAGGATCGGCGGGCGCCCGGCGAAGTGTTGCGCCACGTCGATGGCAGCGCAGGAGTGCCAGAGATTCCGCGTGACGAATCGATGCCCGCAGCGCGGGCAGCGCCACAATGCGCGGTTGCCAGCGGGCCGCGCGGGTGCGGTCGAACGATTTCGACGGAGCCGTGCGCTCGGGCCCACACGCGGCGCGGCGTCTGCGCGGCGGTTGCGGGCCAACGAGGCCGGTGCGGTCGGGCGAGCTCGGCGTGGCCGCGCGCCGTCGGCTCGATCGGCGTCACGCCGTTTCCGCGACGGCATCGCGATCCCCGCGCTCAGCGCCCCGGCAAACCGTAGTTGGGCGCTTCCTTGGTGATGGTGATGTCGTGCGGGTGGCTCTCGCGGAGCCCCGCCTGGCTCACCCGCACGAAACGGGTGCGCGTGCGCAGCCCGTCGATGTCGGTGACACCGCAGTAGCCCATGCCGGCGCGCAATCCGCCCACCATCTGGAACACCGAGGTCGAGAGCGGGCCCTTGAACGGCACGCGACCCTCGATGCCCTCGGGCACCAGCTTGCTCAGCTCGTCGGTGTTCTCCTGGAAGTAGCGCTCGCGGCTGCCCTTGGCCGCGGCCATCGCCGACAGCGAGCCCATGCCGCGATACACCTTGAACGAGCGGCCCTCGAGCAGCACCAGCTCGCCCGGGCTCTCCTCGGTGCCGGCGAACAGGCTGCCGATCATCACCGAGTGGGCACCCGCGGCGATCGCCTTGACGATGTCGCCGGTGTACTTGATGCCGCCGTCGGCGATGATCGGCACCTCGCCGTCCCCGATCGCCCGCGCCGCCTCGAGGATGGCGGTGATCTGCGCCATGCCCGCGCCGGTCACCACGCGGGTGGTGCAGATGGCCCCCGGCCCCATGCCCACCTTCACCGCGTCGGCGCCGGCCGCCACCATGGCCCTGGCGCCCTCGGCGGTGCCGACGTTGCCCACCACCAGGTCCACGTCGCCGGTGAT
>JBIOKD010000237.1:0-5209 GCA_044451485.1 Candidatus Eiseniibacteriota bacterium | reverse complement strand
GTCCAGTCGTAGGCGTAGCTGCCGTAACCGAGCACCAGCTTGGAGCGCGGCACGGCGCGTAGCGTGCGGTCGAGCACGTCGCCGAACCAGTCGATACCGCACAGCGGGCCGGGGTCGCCGGTCATGTAGTGCTCATCGTAGGCCATGAGCACCACGAAGTCGCACTCGCGCGCCACCGCGGCGTAATCGGGAATGTTGCCCTCGACCTCGAGGTCGCAGGTGAGCTTGAGGTGTGCCGGAGCCAGCACCGCGCGAAGCCGCGCGAGACACGCCGGCAGCCGGGCCGCGTCGGCCACCGAGAGGTTTTCGAAGTCGATATTGACCCCCGCGAAGCCGTGTGAACCGAGCCAGTCGCGCAGCTCGAGCGCGAGACGGCGCTGGCGGACGGGATCGGCGAGCAGGAGGTGGGCGCGCTCGCTGTCGAACGCGCCCTCGTGCGCGTTGGCGAGCACCGGGATCACCGCGATGTGGTGGTCGCGGCAGATGCGCAGCACGTCCTTGTTGTGCGGCACCCAGGTCGGATTCCAGTCGCGGGTGTCGATGCTGCCGGCGTCCGGTCCGAGGCGGAGCCACGCCGGGAGCAGGACGTTGATGCGATCGGCGTTCGCGCGCAGCGAGTGGAGCCCGGTCTCTTGCCAGATCGCGTAGAACGCCGCCATCGTGACACCGGAGTCGGGCGGTGCGATGGCGCGGCGCTGCCGGTTGAGCCGCTCGTCACGAGCGATCACCTGCAGCAGCTTGCGGTGGGCCTTGCCGAGCAGGAAGCGGTCGATGCGCCGTTCGCGATGGGTGGCCGGATTGACCGGGTGGGTCTCGCGTCGCGGGAACAGGTTGATACCCGCGGCCGGCGGCAGCGCCGGGGAGAGCACCAAGCTGAGGACGAACAGCACGGCGACCGCGAAGAACACCGAGCCCAGCAACACCGCGGCACGCTGGCTCCAGCGCCGGCGTCGACCGCTAGGGTCATGGAAGATGGGGCGTGGGTTCATGGCGGGTCCGTCGTCCGAGGCGGACCACTCGACACCTTACTCCACCGGGCCAGCCCCTGCACAGGCCACGGGCCACTTTCGGGGCGCGTGTCCGGCGCTCCTGGACCCCAGCCGGTGGCCCGACAGATGCCCCCGGTGCACGAGGTTCAGTGAGCGACCGGCGCAGACGCACGACTGGCCCCGGGCGCTCGCCCGGGGCCCGTCGTCTGACACGCGATCGTGTGGATCAGCGTCGGGCCAGTCTGGCCGGTGACGCTGCTCCTTGTGACGCCGTGGTGTCGGGAGTGAGCTGGATCACACCGACGTCGGTGGTGCGATGGATCGCGACGCTCACACCCGTGAGCGACGTGTCGCGGAAGCCGGCGGTCGGGGTGATGCTCACCGTGTAGTCGCCGGCCGGCAGCAGCGACAGCGTGAATCGGCCGAGACGCGTGCGGGTGCTGGTCACCGTGTCGGCGCCCTGGATCGCGAACACCCACGCACGTGCGCGGATCGGCTTCACGATGCCGGCGATGTTACCGGTGTCGGTGAGCGGGACGATCCGCACCACCGGGATCAGCACGTAGTCGCCATTGCCCTCCTGGTGGATCGAGCGGGCCGCATCGAAGTCGATGCCGACGTCCGTGCCGCCCTCCGCCGGGACCACGAAGTGGCCGATGAGCTTGTAGCCCGAGCGGCAGGCGCTCGGCACCTCGAGCGGGTGGCTGACGCTGTCCACGACAATGCTGTTGTTCGCGCCAAGGACGAGCCGGATCTGGTTGTAGGTCCCGGCGGGTACCGAGTCGGTGCCGAGCGTCGCGAACACGCCGTCCTGGAGGGCGAGCAGATCGATGACACCGGGTGTGTTGCTGAGCTGGATCCAGTTGCCCTGGCCATCGTGCTCGTGATGCCCGTGATGCCCGTGATGATGGTGCTCGGCGTCGTTGGCGCCGGGCTGACCGCCATCATCATCGCCGTCACTGTCTCCGAGCGTGTCGCCGCACGTCCCGTCGTTGACCCGGTGCACCCAGACTTCCTGAACGTCGAGATTGATTTGGTCGTACATCGCCGGCGCGTCGATGATGTGGAGCGTCACCAGCCCGTAGCCGGTGGCGGACGGCGTGCCGGGGGCGGTCGCCAGCGAGCTCTTCTGCGAGCAGCCGACCAGGGCGGCGATGGCCACCAGGCCCGACAACGCGAGTACAACGAGGGTTGCACGTCGAGACATGGCAGGTCTCCTCCTGGGGGGCCCGCGGCGCCGATGCGCGCGGGCAATGCGAGATGTGAGAGCACGGAGACCGTCGTGGTGGGGATGTGCTCGTGTCGGCATCGCGAGGGACCGAGCCTGTCCACGCGACACCCGCGAATTCTAGCCAATTGTCGGGGTACATGGGAAGTCGTAATGGCCTGGAGATCTACGGATTCGGCCAGCGCGATCGCATGCGATCGCGCTCGGGCAGGGTCAGAGACGGGCCGATTCCTGCACCAGGCTTCGGGACAATGACGCCCAGGGCAATCGATTCCAGTCCCGCCCGGCGCGAGTCGGCGGGACTCCGGGACTTCATCCGGGTGGCTCGGGCAGACCAGGGGTCGATATCAAGATCGGGTGAATTGACGCCCGGAGGCCGGCCTCGTAGGGGGGGCCGCATGTCTCCTGTCCCATGGAGCCCTGACCGTGGCTCCCGGGCACTTCCGTTCGGACTACCTGTAGATCGTACACGCCAAGGGCGACCAGAGCGGGGAGCGCACGCTTCACGACGGTGGCTTTTCAGGTGCTGGCGAGCGAAACCGATGCTCTGTCTTGTCGGTCCGGCGGTCAAGCGACCTGCATCGCAGAACTACCGTGGGCCCGCTGGCTCATGGGTCCGGAGAGGGGAGCGCCCGCAGTTGACTCCCCCGCGGAAGGTGTTGTAAACACGGGTCCCCAAGACTTGGGTGGGGCTGTAGCTCAGTTGGGAGAGCGCTTGACTGGCAGTCAAGAGGTCGACGGTTCGATCCCGTTCAGCTCCACCATTCTATCCGCATCACCTCGAGCTACGTTGAAGGCGACCCGCCGGGGTTGCGCCGGGCTCGAGATCGGTTCGGGCGATGCCTCGCGTGGCGCCGCCGCGCTCATCCGATGGGACGCGGGCTCCGCGTATCGTGTGAACCCGTGCAGGCTTGCCGGGCTTTCGAAGCGGGTGCTAGACTTTATGATTGCTCCTTCCGCCCGCCCCTACACCCCTCATCTCATGTCCGCGACCCCGCTCTCGGCCCGAGCGAGGCCGTCGTCGAACAGGAGCCCATGCAGACCGTGATCCTGGCCGGCGGTCTCGGCACCCGGCTGTCGGAAGAGACCACCGCGCGGCCCAAACCCATGGTGGAGATCGGCGACCGGCCGATCCTGCACCACATCATGGAGCTCTATGACGCCCATGGGATGCGGGAATTCGTGGTCGCGCTCGGGTACCTGGGCCACATGATCAAGCGCTACTTCGTGGACTGGACCACCCTCTCAGGTGACCTCACGATCGACGCGCGGCAGTCGAGCGTGGATCGTCATCGGGCGGTCGACCGCGAGTGGTCGCTGCAGCTGATCGAGACCGGCGCCCTCACCGACACCGGTGGACGGCTCAAGCGTCTGGCGCCGCACCTGCGCCGCGAGACCTTCATGCTCACCTACGGTGACGGTCTGTCGGACGTCGACCTCACCGCGCTGCTCGCGTTCCACCGCCGGCACGGCCGACTCGCCACCATCACCGGCGTGCATCCACCGGCCCGCTTCGGCGAGCTCGAGCTCGACGGCGACCGCGTGGTCCGCTTCGACGAGAAGCCGCAGGTCAAGCAGGGCTGGATCAACGGCGGCTTCATGGTCCTCGAGCCGGGCGTTCTCGACCGTATCGAGGGCGACGCGACGGTGCTCGAGCGCGACGTCCTGACACGCCTGGCGGCGGAAGGCCAGCTCATGGTCTACAGGCACCCCGGGTTCTGGCAGTGCATGGACACGTTGCGGGACGTGCGCATGCTCTCGGCACTCGCCGAGGGCGGATCGCCGCCGTGGAGACGCCGGTCATGAGCTTCTGGGCGGGGCGCCGCGTGCTGGTGACCGGGGCCACCGGTCTGGTGGGCTCGTCGCTGGTTCCGGCCCTGCTCGAGCGCGGCGCCGACGTGATCGCGCTGGTGCGCGACGCCGATCCGCAGTCGGAGCTGATCCGCAGTCGCACGATCGAGCGTGTCGCGGTGGTGAACGGTGCGGTCGAGGACCTCGCGGTGGTCGAGCGCGCGCTGGTGCACCATCGGGTCGACACCGTGTTCCATCTCGCGGCACAGACCCAGGTGCGCGCCGCCTATCGCGACCCGTTCGAGACCTACGAATCGAACGTGCGTGGCACCTACACGCTGCTCGAGGCGTGCCGGCGTCAGCGCGACGCGGTCGAGCGCGTGGTGATCGCCTCGAGCGACAAGGCCTACGGCGAGGCCGTGGCGCTGCCATACACCGAGGAGACACCGCTCGACGCGGTGTTCCCGTACGACACGTCGAAGCTCGCCGGCGACTTCATCGCGCGCTCGTACGTGCGCACCTACGGGCTGCCCATCACGGTGGCGCGATGTGGGAACATCTACGGCGGTGGGGACCTCAATTGGGACCGCATCGTACCCGGCACGATCCGATCGCTGCTCCGCAACGAGCGCCCGGTGATCCGCAGTGACGGCACGCTGGTGCGTGACTACGTGTACGTGAAGGAGGTCGTCCTGGCCTACCTGCACCTGGCCGAGCAGGTGCATCGTGATGAGGTGCGGGGCCAGGCGTTCAACTTCTCGGCGGCGAAGCCGCTCGCGGTGCTCGAGCTGGTCGAGGCCCTCATGCACGCCGTGGGCACGCGACTCGAGCCGGTGATCGAGGGCCGTCACGTCGCCGAGATCCAGACCCAGTTCCTGTCCTCGGAACGCGCCCGGCGGGTGCTCGGCTGGGAGACGCGCTACCCGATGGAGCAGGCGCTCGCCGAGACGGTGGCGTGGTACCGGGGATTCCTGGGAGGCCCGCGATGATCGACGGCGTCGTCGTCCACCCGCTCAAACAGATCCCGGACGAGCGCGGCAAGGTCATGCACATGCTGCGCGCCAGCGATCCGCACTTCGCCGGTTTCGGCGAGATCTATTTCTCGGTCGTGTACCCGGGTGCCATCAAGGGCTGGCATCTCCACCGCAGGATGGTGCTCCAATACGCGGTGCCGAGCGGGCGGATCAAGTTCGTGCTCTAC
>JBIOKD010000236.1:0-5249 GCA_044451485.1 Candidatus Eiseniibacteriota bacterium | reverse complement strand
GGTGGGGGCGGCGGCGGCGGCTGGTGATGGGCGGTTGACGGGCGTCGGCACGGACCTTTCAGACACGCACAACCGGGGCGGCGTGCCCCATGGAAAGGAGCGACGGGAATGAAGCGCGGGGGACTGATCGCGATCATCGTCATCGCGTTGCTGCTGCTCGCAGGGGGCGGCTGTGTGGTGGGCAACTACAACCGGCTGGTGGCCACCGACCAGAACGTGAAGAACCGCTGGGCGGAGGTGGACAACCAGCTGCAGCGCCGCAACGACCTGATCGGCAATCTGGTCGAGTCGGTGAAGGGCATCGCCTCGCAGGAACAGGCGGTGTTCGGCGAGATCGCCAACGCCCGCGCGGCGCTGGGTGGCGCGCACACCCCTGCGCAGGGGATCGAGGCGGGCCGCGCCATGGACACGGCGCTCTCACGTCTGCTGGTGGTGGTGGAGAACTACCCGCAGCTCAAGAGCAACGAGCAGTTCTCGCAGCTGATGGACGAGCTGGCCGGCACCGAGAATCGCCTGTCGGTCGCGCGCATGCGGTACAACGACGAGGCGAAGGGTTACAACACGCTGGTGAAGCAGTTCCCCACCAACCTGTACGCCACGGCGTTCAACTTCAAGGAGGCGCCGTACTACCCGGTGTCCGAGGCGGCCAAGACGGCCCCCAAGGTGGATTTCAGCGGCATCAAGCCCGGCGCCGCGCCCACACCCGCCGGCAAGTAGTCACGCTCCCGCTCACGACGCCGCTCCTCACGGGGGGCGGCGTCCGCGTTCAGACCGGGCGCTCCTTGGGACCGGGCGCCGCGGCGCGCAACGCCGCCGTGGGCGCGTCCTCGAGCCCGGCCCCCTCGAGGGCGTGCTCCAGCGCCTCGCGGGTGTCGCGGCCGGCGGCTCGAGCCGCCGCCCAGCTCCATCCCACCCGCACGAGCGCCACGGCCGTCGGATCCGCCTCGTCGCCGCCACGAATCAGGAGCCCGATCCGGGCGATCCGGCCGGTCCGATCACGGCTCGTGGCGTCGGCCATGGCGTCACGACCCGCTTCGGCGGCCCACGCGCCGAGACGAATCGCCGCCGACACCCGCGTCGCCACGCGCCAGGAATCGAACTGCCCGGGCGCCACGTCGGCGATCCATGCCGCCGCCTCGGCGCGCGCCACCGCGCCGGCCGGATCGGCTTGATCGGCGAGTCGCACCAGCAGCGTCTCGATCGCCTCCGCCTGCGCGTCGAGCCGGCGCTGTCGATCGAGCGCCGTCGCCAGCACCCCGAGCAGCGCCAGGAGCCGTTCGGACTCGGGGCGCGTGAGATCGCTGCCATCGCGCTTGTCGTCGAACGCGAGCAGGGCCTCGAGTCCCTCCGGACCACGCGCCGGCGCCAGCAGCGAGCATCCCGACGCGGCGAGCGCCGGCAGCTCGGCGCGCAGCTCCGACAGACGCTCGAGCTCGGCCACCCGCACCACGCGCCCGAGACCGTCGGCGAGCCGCGCCAGCTCGCCGTCACGGGCCAGCGTCAGACCGCGCAGCCGCTCCGAACCCGCGCCACGTGACGCCGCCGGCTCGAGCCGGCGCGGGTCCGGACCCGGCGCCAACACCACCGCGAGCCCGGTGCGCAGATGCGTGTCGAGGGTGGCCAGGAACGCGCCGAGCATTTCGTCCCGGTCGCCATGACGCGACAGCTCGCGCGCGGTCGCCGCGGCCAGGTCGCGCACGTGCCGGGCGTGACGCAGCTCCTGTTGATGACGCTGCGTCTCTTCGCGGGCGCGGGTCAGCTCGATCTCGGCCTCGATCCCGAGACGCCGCGCCTCGCGCGCCTCGCGCGAGCGCGCCAGCATGCGGCGGATGCGAGCCACCAGCTCCTTCGGCGAGAACGGCTTGGCCAGGTAGTCGTCGGCGCCGCGCGCGAGACCCTGGACCCGCGCGTCGGTCTCGGCCACCGCCGACACCATGATCACCGGCAGGTCCGAGGTCGTCGGATCGCGTCGCAGCGCCTCGCACACGTCGAACCCGCTGCGACGGGGCAGACGCACGTCGAGCACCACCAGGTCGGGCCGCTCGCTGGTGACGAGCCGCAGCGCCTGCTCACCATCGGTGGCGCGCACCACCCGCCAGCCGTGGGCGCCGAAGGCGATCTCGAGCAGCTCGATGACGCGCGCGTCGTCGTCCACCACCAGGATGGTGACCGGCCGATCGAGCGGTGGATCGAACGGCGACCAGGGCGCACCGATCGCGTGGCTCATCGCCGCTCAGCTCCGCCCGACCCCGGGCGGCCCCGCGAGGCCGAGCGCCGCCAGCACGTGGTCGAGATCGGCGCTCTCGAACGGCTTGCGCAGCACGTGTGCTACCCCGGCGGCACGGGCCAGCGCGCTGTCCTCGCGATCGCGCACCAGGGCCACCGTCGGTGACCCGGCGCCGTCGGCGCGGCGTGGTCCGAGGCCCACGAGACCGCTCCCACCCGGCGCGTCGGGCAGGTCGACGTCGACCAGCACCAGGTCCCAGCTCTCACGGGCGACGGTCGTGCGCAAGTCCCGCGCGCTGCCCACGGTCAGCACCGCGAAGCCGCGCTGCCCGAGCAGCCGTTCGAGGAAGATGCAGGCGGTGATCGAGTCCTCGGCGACGAGCGCGCGTGGTGCGGGCGCCGGCGTCTCCTCGGTGGACGCCGCCGAAATCGGCTCGGCCACGGCCGGCGCGGGGGTCTCGCTCGCATCCTCGGCGTCGGGGATCGTCATCACCGGATCGAGGAACGCGTCGTCGTCCGGCGCGGGTTGCACGGCGCCAGCGTCGGGAGGGTGCGTGTCGGGAACCGGGCGAAGCGAACCCCACGGCTCGAACAACTCGTCGGGCAGGTCGTGGTCGTTGCCGAGCGGCTCCACGTCGTCGCGGGTCAGCTCGATCAGCCGGAGCCTCGGTCGCTCGCGGCGTGGCTCTGAGACGGCTTCCACCGGGGTGCCGGTCGGAGCCATGGCGGTGGTCTCGGGCGGCGCGAACGCGGCGGACTCGGCCTGCGATTCGACCATCGGCGCACGAAGCTGGACCCGGGAAGCCGGCAGCGCGTTCGGGCCACCCGAGATCCCTCCCAGCGGCAGCGGCACCTCGCGCAGCACCTCGGCGGGATCCAGCAGCCAGAACATGCGGCCGTCGCCCGCATGCAGGGCCGGACCGAGACGCGGGTCGGGCGGGGCGGGCGGCTCGTCGTGCGGCTCGGCGGCCAGACGCCACACCAGGCGGTCGGCCAGCACGTAGGCACGACGCCGACCGAGACCCACCAGGATCGCGGGGCCGTCGCTCACCGTGTCGACCGGGAGACCGAGTGGCGACACCACCGGGATGCCCTCCTGGAGGGCGACACCGATGAGCGCGTCACGCGGGGTCATGCGCACACGTCCGACCGCGTGCCATGGCAGCGCCATCGCGAGCCCGCCACATTCGAACATCAGGAAGGTCTCGCGCGAGCTCAAGAGCGGCAGCCGCAGGGTCCAGCTTCCCGGCACGCTCGGCGTGGGCGCGATGTTGCCCTCCACGGTCTCGAGCACGCCGCCGGCCACCGAAAGCCCCTCGGGATCGATGCGCGCGCATCGCACCTCGAGCGCCGACTCGTCGGCCATGACCTGGACCGCGGCGGTGCGCTCGTCGCCCATCAAGCAATCGAGCGCGGCGCGCAGCGCGCCGGCGGCGCTCGGGATCAGACGGAAGCGATCGAGTCCGGCGCTCGCGCCGGGTCCGCTCACGCGCAGACCGGCCAGCGCCTGATCGGCGCCGACGCCGACGACCCGCGCCGGCGGGCCGGGCTGGGTATCGAACGGTCCGTGCAGGCTCATGCGCCGCTCCGCGCGTCGACGCGTGGCCAGAAGGAGCGGCTCACGGACGCTCCTCGCTCACCCCGGGGGGATCGACGCCCTCGTCGGGAACGATGTGCTCCTGGCCGAGCAACCGGAGACCGGTCGCCCGGGCCGGAGCGTCCGGATTCCCCGGATCGATCGGAGTCGCCGGGGCGTCGGCATCGGGCGCGGCGCCCGGCGGCGTCAGCCGCGCCTCGAGACCCGCGAGTTCGCCGCCTTCGTCCTCGAGATCGCGCACCAGCCGGTCGGCCGCGCGTGACACCCGCTCGCCCGCCGCCGACAGACGCTCGCTCTTCTGCGTGGCGTCCTGGATCATCTCGCGCATGCGCTCGAGCAAGCGACCGGCGTCCTCGTTGCCGCGACGCGTGCTGGGTGCCGGTGCCGTGGGCGCGGGCACGCGGTCGAGACGCTCGGCGACACGCGCGCGCACGTCACGCATCACGGTCATGGCGGCGGCCGATTCGCGCTCGATCTCGGCCGACAGCCGGGTCGTGCGCGCGGTGGCCTCCTGGACCTCGAGTGCCAGCTGCTTCATCTCGATCGCCAGCTCCGGGCCGCGCGGCGCGCCGCTCGAGGTCGCGACTGCGGTGTCGAGCGCGATCAGCGTGGCCCGATTGGACAGCACCCGGACCTGCTCGGCGACCTCGTGCACGCGTGTCAGGCTGGTGGCGAGATGCTCGACGCTCTCCCCCGAGGCACGCACCAGCTCGTCGATCGCCTCGCGGGCGGCGCCGAAGAACTCCGCCACCATCTCGTCGGCCTCACGTGGCACGCCCGCGATCACGACCGGGTCCAGGGTCCGCCCGAGCTCGCTCTCCAGACGCTGCAGCTCACGCACCGTGGTGAGCAGCGACGTGGCCTCGACGAAGCCGCGCTCGGCCTGCTCCGCCGACTCGCGCGCGTCGTCGAGCGCGTGGGTCAGCTCGGCGCCGATCTGACGCACCACCTCGAGATTCTGGTCGCGGACCTCGTCGATGCTCCGCAGTCCGCGGTTCAAGGCGCCGGCGATCGGAGCGAGTGGTCCGGATTCGATCCATGCGTCGTCCCAGCGCTCGCGATCGGTCCAGTGTTCGAGCCCTTCGCGCAGCTGGCCGAGTTGGGTGCGGACCAGACCCAGCTCCTCGGTGGCGCGGACCATCTGGCGCTGGTGGGTGATCAACCGCTGGATCCACTGGGTGAGGTCGGACAGCTCGCCCCAGCCGCTCGACGCGGGCAGACCACGCAGACGAGCCACCTGTCCGTGACGCACGCCTTCGGTGAGACCACGCAGATGGCCGATGACGCCGTGGTCGATCCACAACGCGAAGGCGGCCCCGACGATGATGCCCAGACCCGCGACCCCGGCGAGCCACGCCACGAGCGCCGAGAGATCGAAGCCGGCACCGGGAATCGCCTGGGTGCCGATCACCCACCAGGTTCCGGC
>JBIOKD010000235.1:0-5264 GCA_044451485.1 Candidatus Eiseniibacteriota bacterium | reverse complement strand
TCGGGCCGTTCATGCTCCGCTTCCTGCGTGGCGGTGACCAGATCACCGGCGGCACGCTCACCCGCTTCTTCGGATTCCACGTCGCGGTGTTGCCCGCCATCACCACGGTGATCCTGGGCGTGCACGTCTACCTGGTGCAGCGGCACGGCATGAGCGTGCCGCCGGGTGTCGAGCGCACCGGCACCCGCCGGGTCATGAAGTTCGTCCCCAACTTCCTGCTCCGCGACATGGTCGGATGGCTGGCAGCGCTGGGCATGCTGGCGTTGCTCGCCGCCATGTTCCCGTGGGAGCTGGGGGTCAAGGCCGATCCGTACGCGCCGGCGCCCGCCGGCATCAAGCCGGAGTGGTACTTCGGCTGGATGTTCCAGACCCTGCGCATGATCCCCTCGCACATCCTGGGGATGGAGGGCGAGCTGGTCGGCATCCTGGGCATCGGGGTGGCGGCGATGTTGTGGGTCACGGTGCCGTTCCTCGACGACCCGCGTGGCATCGGTTCGCGGGCCCGTGCATGGACCGTGTTCGGGGTGGTCGCGATCCTGTACATCGTCGGCTTCACGCTGCTCGTCTATCGGCCGGTGAAGCCATGAGCGCGCGTGTGTGTCCGGGCGCGGGCCCGCGAGGGCTCCGGGCGCTGTCCGGGCCGGCACTGGCGGCCGTGCTGTGGCTGGCCGCGGCCACGGCCGCCCAAGCGGCCACGGTGAACGAGTGTCTGGAATGCCATCGCATGCAGGACGAGCGGCGTCTGGCTGCGCCCACGCAGCACTTCGCCGAGGACATCCACGCCCAGCGCGGGTTCACCTGCGCCGCGTGTCATGGCGGCGATCCGTCCGTGCAGGACATCGAGGGGATGGATCCCGACAAGGGCTACATCGGCAAGCCCAAGCGCTCCGAGATCGCCGCGCTGTGCGCCAAGTGTCACGCCGACGCGGCGTTCATGAAGCGCTACAACCCGCAGCCCTACATCTTCTCGGTCGACGAGTGGCGAACCAGTGTCCATTGCAAGAAGGCCGCGCTGGGGGACGTCAAAGTCGCCACCTGCACCGATTGCCATGGCGTTCACGGCATCCTGCCCCACAAGGACCCGGCCTCGCCCGTCTACAAGCTCAACGTCCCGCAGACCTGCGCGCACTGTCACAACCCCGAATACATGAAGGGCCGTACGGTGCGGACCGATCAGTACGCGCTGTACAAGGGCAGTGTCCACGGCATCGCCGTGCTCGAGAAGAAGGACCTGTCGGCGCCGGTGTGCAACAACTGTCACGGCAACCATGGCGCGGTGCCGCCCAACACCCGCGATATCTCGGTCGTGTGTGGGAACTGTCACGGTCGCGAGGGCGAGCTGTTCGAGTCGAGCAAGGTGAAGGCGTCGCTCGAGCTGGAGGGCAAACGCGGGTGTGTCACCTGTCACGGCAACCACGACGTCCAAAAGCCCACCGATGCGATGATCGGAGTCGGCGAGCCGGGGGTGTGCGGACGCTGTCACCAGAGCGGCTCGGCGGGCGAGCGCGCCACCGGCCGGATCGTGACCCGCTTCCGCACGCTCAAGGGTCGGCTCGACGAGGCGGACTCGCTTCTGGCCCGAGCCGAGCGTCTGGGCATGCCCACCGAGAAGGCGCGTGAGACCCTCAAACAGGCCGCCGATCAGCTCGTGAACGTGCGTGTCGTGCTGCACAGCTTCGATTCGAACCAGATCGACGCGGTGCTCACCGAGGGGACCGGTCAAGCCGACCAGGCGGTCACGGCCGGGCAGCGCGCGCTCAAGGACTGGCGCACCCGGCGGGTCGGGATGGGCTTGTCGCTGATCGCGATCGGGGTCGTGATCGGGTTGTTGTTGTTGCTCATCCGACAAGTGGAGTCACGTCCTGGAACGGGTCGCGGCGGCGGTTCCGCGACCCCGCTCGAGTGAGGGCCGGCCCGGCGGTCCGCGTGGTTGCGGTATGATGCCGCCCGCGAGGCTCGCCGCCTTGGCTCCGAACGACGCCCGTGACCGCAGGCGTCCACACACTGGCGAGGGACACGAGATGCCCAATCGAATACTTCTCACCCGGTTCACGGTGGCGATCCTGATGCTCACGGTCGCCACCGCCGCCTGGTCGCTGCCGCAGTACGCGCGCTCGACCAAGATGAGCTGTGCGACCTGTCACTCGAACGTGGCCGGTGGCGCGGACCTGACCGACGCCGGCAAGGCGTACAAGGCCGACAAGACCAAGGTCCCGGCGGCGAGCGTCGAGGGCTCCGAGTACGTCGGCAACAACAAGTGCAAGACCTGTCATATCAAGGAATACAAGTCGTGGCAGACGCTCGATCACGCCAAGGCCATGGAGACGCTGCGCAGCGGCGACAAGGCCAAGATCGACGACATGGCCGGCAAGCTGGGCGTGAAGCTGTCCGGACCGGCGAGCGAGAACGAGTCCTGCATCGGCTGCCACTCGGTCGGATACCAGCTCGGTGGTTACCCGGTGCCGGCCGATTCCACCAAGAACGCCAGTCTGGCGGCGGTTGGCTGCGAGGACTGTCACGGTCCGGGCAGCAAGCACGTGGCCGCCGAGAAGACCGTGAAGAAGAACTTCATCTACGGCAAGCCGACCGAGGCCATGTGCAAGAGCTGTCACAACGCGACCATGAGCCCGAAGTTCGACTTCGCCACCTACAAACCCAAGGGCGTGCACGAGCTGAAGACCGCCGAGTGACGCCGTCGTTCCAAGACCATCCGGAGGCCGCCCCCGCGAGGGGCGGCCTCCTTCGCTTGGACGCCCGACCGCCGGTGGTCACGCGGAGTTCCCGATCGGAGTCAGGGGCTCCGTCGGAGGCCGCTTCCCCTCCGGCCCCCGGCATGCGAGCATCGTCGTCCCCCTCGAATCCCGACCCGCGACCCCGAGGACCCGCATGACCCGCGAGCTGCTCCGTGACGCCGCCGAGCGCGGCATCCGCTATCTCGATTCCCTGCCGACCCGCGCCGTAGGACCCGATCCACGCGCCGTCGCCGCGCTCGAGGCGTGGGACACCCCGCTGCCCGAGCGGTCCGGCGACCCGGCCGAGACCCTGCGGCTGTTGGACGAGGTCGGATCGCCCGCCACCATGGCGATGGCCGGCCCCCGCTTCTTCGGCTTCGTGATCGGCTCGGCGCTCCCGGTGACGGTGGCGTGCCAGTGGCTGGCCGGCGCCTGGGATCAGAACACCGGATTGCACGCGGTGACACCGGCCACCTCCGAGCTCGAGCGCATCGCGCTCGGCTGGCTCACGGACGTGCTCGGTCTGCCGGCGGGCACGGGTGGCGGATTCGTGACCGGCGCGGCCGTGGCGAACATGGCGGCCCTGGCCGCCGCCCGACACGCGGTGCTCGAGCGCGCCGGCTGGGACGTCGAGACCCGTGGTCTGTTCGGGGCGCCGGCGATCACCGTGGTGGTGGGCGAGGAGGCGCATCCGACCGTGACCCGGGCACTCGGGCTACTGGGGCTCGGTCGCTCGCGCGTGACCCGCGTGCCGGTGGACGCCCAGGGCCGCATGCGGGCGGACGCCTTTCCGCGCGCGCTCGACGGCCCGGCGATCGTGTGTCTGCAAGCCGGCAACGTGAACACCGGCGCCTTCGACCCGCTGGCCGAGGTGGTGCCGCTCGCCCGGCGGGCCGGGGCGTGGGTGCACATCGATGGCGCGTTCGGGCTCTGGGCCGCGGCGACGCCGTCGCTCGCGCACCTGGTCGCCGGGGCCGCGGACGCCGACTCGTGGGCCACTGACGCACACAAGACCCTCAACGTGCCCTACGACTCGGGACTGGCGTTCGTGCGCGACCCGGCCACGCTGCGCGCGGCGATGGTGATCGAGGCCGCATACCTGCCGACCGGCGCCCCGCGCGATCCGTCGCACTACACGCCGGAGCTGTCACGTCGGGGCCGTGGCGTGGAGGTGTGGGCGGCGCTGCGCACGCTCGGGCGCGCCGGCGTGGCCGACCTGGTCGAGCGCACCTGCCGGCACGCCCGGCGCTTCGCGGACGGTCTCGCCGCCGCCGGTCACGAGGTGCTGAACGAGGTGGTCTTCAACCAGGTGCTGGTGTCCTTTGGCTCGCCCGAGCGGACCAAACGCGTGATCGAGCGCATCCAGCGAGACGGCACCTGCTGGTGTGGCGGCACCGAGTGGCAGGGCCGCACCGCGATGCGGATCAGCGTGGTGTCGTGGGCGACCACCGAGGCGGACGTGGACGCCAGTCTGAAGGCGATGCTCGCGGCGGCCGCGGCGGAAGCCCGCTGATCACGCCTCCAGCTCGCCCCTCAACTCCCGCTCGGCCTCCAGCCAGAACTCCACGTCGCGACCATGCGGATAGCCCGAGGCGGCGTACAGCTCGAAGGCGCGTTTCGCGATCGTCTCGTGGGTGAGCGGCCGTGGTCCGTGGGTACCGCTCCGGCGCCCGCGTGACGGGCGTCCGGTGCCGCGACGACGTGTCGGCGCGGTCGCGGCGCCACCGGCCTCACGCACGCTCTCGGAATACTGCGCGTAGAGCTGGCGGGTGCGGGCGGCCGCCTCCTCGTCCGGGGTGTGCTTCTCGATCGGGTCCGGCTCGGCGGTGGCGTGGGCCGGTGTGGCGAGGTTGTCGCGGATGATCTCCATCATTCCCTCCCTGGGCAAGCGACGGGTCGTCGAGGCCGGCGCGCGGCGAGAGGTGGTGCGCGATGTCGGTCGCGCCTGTCGTGCGGGGCGGTGGGGCGCACGGCGCCGGCGGACTCGAACCTCCGAGCTCGGTCGTCGCCGAGACGAAACGTCGGCGCCCCACCCACTCACGCCTGGATGATAGTCCTCGCGCCGCCGCGTGCAAGTGACCTGTCCGTCGCGCGCCGGGTGGCGGAGGATGGGGAGCGCGGGGCGCGGGCCGGATGAGCCCGCCGGCACCCTCGAGGCGGTCGCGCTCGCACCCTCGAGGCAGTCGCGCCCATATCCTCGAGGCGCTCGAGCCCGCCGGCACCCTCGAGGCGCTCGCGCCCGCACCCTCGAGGCGGTCCCGCCCACGTCGCTAAGTCGTGTATTCGGAGTTGATCCGGACGT
The DNA here is from genome assembly GCA_044451485.1 of Candidatus Eiseniibacteriota bacterium. Classification (GTDB taxonomy): domain Bacteria; phylum Eisenbacteria; class RBG-16-71-46; order RBG-16-71-46; family RBG-16-71-46; genus JBIOKD01. The sequence continues at coordinate 230 of JBIOKD010000235.1, read as the reverse complement.
ACTCCGCGCTCAGGTCGCAGGTCCACACCGTCGCCACCGCGTCACCCAGACCGAGATCGATGCGGAGCACCGCCGGGTCGCGGTCAAGAAGACCGGACGCCCGCCCGCGGTCGAACTCGAGCGGCAGCCCGCGCTCGAGGAGCTGCACGTCGTCGTGCTCCCCGAACCACAACCGGACGCGCTCGGGCGCGATCCCGGCGCCGCTGTACCCGGCGGCGGCGAGGATGCGA
>JBIOKD010000234.1:0-5276 GCA_044451485.1 Candidatus Eiseniibacteriota bacterium | reverse complement strand
CCACCCATCGCACCGCGTCGCCCCCACCCGGTGACCCGGCACGGCGAGCGTCTCGAGGACGACTGGTTCTGGCTCCGCGACAGGCAGGATTCCGCGGTGCGCGCCTATCTCGAGGCCGAGAACGCGCATGCGGCGGCGCTCATGGCCGCGACCGAGGCGTTCCAGACCCGTCTCTACGACGAGATGCTGGCCCGCATCCAGCAGACCGACTTGAGCGTGCCGTACCGGCGCGCGGGCTGGCTGTGGTTCGTGCGCACCGAGGAGGGGCGCCAGTACCCGGTCCACTGCCGGCGGCGCGATCCCGACGCCCCCGAGGAGGTGGTGCTGGACCTCAACACGCTCGCCGAGGGCCACAGCTATCTCGGTCTCAGCGCCTACCATCCGAACGACGACGCCACCCGGCTCGCCTACTCGCTCGACACCACCGGGTTCCGCCAGTACACGCTGCAGGTGAAGGACCTCCGAACCGGCGCCGTGCTGTCCGAGGCCATCCAGCGGACCGGGTCGGTGGCGTGGGCGGCCGACGGCGTGACCCTGTTCTACACCGTCGAGGACGACGCCAAGCGCCAGTACCGCGTCTATCGTCACCGGCTCGGCGAGGCTGACGACACCCTGGTGTACGAGGAGAGCGACGAGCGCTTCGGCGTCGGCGTGTCCCGCACCCGCAGCGGGGCATGGCTGGTGATGACCTCGTCGAGCCACACCGCGTCCGAGGTCCGTGTGCTTTCCGCCGGCGAACCCGAAGGCAGCTGGCGGTTGATCGCGGGGCGCGAGGCCGACCACGAGTACTACCTCGATCACCGCGACGACCGCTTCTACATCCTCACCAACCAGGGCGCCCGCAACTTCCGCCTGGTGGACGCTCCGGTCACCGACCCCGGCAGGGCGGGCTGGCGCGAGCTGGTGCCCCACCGCGAGCACGTCATGCTCGAGGCGGTCGACCTGTTCCGCGACCACCTGGTGCTGAGCGAGCGCGAGGATGGTCTCGAGCGTCTGCGGGTGACCGATCTGACCCGCGGGGAGACGCACCGGGTCGAGTTCCCGGAGCCGGTCTACAACGCCGGTCTCGGCGCCAACGCCGAATTCGACACCGCCACCCTGCGTTACGTGTACGACTCCTTCATCACCCCGCCCTCGGTCTACGACTACGACATGCGGACCCGCCGGGCCACGCTGCTCAAGCGCACCTCGGTGCTGGGTGGTTACGAGCCCGAACGGTACGTGTCCGAGCGTCTGTACGCCGAGGCGCCGGACGGCGTGCGCATCCCGATGTCGGTCGTCTATCGCAAGGGGATGATCCGGAACGGCACCTCGCCGTTGTGGCTCTACGGCTACGGCTCGTACGGTCATTCGCTGTCGGCCAGCTTCAACTCCAACCGCTTCAGTCTTCTCGATCGTGGAGTGGTGTTCGTCATCGCCCACGTCCGCGGCGGCGGCGAGATGGGCAAGGGATGGCACGACGCCGGACGCATGGCGCGCAAGATGAACACCTTCACCGATTTTATCGCCTGCGCCGAGACGCTGGTGCGCGAGCGCTGGACCTCGCCCGACCGGCTGGTGATCGAGGGGGGCAGCGCCGGTGGTCTGCTGATGGGCGCGGTGGTCAACATCCGACCCGAGCTGTTCGCGGCAGTGGTTTCCGAGGTCCCGTTCGTGGACGTGCTCAACACCATGAGCGATGCCACCCTGCCGCTCACGGTCGGCGAGTACGAGGAATGGGGAAACCCGGAGGACCCGGCCGACTACGCGGTCATGCGACGCTACTGCCCGTACACCAACCTCGCCGCGCGCGACCATCCCGCGATGCTGGTGCGCACGTCGTTCAACGACAGCCAGGTCATGTACTGGGAGCCCGCCAAGTACGTGGCGCGTCTGCGCACGCTCAAGACCGACGCAAACCCGCTGGTGTTCCGGATCAACATGGGAGCCGGTCACAGTGGATCGTCGGGACGCTACGACTTCCTGCGCGAGGTCGCGTTCAAGTACGCGTTCGTGCTCGACCGCCTCGGGCTGCGCGACGACGCGCCACGCGCATGAGTGGCGGGAGCGTGTGATGGACACCAGCGCCGGTCCGGGTCCCGATCCGGCCCCCGGCACGCCCGCCACCACGAGCCCCGGTCCCGGCCCCGGCCCCGATCCCGCCCACGGCGTCCCGGCGCCCGCCACCGGGACGACACCGGACGAGACGCCGCTTCTCGACACCGAGCGGGTGGCTCCGGGCCGACGCCGACCGGGATTCGGCCGGGTGCCGCTCGCGTGGACGGTCGCGATCGCCGCCGACGCGATCCAGTGGATCGTGTGGCCGGTGTTCCTGGCCGGAGCGGTCTCCCCGGCGGACGACATCGTCGACGTGGTGGTGGCCGGGGTGCTGTTGAAGCTGCTCGGCTGGCACTGGGCGTTCCTGCCCTCGTTCGTGGTGAAGCTGATCCCGGTCGCCGACTTCGTCCCGACCTGGACCATGGCGGTGTTCATCGCCACGCGTGGCCACCGGAAACGCTGACCGCACCCCACGCGATGTCCCGCGATCCCGTCCTGCTCGAGGAAAGCCGCGCCCTGCAACACGCGGTGGCGTCGCATGCCACGCACGCGGCCATGGTGGCGTCGCCCGAATGGCCCGCGCTGTCGGCGCGTCTCGAGCGTCTCCTCGGCACCGTGCGTCGCGTCACACCGGCCCTGGAGCCTCCCGTGACCACGCGAGCGGGCGTGGTGCGTGTCGCGCACTGGAACATCGAGCACGGCAACTGGTACCCGCAGATCGAGCGCGCGCTGCTCGAATGTCCGGAGCTGGCGGATACCGACCTGCTCGCGCTCAACGAGGTGGATCTCGGCATGGCGCGCGCCGGCAATCGCGACATCGCCGCCGATCTGGCCGCCGCGCTCGGTCGTCACGGGGTGTGGGCACCGATGTTCCTCGAGACCACCGTGGGTCGCGACGACGATGCGGTCACCGCCGGGGGTGGCCGCAACCAGGAGGCGTTGTTCGGCATCGCGCTGTTGTCGCGCTGGCCCATCGGCGTGGCGCGGTTGATCGGGCTGCCGAGCCCGGTGACGGTCCAGTTCGATCTCGAGCGCATGGTCGGCCGGCACGTCGCGCTGGTCGCCGAGATCCTGCGACCGGGTGCGCCGTTCGTGGCCGTGACCGCGCATCTCGAGGTGCATCGTGGGCGGACCCAACGCGCCGATCAGACCCGCGTGCTGGCCGAGGCGCTCACCGGCGAGACGCGACCGGTGGTGATCACCGGCGATTTCAACAGCCACACCTTCGACCGCGGTCTGTGGCACTCGCCGCTCACCGCCGCCGCTGCGTTGTTCCTCACTCCGGGGCCGGCGCTGCGCGAGCGTCTGCTGCATCCCGACCGCGGGCCCCATCGCGAGCCCTTGTTCGACGTGCTCCGCGAGCACGGATTCGTCTGGGAGCCGTTCGTCGATTTCGCCCCCACCCTGCAGCTTCGTTTCGACCGCGTCGGGGAGGCGCGTTCGTGGGACTGGCTGGCGCGGGTCGCGAGCCCGCTGGTGGGCTGGGCGGTGTCACGCGGCACCCTGCGTCTCGACTGGATCGCCGGTCGGGGCTGGCGGGGTGGGCACGGCGTCACGGTGCGTGGGTTCGACGGTCCGGGGCGTGCCAGCGACCACGCGCCGATCGTGGCCGAGCTCGTGGGCTGACCGGCGGCCGCACCGCTAAAGGGCGCCCGGGACCGGAGCCGCACCACTCCCCGCCCACTTGTGCGGCGCCCGCGCGCGTGGCTTAATCGCTCGCCCTCGGCCACCCGAGTCACCCGATCCAGGACGTGTGATGCCCGCTCCCGCCCGCAACACCCTCGCCATCGTCGGCGCCGGACCGATCGGACTCGAGACCGCCGTCGCGGCACTCGACGCCGGCTTCGACGTGCACGTGTTCGAGCGTGGCGAGGTGGCGTCGCACCCACTCGCCTGGGGACACGTGCGCATGTTCACGCCGTGGCGCATGAACGTGGGACCGGCCACACGCGCGCATCTCGAGCGCTCGGGCTGGACCATGCCCGATCCCGAGACCTGTCCGACCGGTCGTGAGCTGGCCGAGCGCTGTCTCGAGCCGCTCGCCGCGCTGCCCGAGCTGGCGGGGCGGGTGCACACGTTCGCCCAGGTCACACACGTGTCTCGTCACGCCACGCTCAAGGGCGACGGCGACGCCGTGACCCGCGCCACCCGGCCGTTCCGGCTGCTGATCCGAGACCAGGGCGGGCGCGAGAACTTCATCCATGCCTGGCAGGTGATCGACGCCTCGGGTGTCTACGGGCAGCCGAACTGGGCCGGGGACGGCGGCATCCCGGCCCGCCAGGAGCTCTACCTGGCGCCCCAGATGAGCTATCACGTCGACGACGTGCTCGGACTCGGGCGCGAGCGCTACGCCGGGCGACGCACGCTGGTGATCGGCTCCGGCGCCAGTGCCGCGACCACCGTGCGCGACCTCGCGGTGCTCGCCGGCGAGGCGCCCGGCACGGCCGTGACGTGGGTGACGCGCGGTCGGATGGGCACGATGTTCCCGCTCGAGGACACCGGCGCCCTGCCCGAGCTGCGCGCGTTGCGGGAGCGGGCACGGGCGCTCCTCGACGGCGCGTGTCCGCACGTCGCGCACATCGGCGGCGCAGTGGTGGAGGGCTTCGAATACAACTCGGCGACGCACCGCTACCGCGTCCGTCTGATGCTCGGCGACACGGTGCGGCTCGAGGAGGCCGACCGGGTCGTGGTGAACACCGGATTCCACCCCGACGACACGCTGTATCGGGAGCTGCAGGTGCGGATCTCGGCCGTCACCGACGGACCCGACGGGATCGCGGCGGTCGTGCTGGCATCGAACCGGGTGCCGGGCGAAGTGGAGGAGTTCGGCTTCGACGTGCTCGGCAATCCCGAACCCGATTTCTTCATCCTCGGACAGAAATCCTACGGCAGGCGGAACGGCTTCCTGCTGGGGACCGGCTTTCGCCAGGTGACGGACGTGATCGCACACCTGGCCCGCGGTCTCGGCACGATCGGGATCGCGGGTTAGGTCGGGCACAACCGGACGCGGCAGCCATGATCGGCTCACTGCTCTCCCACTACCGCATTCTCGAGCGTCTCGGCGCCGGCGGCATGGGCGTGGTCTACCGCGCCCACGACGAGCACCTCGACCGCGACGTGGCGATCAAGGTGCTGCCCGAGGGCGCGCTCGGTGACGAGGCGGCACGACGCCGGTTCCAGCGCGAGGCGCGTGCGGCGTCGCGTGTGAACCATCCGAACGTCGGCGTCATCTACGACTT
>JBIOKD010000233.1:0-5330 GCA_044451485.1 Candidatus Eiseniibacteriota bacterium | reverse complement strand
GCTCCGGCACGAGCCGGGTGCGCCGACGCTCGACATGGTGCTCGGGCGTCTGGTCGCCGCCACCTGGGGGGCACCCGCCGAGCCCGACGCCCGGCTGGCCGCGCTTCGGCGGGTGGGTCAGCGGGTGGTGCTGGACGGGCTTCTGGACCTGGCGGCCGAGCCCAGCGCGAGCCCCGAGGTGCGGGCCGCGGCGTTCGCCCGGCTCGCCACGCTGCGTAAGTCGGTTCGCCTGCGTCACGCCTCCGAGCCGGCCGCCGAGGCACACCTGAGGGCCGCCGAGCGCGATCTCGACGAGGCCCTCGACCAGCCTGCGACGCGGCATACCCGATCACTCTCGCCGCCGCCACCGCCGGGTCGCCCGATCGGAAACTAGGTCCGGACGCTGGCCCTGCCGTTTCGGCCGGACGCGTGCCGGAGCCAGACCTCGTGCGCCAGCGCAGCCCCTCCGGGGCCCCACCCGGGGGAGCCTCGAGCACACGCTTGCCCCGCAAACGATTCGGCCCGGCCCCCTTGCGGGGACCGGGCCGTGTTCCTTATGCGAGACTTGGAATCTACTTCTTCTTCTCGACGCCCAGGCCCCAGCCGATGTGAGCGCTCACGGTGTAGTACGCGAGAGACGCCTTATCTCCGTTAGCCTTCTTGAAGTCGTCGCTCTGCGAGATCCAGTGGTAATTGGCATCGAGACCGATCGAGGTCTTGCCGTTCTTCAGCACCTTGTTCCAGCCGAGACCGCCGTTCGCTCCGAACAGCGTCTTCGAGCTGACGTTGGGCACGTCCGGGTCGACGGTGTACGCACCGAGGCCGATCTTGACGTACGGGTACTGGGTCTTGTCCTTCATCGGGAACATGTAGTAGCCGGCCACGTCGTACTGCCAGATCGTGGGCTGGACGTCCACCGAGGAAACGGTCTTCTTGCCAAACCCGACGTAGTTGACGTCGACACCCAACGCCATCTTGGGGTTGAGGGCCATGCCGTAGCTCGCCCCGGCCAGCCAGCCGGTGCCCGCTCCGTCCGAAAGGTCGCCGCCCGGGAACGCCGCGCCGCCGTTGATGGCGATCCACGACGGCCCGCCCGCGAACGCACTCGACGCGACCAGCGCCAGCACGCCCACGAGGATCCCGATCTTGAGCTTCATCTGCCCCTCCTTGTGGTGAGACCGTCCAGGCGGGCCGGAATCCGAAATCCGCGAGGAGTATGGCGAGATGCGTCGGCCCTGCGGTCCCGATCCTGGATAGGTCCATGGCGTTGGCGCCGTGGACCAGGAACGATTCTCTGCCGTAGTTCGCCGGGTGTGACCCCGGGCAAGGGCGAGTACCTACACCAGAACCCGGGCAAAGACAACCCGCCGGCCCCGGCCTGGCACCGGTCTCGAGGCCTTGTGCCTACGGGAACAAGCAGGTGCCGGATTGTCAAGTTTTTGCAAGGCCAGACCGCCGTGGGGGACCGGGCCCGGGGGAGTCCCGATCACTTCGCTAACTCGTCCACGGCGACGTCCAGAGGCCCACAGCGCCACCAGCGCGCTCATGCGACTCCCGGCTTCTTCGGGCACGTTTGACCCCTCTGCGAGCCGTTCCTATGCTCGCCGGCCATGCCTCTCGTCCAGATCGATGACACCCGCCAGAACACCCGTCGGCCTAGCGTGACCTGCTGGGTGGGGCCGGTGCCCGTCGGAGGCGGCCATCCGGTGGTGGTCCAGTCCATGACCAACACCGACACCGCCGACGCCTCCCGCACGGCTGCCCAGGTGGCCGAGCTGGCCGAGGCCGGATCGGAGCTGGTGCGGGTCACCGTGAACACCCGCGAAGCCGCCGGCCAAGTGCCCGAGATGGTGCGCCGGGTGCGTGCCGCCGGCGTCCGGGCGCCGATCGTTGGCGACTTCCACTACAACGGTCATCTCCTGCTCGACGAGTACCCGGCGTGCGCCGAGGCGCTCGACAAGTACCGCATCAATCCGGGCAACGTCGGCGCCGGCGCCCAGCACGACGAGAATTTCCGGCGCATGATCGAGGTCGCGGTGCGCCACGCGAAGCCGGTGCGGATCGGCGTCAATTGGGGCTCTCTCGACAAGACGCTCCTCACCCGGCTGATGGACGAGAACGCCCACCGCACCGAGCCGCTCGAGGACCGCGAGGTGGTGCTCGAGGCGATGCGCGAGAGCGCGCTGCGCTCGGCCGCGCTCGCCGAGCGCTTCGGACAACCGCACGATCGCATCATCCTCTCGGCCAAGGTCTCGGCAGTGCGTGACCTGGTCTCGGTGTATCGCGCGCTCGCCGCCGCGTGCGACTACCCGCTCCATCTCGGTCTCACCGAGGCGGGTCTCGGGGTCAAGGGCATCGTCGCCAGCACCGCGGCGCTCGGCATCCTGCTCTACGAGGGAATCGGCGACACGATCCGCACCAGTCTCACACCGGCACCCGGCGGGGATCGCGCCGAGGAAGTGCGGGTGTGCCAGCAGGTGCTCCAGTCCCTGGGCATTCGGCACTTCAGCCCGCAGGTCACGAGCTGCCCGGGCTGCGGCCGCACGACCAGCACGTTCTTCCAGGAGCTGGCGACCGAAGTGACGGCGCACGTCCAGCGCCGGATGAGCGAGTGGCGGGGGCGTTATGCCGGGGTCGAGGAGCTGCGCGTCGCGGTGATGGGTTGCGTGGTGAACGGCCCCGGTGAGAGCAAGCACGCCGACATCGGCATTTCGCTGCCTGGCACCGGCGAGGACCCGCGCGCGCCGGTCTACGTCGACGGCAAGCTCACGGTCACGTTGCGTGGCGAGACGATCGCCGCCGACTTCGCGCGGCTGCTCGACGAGTACGTCGAGCGGCGGTACGGCGCCGACCGCGAGCGGTGATCGGGGCGCGCGACGGGATTGGCGCGCTCAGCGCGCGAGGACGACGCTCCGGCTGATACGCGGCCGGGGCGCGCTCAGCGGGCGAGGACGACGCTCCGGCTGACCTGCACCGATCCGGCCTTGAGCACCGCGAAGTACACACCCGAGCGCATGTCCCCGGCGGTGAGCATGGCGCTGTGGTCCCCGGGCGGCATCTGGGCGTCGACCAGCGTGCGGACCAGCTTGCCGGCGACGTCGTAGAGACGCAGGGTCACGTGCGCGCTCACCGGCAGCGTGAAGCGGATCGCGGTCTCGGCGTGGAACGGATTCGGCACCGCGCCACGGAACTCGAGCGCGCGGGTCTGCTCGCCCGGGGTCAGCACCCAGGGCTGGATCTCGCGCGCCGGGGTGTTGGCCGAATGCAGGCCCGCGACGTATTGCGCGATGCCCCACCAGCCTGGAAGCAGCGGTGTCGCCGGCGTGGCCGGAGCCGTGGCCGGCGGCGCACCTTCGGCCACCGCCACGGCGGGGACGACGAGACACACGCACAGCGCCAGCGTCCGACTGAGGGTTCGGAGACGCATGATCCTCCTGGGGGTCCGCGACGACACTTCAAGCGCCGCCACGGGCTGTCCGTGAATTGAACGCCGGGCCGGGTGTGATTTCCAGCCCGAAATCGTGGGTCCACCCACCTCTGTAGAGCCCGGCCCTGCACCACCTTGGGACCCCATGGGGTTATCGGCAGGATCGGGGTCTCGGCCCACCCGGATCCCGAGCCCGGCCAACCCCTCACCCCCGGCCCGGATCGGACGACGCCCCCGCGGCGGCACCCAGCGCCGACAACACCGCGCGCGCCAGAACGGTGAGCGACGGGTCGCGGGCGCCCATGATCAGCACCAGATCCCCGGCGCGCGCCTCGGCTGCCAGACGCGTCACCAGCCCTTCGCGCGAGGATGCGAACTCGGCGGCGGCGCCGCGCGCCGCGATCTCCGTCACCAGGTCGGCCGACAACAGATCGCGCACCGCGGTGCCCCCGGCGTAGAAGATCTCGAGCAGCCACACCCGATCCTGGGACCTGAGCCCCTCCGCGAAGGCCGACACCAGCTCGTCGCGCAGGAAGCGCGTCGGCCCGAAGCCGTGCGGCTGGAACACCGCCAGCACGCGCGACGCGCGTCGCTGCGCGGTGACGAGCGCGGCTCGCAGCTTGGCCGGGTTGTGCGCGAAGTCGTCGACCACCTCGACTCCGCCGGCCACACCCAGCGACTGGAAGCGACGTCCGACCCCGGCGAACCGCGCCAGCGGCTCGACCATCGCGGCGAGCGGCACGCCGAGGGTGGCGACCCCGGCGATGGCGGCGAGCGCGTTCTCGACGTTGTGACGACCCGGCACCGGCAGCGTGAAACGGGTGTGCCGCACCGTGAACGCGCTTCCGTTCGGATCGAGCTCGAGCGACTCGGCGCGCACGTCGGCGCCCGGGCCGAATCCGCTCACCTCGAGCGCCAGACCGCGGTCGCGAGCCTCGTCGGCCAGGAACGCCAGACCGGCATCCTCGCCGATCACCAGCGCCGAGCGACAGCGATGCGCGAAGGCGGTGAACATCGCCGCGACCTCGTGCGTCTCCTTGTGGTCCTTCTGCAGGTTGAGCACCACTCCGACGGCGGGCTCGTAGCGCACCAGCGAGCCGTCGCTCTCGTCGGCCTCCACCACCAGCAGATCGGTCTCTCCCGCCCAGGCGTTGCCCCAGAGACCCTCGCGCTCGAGGGCCACCAGCTCGCCACCGGTGATCACCCCGGGGTCCCGACCGGCGCCACGCAGGATCTCGAAGATCATCGCCACCACGGTGCTCTTGCCGCTGGTCCCGGCCACCGCGATGGTGCGATGGGTGGCGACGAAATGGGCGAGCAGACGCGACCGGTGCACGATCGGCACGCCGTTCGCGCGCGCCGCCGCCACGTCGGCGACCTCGTGTTCGACCGCGGTCGAGACCACCAGCGCGGCGAGATCCGGGGTCACACCGCTGCCGTCCTGCGGATGGACCTGGACGCCGAGCCGCTCGAGCTGCGCGCGCGATGCGGCGCGCTCGCCACGGTCGAAGGCCCGGTCGCTGCCACTCGCGTGCCCGCCGGTCATGACCTGGAACTGCGCCAGCGCGCTCATGCCGCTGCCACCGAGACCGGCGTAGTGGAAGCGGCCCGGGCCGCGTGGGTTGGGCAACGGCTCGTTGGCGGCGGCTTCTTCGCCCGGTCGCTCCGCGGCAACCACGTCGCCGAGGATCACCACCGGGTCGCCGGTCTCCACCTGCTCGAACAAGTCATGGATCCCGTCGTTCGACAGACGCACGCAACCGTGCGAGTCAGGGTGCCCGAGCGCAACTTCGTGGTTGGTGCCGTGCAGGTAGATGTATCGCTCCAGCGACTCGCGGCCCGGGCCGCGGGTGACTGCGGGCACGGCGCCCTCGAGCGTGAGGATGCGGCTGAGGATGAGGACCGCCGCGCGCGGCTCGCCGTG
>JBIOKD010000232.1:0-5337 GCA_044451485.1 Candidatus Eiseniibacteriota bacterium | reverse complement strand
GTCTCATGCAGGCCAGGCCGTCGTGGTCGGCGCGCGCCGTGGCACTCGCGCTGAGGGCCGGCGCCAGTCACGCGTCGTCGCCGGACCAGCACTCGGGCTATGGCGTGGTGGACGTGCGCCGGTCGCTCGACTACGACGCGGTCACCGGTGTCATCCCGCAGCGCGCCCGGGCCGGAGGGCTCGAGCTGCTCGGTCCCAATCCGACGCGGCTCGAGAGCGGGATCGTGCGGTTGCGACTGCTGCCCGTGGAGGGCGTGGCCGAGCCGGCCCGGGTGCGGGTGTACGACGCCCAGGGGCGGGCGGTGGCGACGGTGTGGTCGGGCACGCGATGCAGCCAGGCCCAGCCGCTCAGCTGGAACACGCGCGACGATCACGGGCACACGGTCGGCGCGGGACTTTATTTCATCGCGCTCGATTCCGGTGGCGGCCACTCGACCCTGCGCGTGGTCCTGCTCCGCTGACCCGTTCCTCCACGACACCACGAAAGGGCTTCTCCGTATGGGCGGTCATCGTCCGCTGCCGGTCATGGGTCTCGCGTGTGCACTCGTGTTGGCGTTCGTCGTCGCGCCCGGCGCCGCCGCGCCCCGCGCCACCGCGACCGGCGCTCCGGGCATGCCGGGAGCGCTGCGCACCACCACGCTGCCGAACGGGTTGCGCGTGGTGCTGGCCCCCGACTCGGAGGCGGCCGCGCTGGACGTGGCGGTGTGGTACGAGGCCGGTCTCCGCGCCGAGCCGCCGGGTCGGGCCGGCATCGCCCACCTGTTCGAGCGCCTGATGTTCGACGGCTCCACGAACGTGCCGCGCCGCGGACACCAGACCCGTATCGAGTCGCTCGGGGGCAGCTCGGAGTCGATCACCACCGCGGACGCGATCTGCTTCTTCGAGACCGTGCCGGCGAGCGGTCTCGACACCGCGCTGGCGCTCGAGGCCGATCGCATGACCGGGCTCACGCTGGACGCCGGGCGTATCGACGCGGAGCGCTCCGCGATCGGGGCCGAGCGGTCGCGTGCGTCCCAGGGCTCCCCGGTCGCGACCGGGGAGCGCCTTCTCGCCGAGACCGCGTGGAGCGGCCATCCGTATCACGCGCCGATCACCGGCTCGGAGACCGACCTCGCGAAGCTGACGTTGCGCGACGCCCAGGACTGGTACCACGCGCGTTACGGACCAGGCCGCGCGGTACTCACCCTGGTCGGGCGATTCGATCCGGGCGACGCGATGAAGCGGATCCGATCGCGTTTCGGCTCCCTGAAGGGCGGCGATGCGGCGGCGCCGGCGACGAAGCTGGCGACACCGGCCGCGGAGCGACGCGTGCGCGTGGCCGGCACGTTGCCGTTCCGTCTGCTGGCGATGGGTTGGAACGTGCCGGGTCGCGACGATCCCGATGCGGCCGCGTTGACGCTGCTCGCCGCGATCCTGGCGCGTGGCGAGACGTCGCGGTTGCACGCCGACCTGGTCGGCCGGCAGCGGTCGTGCTTCTTCCTCGATGGCGACGTGGACGCCCGCCGCGACGGCTCGTTGTTGTACGTGGTGGCCGGTGTGCAGCCCGGTGCCGACAGCGCCGCCGTGGAGCGCGCCATCCTCGCCGCGGTCGAGCACGCCGCCAACGGGCCACCCGGCGACGCCGAGCTCGAGGGCGCGCGCAAGCAGCTCGTGAACGCCATCTGCTTCGGCTGGCAGAGCGCGCGCGGCCGCGCCCAGGCACTGGGCTCCGCGGTGATGACGACGGGCGACGCGACCGCCGCCACACGCGCCCTCGAGCGGGTCCGCGCCTGTACCGCGGCGGACGTGCAGCACGCCGCGGCCAGGTGGCTCACGGCCACGCGACGCATCGTGGTGTGGCAGGCGGCGCGACCCGGTGAGACGGCCGCGGCGAGCGGAGGTGCGCGATGAGCCCGCTCCGATCCCGGCGATCCGCGTCGATCGTGGCGCTGACCACGCTGGCACTGGCCGCGCCGGGTCTGCTTTCAGGATGGGCGCGCGCGTCGGTGAAGCCGTACCGGGCCCCTGAGCCGGTGGTGCGCACGCTGCCCAACGGACTCACGGTCGCGGTGCGCGTGGATCGTCGTCTGCCGATCGTCCAGATGCAGCTGGTGGTGAACGCGGGCAGCGCCATGGAAACCCCCCTCGAACCAGGTCTCGCCTCGTTCACCGCCGGACTGCTCACCCAGGGCACCGCCTCACGCTCGCGATCGGATCTGATGGCCGATCTGACGCGTCTGGGCGGCACCCTCGACGGCAGCGCCGGGCGCGAGATCGCGACACTGACCGGCGCCTTCGGTGCCGCCGACGCCGAGCAGGGGCTGGAGTTGCTCGCCGACGTCGCCCTTCATCCCGCCTTTCCCGCGCAGGCGGTAGAGGACGCGCGGTCACGACAGGTCAACGCCGTCCTGCGCGCGCACCAGGACCCGGCGGTGCTGGCCGACGAACACGTGACCGGTCTGGCACTGGCCGGCGACGCGCTGGCCCACCCGCCCTTGGGGATCCCGTCCGCGATCGGCACTTTCGGCTGGTCACAGGCGCAGGACTTCCATCGGCGATGCTGGCGACCGGATCACGCGCTGCTCGCCATCGCCGGTGACGTGGACCCGGACCGCATGCTGCGCGCGGTAGAGGAACAATTCGGCGATTGGGCCGGGAAGGGTGCCCCTCCCGCCGTCGCGCCGTCGACACCCGCTTCCGGCGGCCACATCCGTCTCATCGACGCCCCCGGGATGCGGTACGCCGAGATCCGACTCGCCCTGCCGGGTCCGGCGCGGGGAGCGCCCGACGCCGACGCGATCACGCTGGCGTGTGCGCTTCTCGGCGGTGACACCGGCGACGCGCCACGGGTGACGTGGACCGGGTATCGGGAGCGCGGTCTGGTCGTGCTCGCCGCCACCGCCCCGGTCGACTCGGTCGTGGCGACCATTCAGGACATGCATGAGACGCTGCGCCACTTCACCGGGGCACCGCCCGCCGACACCGAGCTGGCGGCGGTCCGCCGACGGGCCGCCGATGCCAGCGCGCTCGGCTTCGAGACTCTCGGTGGCTGGATCTCGCAATGGATGGCCATGCGGGTCTACGGTCTGCCGGAGGACCAGCTCCAGCGTCATCCGGAGCGCATCGCGGCGGTCACGGCGGCTCAAGTCGGGGAGACCGCCCACCGGTGGCTCGCGTCCGGGTCGGGGACCCTGGTGGTGGTCGGACCCGCGCGGAGTCTGCAACCGGCGTTGGCCCCGCTCGGGGAGGTGGAGGTGGTCGCGGCCGACGCGCCGCCGGTACCGGTGGTGCTGGCGCCCTCCCAGCGCCGCGAGCCGCCCACCCCCGAGGAGCAGGCTCGCGGGCGCGACCAGGTGGCCAAGACCCTCGCCGCGCACGGTGGACGGGCGACGATCGAGCGCATTCCCGATTCGATCCTCGAAGGCACGATCACCATCAACACCGGCACCCGGACGCTCGCCGGCACCATCCGCGAGCTGCGGCGGACACCCGACCGCTACCTGCTGTCCACCATCGTCGATCACGTCCCGACCATGGGCGGTCTCATCGGCGGTCGTGGCTGGGTGGGGAGCGGCGCGAGGGGCGACACCATCGTGGATGCCGACAGCGCCGGCGTCGCCGAGCTGCGCGCCAGCTTCGTGGCCGACTTCCAGCACGTGTTGCTCGCCGCCGCCGCTCCGACCTCGCGGGTCGCGGCGAGAGGGCGCGAGCGTCTCGACGAGCGCGACATGGACGTGGTCGAGGTGGTGACCGCCGACGGCCGGCGTCTGGTGCTGTTCCTCGATCCGAACGATCATCGTCTCGCCGGCGCCGAGCAGGCCGAGGCCGGTTCCATCGATGAGCCGGTGGTGATCCGTCGGTTGTGGGGCGACTACCGTCTGGTGAGCGGAGTGTGGTGGCCCTACAACGAAGAGCGCCGGGTGGCCGACCGCACCGTCATGGTGGTGCAGCTCCGTGACGTGAAGCTGGGGGCGGGGCTGACCGATGCGGCGTTCGAGCGTCCCGGGACTCCACCGCCCGCCCCGGCGTCGGGCAAGGGGGAGTGAGCCCCCAAACGGAGCCTGACACGACGTTTCGACGATGCGGACACGCCCGGCGCCCACCCGTGTCGGGCGTGGTCGCTTGTGGGCGGGTCCGGAGCACCGCTATGCTGCGGATTGGGATCAACCTTCGAACCCTCCGGGGCTCGCCGGCCCCGTGCCTCCGTCCCGTGGGACTTCACGTGGAGAGCACGCACATGTCGGATTCCACCCTCGATAGCTCCGCCGAGATCGTCGGGCCCGCCCCGACCTCGCCGGCGAAGACCCGGTCCATGTCGGAATCGTACGTCTACTCCTTCGGTGAGGGCCGCGCCGAGGGCAGCGCGCAGATGCGCGACCTGCTCGGCGGCAAGGGCTCCGGACTCGCCGAGATGACCAACGCCGGGGTGCCGGTGCCTCCCGGGTTCACCATCACCACCGCCGTGTGCCGCTGGTACTACGGACACGGCAGGACGTTGCCCCCCGGTTTCCTGGAGCAACAGGCCGCGGCGCTGGCGCTGCTCGAGCGGCGCATGGGCAAGCGTCTCGGCGATCCCGTCGATCCGCTGCTGGTGTCGGTCCGATCGGGCGCCAAGTTCTCGATGCCCGGCATGATGGACACCATCCTCAACCTGGGTCTCAACGACCGCTCGGTGGTCGGGCTCGCCGAGCTGACCCGGAATCCGCGCTTCGCGTGGGACTGCTACCGCCGCTTCCTGCAGATGTTCGGCTCGGTCGTGCTCGGTCTCGAGAAGAGCGACTTCGAGGAGCACCTCGAGGCGTTCAAACACCGTCGTCGCGCCAAGACCGATCAGGACCTCACCGCCGAGGACCTGCAGAAGCTCGCGGAGGAGTTCGAGACCCTGGTGAAGAAGCGCACCGGTCGCGACTTCCCACAGGACCCGGTCGAGCAGCTCACCCTGGCGCGTGACGCCGTGTTCCGCTCCTGGATGAACGACCGCGCGATCTACTACCGCAAGCAGAACCGCATCCCGGACGATCTCGGCACCGCGGTCAACGTCCAGGCGATGGTATTCGGGAACCTCGGCGACCACTCTGCCACCGGCGTGGGCTTCACCCGCAACCCGGCCACCGGCGAGAACGCCTTCTACGGCGAATATCTGGTCAACGCCCAGGGCGAGGACGTGGTGGCCGGCGTGCGCACCCCGCACCCGATCGCCGATCTGGAGAAGGAGATGCCGGCGGCGTTCCGCGAGCTGCGTGACATCACCTCGCGGCTGGAGAAGCACTATCGCGACGTGCAGGACTTCGAGTTCACCATCCAGGAGAACAAGCTGTACCTGCTGCAGACGCGCACCGGCAAACGGACCGCGCAGGC
>JBIOKD010000231.1:0-5361 GCA_044451485.1 Candidatus Eiseniibacteriota bacterium | reverse complement strand
GGCACTCGCCGGCCACCCCCCGGTGCGGGTGATCGGCGACCTGGTGCGTCTCACCTACACGCGGAACTCCGGGGTCGCGTTCGGGATCGGCGCCGGTCTGCCGTTCCCCTACTGGGTGTTCTCGGTCACCGCGATCGTGGTGATCTCGTGGCTGTTCGCGCGTCATCGCGTGCGTGGTCTGCTGCGTCAGGTCTCGCTGTCGCTGATCATGGGTGGCGCGATCGGCAACCTCATCGACCGGGTGCGCTTCGGCGAGGTGACCGACTTCGTCCTCCTGTCGTGGGGCCGCTGGCAGTTCCCGGTGTTCAACGTCGCCGACAGCTCGGTGACGGTCGGGGTGGTGCTCTTCGCCCTCGGCTGGGGGCAGCACGCCCCCACGCCCGCCGCCGTGGACGCGGCTCCTCCCACGCCGCTGTCGGCGCCCCACACCGACGATGAGCCCCGTGCTCCGGATCACGATCCCGGACTCGCGTAGCGGCGAGCGGCTCGATCGCGCGCTGGCCACGCTCCATCCCGTGCTGTCACGCACCACGATCCAGACCCTGATTCGTGACGGGCGGGTGACCGTGAACGGGCGACCGGCGCGGGCCGCGCTCAAGGTGAGCGCCGGGGACGCGCTCGAGGTGGCGCTGCCGCCACCGCGGGTGGTGGCGCTCGAACCCGAGGCGTTGCCACTCTCCGTGGTGTATGAGGATGCCGACCTGATCGTGCTCGACAAGCCGGCCGGCGTGGTGGTGCATCCCGGCGCCGGTGTCGCCCACGGGACGATCGTGCACGCGCTGCTGCACCGTGATCCGGGGATCGCGGCGGTCGGTGGGGCCGGGCGACCGGGCATCGTGCACCGGCTCGACAAGCAGACCTCCGGTCTGATGGTGGTCGCGCGGACGCCACGCGCCTACCTCGCTCTCGTCGAGGCGCTGCGCGCGCGTCGCGTGCGTCGCACCTACGGCGCGTTGGTGTGGGGCGTGCCACGGCCGGCGGTGGACGCGATCCGGGCCCCGATCGGGCGCGACCCGAGACAACGGCAGCGCATGGCGGTGGTGCGCCGTGGCGGCAAGGAGGCGATCACGCGCTACCGGGTGGTCGAAGCTTACGGACCGGCCAGTCGGCTCGAGGTGACACTCGAGACCGGAAGAACCCATCAGATCCGCGTGCACCTGGCGCATCGGGGACACCCGGTGATCGGCGATCCGGTGTACGGCGGGCGTGTCAAAAAGCTGTTGAGCGCAGGCCCCCCCGAGCGTAGCCTCGCGACGGCCCTGCTTCAGGACCTGCGCCGCCAGGCCCTCCATGCGTCGGACCTGGAGTTGGCGCACCCGGTGACCGGGCAGCCGTTGTCGTTCTCGTCCCCCTGGCCGGTGGACATGACCCAGGCACTCGACCGGCTACGGTCGTTCGCGCGCACCCGCGCCTAGACGGAGCCCAGGCCCTCCATGCCCGAACCGAAGCCCCCTGACACCGTCCGTCTGATCATCCCCAGCCGGCTCGAGTTGTTGTCGTTCGTGGACAAGGTCGCCCTCGAGGTGTGCGCCCGGATGGAGTTCGACGACGAAGCCAGCTCGGGGGTCGCGATGGCGGTCATCGAGGCGGGCACCAACGCCATCCAGCACGGACACCAGAGGGACCCCAGCAAGACGGTCGAGATCGAGTACGTCATGCATCCCGACCAGCTGGAGGTGAGCGTCCACGATCATGGCAAGGGCTTCGACGTCCGCGGTCTGCTCGACGACGTCACCACCCCTGAGCACCTGTTCGACGCCCGCGGGCGCGGCATCTTCATCATGCGCGCCTGCATGGACCGCGTGGAATTCGAGTTCGACGGCGGTACCGTGTGCCGGCTCTACAAGCTGCGCCAGGTCCGGGCCGCCGCCGTCTGACCCCGCACCGCATGCGCATCCTCGCCGTGGACTGGGGCGAGCGCCGCGTCGGTCTCGCGATCAGCGACCCGAGCGGCACCCTCGCGAGCCCGCTGCCGACCCGGACGGTGCGCGACCCGGCCGACGCGGTCGAGCAGGTCGCGGCGGTGGCGGCTGGTGAGGAGGCCGAGCGCATCGTGGTGGGTCTGCCGCTGCTGCTGTCGGGTGAGCGCGGCGAGGCCGCGCACGCCGCGGAGGCCTTCGCCGAGCGGCTGGCCCAACGCACCGCGCTGCCGGTCGAGACCTACGACGAGCGTCTCACCTCGGCGCTCGGCGAGCGCATGCTGCGCGAGGCGGGCACCCGGCGCAGGCGCGACAAGGGGCAGATCGACCAGAGCGCCGCGGTCATGCTGCTCGACTCGTTCCTGCAGCGGCTCGCGAACCAACGGCGGGAGCGCCCGTGACCCGCGCGCGTCCCTTCCGGCCGACCCGCTGGGCCCTCCTGCTGCTGGTGATCGCGGTGCTCGCGATCGCCGCCGACCTGCTGCTGCCGGCCGGTCCGTTCCCCCCCGACGAGCGACGCGTGGTGCTGGTGCAACGGGGCCAGTCGCTGATGTCGGTGGCCGACGAGATGAAGCGGGTGGGGCTGTTGCACAGCACCGTGGGTTTCCACGTCCTCGCCCGGCTCATGCGGCTCGACCGCAGCATCAAGGCCGGCCAGTACTCGTTTCGTCTCGGCACCACCGTGCCCGAGCTGTTGCGGTTGTACTCGCGCGGCATGAGCGGCATGGATTTCGTCACCATCCCCGAGGGGCTCACGCTCATGGAGGTGAGCCTGCTCGTGTCCAACCATCTCGGGGTGCCGATCGCCGCGTTCGACTCGCTCGCCCATGACCGCGTGTTCCTCGACTCGCTCGGGATCACCGCCCCGAGTCTCGAGGGCTACCTGGCGCCCGACACCTATGAATTCCTGCCCGGAACCGCACCCGAGGTCGCGTTCCGCACCATGGTGCGGCGCACCCAATCGGTGCTCGAGCAGGCCGCCGCCGGGCGCGATTCACTTCCGCTCGGACTGTCGCTGCATCAGCTGCTGATCCTGGCGTCGATCGTCGAGGCCGAGGCCATGCACGACGACGAGCGCCCGCGCATCGCCCGCGTGTACCTGAACCGTCTGCAGAAAGGCATGCGTCTGCAGGCCGATCCGACGGTGGGCTACGCGATGGGCCGCGGGCCGCGGGTGCGGCTCTACCTGCGCGACCTCACCACCACCTCGCCCTACAACACCTATCAGCACGAGGGGCTGCCCCCGGGGCCGATCTGCAATCCAGGCCGCGCCAGCATCGTCGCGGTGATGGATCCCACGGAAGGCGACCGGGATCTCTATTTCGTGGCCCGCGGGGACGGGCGGCACGTGTTCGCCGAGACCTACCGGCAGCATCTCGCCAACATCCGCATGGTGCGCTCGGTCCCACCGGGTGCGCCGGACAATCTGGCCCCGCCCGACAGCGTCGCGGCCGAATCGCGCGGGCGGTAGGCGAGCACCGCGACGCCGCGCCGGTCGCCCTGGCGCGGGCCCGCGCCAATTGCGTGTCAAGACACGGAAGCGGGTCTTCACCACCGCGACGCTGTGTTACCGTTCGCCGGTCATGTCCTCTCCGCTGGTCCGGATCGGCGAGTCGCCCGCGCGCCCGCACCCCGACCTCGATTGGCAGGCACGGCTCGCGCTTCTGCGCGAGTGGCTGGCCGGCCACGAGCGGGTGGTGGTGGCCTATTCGGGCGGCGTGGACTCGAGCGTGCTGCTGCGCGTCGCACACGAGGTGCTCGGCGCGCGCGCCGTGGGTGTGATCGGACGCTCCGACTCGTACGCCGCGCACGAGCTGGCGCTGGCCCTCGAGCAGGCCGCTCGCTTCGGCGCCCGGGTCGAGGTGGTGACCACCGGCGAGCTCGCCGACCCGAACTTCCGCGCCAATCCGACCGACCGCTGCTATCACTGCAAGAGCGAGCTCTACCGGGAGCTCGCCACGCTGGCGGCACGCTTGGGGGCCGCGGTGGTGGTCGACGGCACCATCGTCGACGATCTCACCGACTGGCGGCCCGGCCGTCGCGCCGCGGATGAGCGCGAGGTCCGCTCGCCGCTCGCCGAGCTGGGCTTCGACAAGGCAGACGTGCGCGCGGTGGCCACCCACTACGGGCTCGCCAGCGCCTTGAAGCCGGCCTCGCCGTGTCTCGCCTCGCGCATCCCCTACGGCACCGAGATCACCCGCGAGAATCTGTCGCAGGTCGAGCGTGGCGAGGCCCTGCTCCGCGCGCTGGGGTTCGCCACATGCCGGCTCCGGCACCACGGCGAGGTGGCCCGGATCGAGGTGCCGATCGGCGAGCTGGCCCGGACCCTGGACCCCAAGGTCCGGAGCCGACTCGTGGCCGAGTTGCGCCTGATCGGTTATCGGTATGTGACCATTGATCTTGAGGGATTTCGTTCGGGCAGCCTCAATCGGACGTTGGATAGACCGTAGTGGCCTTCCGTCCGGGGAGGCTTCGCCACATCGGGCTTGGCTCGCCCGGTCGCGGTGGCACCCCGGCGCGGCGGCCCGGTGCCCGGCCCGGAGGAATTCGTCACGACAACGCAAGAATTGCGGGAACCGCCGCCTCAGGTGTGTGTTAATTGAGGTGCGCCCCAACGGAGGCGGCGGCACAGGTGATCCTCGCTGGGAACCCAGTGCGCGGGCCGCTGCAACAAGGCTCGGCCGATGGTCCCGGACGGATCGAAACCGCCCGTGACCATCGGCTTGTTCGTTTATCCGCTTGGGCGGAGGAGGAGAGTCAGAGATGAGTCCAAAACCCACCACGACCCGGCCAAAGACGCTGCGGAAGGGCGCGATCGAGCCGGACCTGGGGTTCTCCTGGGGAGTGCCGAACACCTCGTTGATGATGCTCGGCATTGGAGCCCTCCTGGTCGGCTATGTGGCGCTTTCCAAAGGTTCTATGACCTTTGCGCCGGTCGTCCTGGTGCTCGGTTACTGCGGTCTCATCCCGGCTGCTCTCCTCATCCGCGGGCGGAGCGACGGACAGGGCGAATAGCTCAGCGGTAGAGCACTTGCCTTACAAGCAAGGGGTCACAGGTTCGAGCCCTGTTTCGCCCACCACGCTGGGGACGTTCGATGGCAAGGCACCAGGGGACGACGGAGGGCCCGAAGTCCGGGCCGAACCGCTCCGAAAGCCCCGGATCGGCTGGAGTGACGGGCAAAAAGCTTCTTGACACCATGATAACCGGGTGCCAGACTTCTCGTTGTCTCGGAAGGCCTTGTTATCGTGTCAGATAACTACGCCTGCGCACTCGAACTCGATCGCTCAACGCGAGTTCGAAAGGAGGTGGCTCGAAGCCAGACCTGATTGCTCGCAGCTGAGCCTTGCACGTACTCGAAAGCAACAGGGTTTTCACCATCGATGGAGGTGCGATGATGACTGGTTTGGTTCGCAAGGCCACGCTTCTCTCGGTGTGCGGCCT
>JBIOKD010000230.1:0-5370 GCA_044451485.1 Candidatus Eiseniibacteriota bacterium | reverse complement strand
TGGCGAACACGAACCACTGGATCGCGTAGCTCAGGTGCATGCCGGGGTTGAGCGGCGGGGGTCCGAGCCGCACCGGTCGCGCCGGCGCGGCGGGCGACGGCAGCTCGCGCAGCGCCCAGTCCGCGATGGCGTAGGGCAGGCGTGGGGCGAGTGAATCGGCGTCGAGCCACCGCGCGGCGAGTGTTCCCGGCGGCCCGCCATCGAGCGGCCGGGGCGCGTCGCCGGCGCCGCGACGCAGCGGCTCCGCGAGCCCACGTACCGTGACCGTCTCCGGCGGATCGAGACCGGCGAGCTCGGCGTGCACTCCGTCGTCGGCGGCGAGCCAGCCCCGCTCGATCAGCACCGCGCCACCCGCGGTTTCGAGCGGCGTCACCAGCTCGACACCCGGCGCCCCGTCGTGCGTCGCCCCGGTGAGGATCACCCGATGCGTGGTGTCGTACACGCCGCGCGCCTCGACCACGCGCCCACGCACACGCCCGAGTGGCGCCAGCGTGTCACCGATCACGATCGCGGGGGCGGCGAGCCCGGCGAGACGCGCCGCCTCGCGCACCCGTGTCTCCCGCCAGCGCGACCCCTGCCAGACCCCGAGTCGCGCGCACAGGGCCGCGGCGGCGAGCGCCAGCAGCGCGAGCCCGATCCGGCCGGCACGGGCCATCGGAGCCGCGATCGCTCAGCCCGCCGGCTTGGGCGCCGGCGGCGGCAGGTCGCGCGCCACCACCACCGAATCGAAGCCGCAGGTCTTGTGCGCCGAGTCGCAGAACGGCTTGGTGGCCGACTGCCCACATCGGCAGAGCGTGACGCTGGTCCGCCCGGCGAGACCGAAGACGCGTCCCTCCTGGTCGACGATCTCGAAGTCGCCCTCGACGCGGAGCGAGCCGTTGTTCCTCACCGTGATGCGGGTGGCTGCCATGTCACCTCCGGGAAGCGCCCGCCATTCGAGCGCCGCGAAGCCGAGGCTCGGCGGATGGTCGGGCGAGGTGCGACTCTAGCACGCGTGGCGAGAGGTTCGGCCGGATGTGAGCCCGGCGTCTCGGGTTAGCGCGCGCCACTTTCGGGACGCCGGCGGCCCACGGTGACACCACCCGCCGGCGGGATTAGCCCGGTTGCAACACGCCGACACTCGGCACGTAATGAATGCATGACGCGGCGATCCGGCCCGCTCACAAGGGCGGCGGATCGTCCGCCCTCGAAGGAGGCGGTCGCGGTGTTCAGCTTGGTGGGACTCGTTCTCGGCTTCACGGCCCTCGTCGTGCTGGGGGTGATGGCGATGGTCTTCTCGCTGGTGGTCGGGCTGGTGACGCTGCCGTTCCGGATCCTCGGATTCGGGATCAAGCTGCTGGTCGGGCTGTTGTTCCTGCCCTTCTTCCTGCTGCTCGGTGTGTTCGGATTCGGTCTCGGCCTGCTGTTCCTGATGGCGCGTCTGCTGCCGCTGGTGCTGTTGATCGCCGGCATCGTGTGGCTGGTGCGACGCGGTCGTCGACCGAACGTCGTGAACGGGGCGCGCGTGTAGAGCGATTGCGATCGATCTGGATCTGCGAGCCCCGTGGCAACGCGCCGCCGTACGTTCTCAAACGGAGCCTACAACGGCAGCTTCGCCATGCGCAGCGCGACACCGATCGCCGCCGAGCCCATCAGCACCGGACCGACGCCGATCCGGGTCACGAGGAGCAGCGCGAATCCGACCCCCGCGAGCGCGATGCCGGTCCAGCCGTGGATGCCGGAGCGCGCGAGCGCGATCACCGCGGCGGTCATCACCCCGGCGATCGCCGGTTGCAAGCCGGCCAGGAACGCGCGCATCGCGGCGTGCTCGCGGATGCGCTCGATCGAGCCGGCGACCGCCATCGACATCAGGAACGCCGGTGCGAACACCGCGATGGTGCCGAACAGCGCGCCGGCGAGCCCGGCCAGCCGGTAGCCCACGAACGACGCGGTGATCACCACTGGACCGGGGGTGATCTGACCGAGCGCCACCGCGTCCATGAACTCGCGAGCGCCGATCCAGCCGGAGCGCACGAGCTCGCGCTCGAGCACCGGCACCATCACGTAGCCGCCACCAAAGGTGGTGGCACCGGTGCGCAGGAACACCATGAGCACCTTGCCGAGCGCGTCGATCCGCGACGCGTGCGCGGCGGCCGGGAGCGCGGGCAGGGCGAGCGGGATGAGCGCCGCGAGACGCGCCGAGGAGACCGACCACGCGAGCGAGGCGAACCCGCAGAAGAGGATCACCTCGGGCGCTCCGACCCCGAGCCACGCCACCGCCACGGTGGCCGCGAGCGCCACGATCACCGCGCCACGCGCGCGCCAGAAGGCGTGCGCCCAGTCTTCGCCCACGACGCGCGCCGGCAGCCGGCGCCACAGGTTGAGCGCCACGATCGCCACCACCGCCACCACCGCCGGCGACAACCCACCGAGCGCCGCATCGGTCACCGCCAGACCGCGCAGCCATTCGTAGGCGAGTCCGAACACCAGCATCAGCAGGAAGCTCGGCAGCACGTAGCCGGCCGAGAGCAGCACGGCGCCCGGCCAGCCCCCGAGCCGGTAGCCGAGCAGCGCCAGCGCGTTGTTGGCGATCGCACCGGGCAGACTCTGACCGAACGCCGCGGCTTCGCTGAACGCCGCCGGGCTCACCCAGCCCAGACGGCCCACCAGCTCGCGATCGATCTGCCCCACCACCGCCATCGCGCCACCGAATGCGGTCAGCCCCATGCGCAGACCCTGACGCATGAGATCGGCGAGGCTCGGAGCGGCGCCGGTCGCGGCACCGGGTGTCCCGGCGCCTGCTCGCGTGAAGCGGAACGCGACCATGCCGGCGACGGCAAGCGCCACGAACACGCCCGCCCAGATCCGTGACGGATGCACCAGATCCGCGATCGAGAGCACCAGGGCGATCGCGACGAACGCGATCGCGCCCCAACGGAGGCGGGAGCGGGCGGAGGAGCTCATCCCGCTCACAATAACCTCGCGCCGGAGACGACCCAAGCCCCTGAAGTGAGGATCGTGGTGCACGGATGCGATCCGCGGCGACGCGGGAGACGGCGGCCGCTCAGTGTGGCGGCGGGTACTCCGATACCCACTCCGGTGTCTGGATGAGCGAACCCAGCAGTCCGAAGACGACGGCACCCGCGAGCCCGACGCCGATCACCACCGGCGCCTCGGTGGGGCTGCCGCCCTCGCCTTCGGCCCACTTGCCGAAGCCATAGGCCGTACCGGCGAAGAACAGACCCCCGATCACCGCACCGAAGATCGTGGTTGGCCGCCGGGTCATCACCCGCTTGTCGACCGCATTCACCACGCTCCACGGGATCGGGTTGGGCGGCGGCGGCACCGTGTCCCACTCGCCATAGACGACGACTGCGGGTCTCGGCCGTGGGATGCCCTCGACCTTCTCGAACGCCAACCCCGATGTCTCCACGCGCGGACGCAGAACCACGTAGGTGCGTGCACCCAGCGACACACGCGCGGCCGGCGCTCCGGCGAGCGCCACGCCGAGCCGCCTGACCTCCGCGGTGTCGGGCGTGGAGACCGCGCCAGCCGCGGCCCGTGGACGCGACGCTTCCGAGGAGTCGGCCGCGAACACAACGCCGCTCGCGATCGGTGCCGGTTCGGTGGCCGCCTCAACGAGACCGATCCCGCCGGATGGAGCGAACGCGTTCCAGACCATCCCGGCGCACATCACCATCCACAGCCAGAGCATCCGCATCGGCCATCCCCCTTGAGAGAACCGGGGAGCTCGTCTCATCCTACCCCGTTGCCCCCCGGCATGATCCCGGCAAGGTCCGGCGTGGTCATCGGCAGACGCCGGCCCGCGATGCGGAAGCGCGCCATCCGAGCCCGCGGTGCGGAAGCGCGCGACCCGCCCCCACCACGGGATGCGCTTGCGCGGGGCGCGTGATTCGCGCATCTTGGGGCGTTCGCAACCCGCACTCCCGCCCGACCGTGACGCGCGCCCCGACAGGAACGATCATGCCCGACTTCATCTACACCATGAAGGACCTCCGCAAGGTGGTCCCGCCCAAGCGCGAGATCCTCAAGGGGATCTGGCTCAGCTTCTACGACGGCGCCAAGATCGGCGTGCTGGGCGCCAACGGCGCCGGCAAGAGCTCGCTGCTGAAGATCATGGCCGGTATCGACACCGAGTTCCTCGGCGAGGCGTTCCTCGGGAAGGGCTACAGCGTCGGTTTCCTCTCCCAGGAGCCCCAACTCGACCCCGTCAAGACGGTGCTCCAGAACGTCCAGGACGGCGTGGCCGAGAAGATGGCGGTGGTGAACCGCTGGAACGAGGTCAACGCGCGCTTCGGCGAGGGCCCCGACGAGGACGAGATGAACCGTCTGATCGAGGAGCAGTCGAAGCTCCAGGATCGGATGGACGCGATGAACCTGTGGGACCTCGACCGCCAGCTCGAGATCGCCATGGACGCGCTGCGTTGCCCGCCCGGCGACGTGGGTGTCACCACGCTCTCGGGTGGCGAGCGGCGCCGTGTCGCGTTGTGCCGGTTGCTGCTCTCCAAGCCCGACCTCCTGCTGCTCGACGAGCCCACCAACCATCTCGACGCCGAGTCGGTGGAGTGGCTCGAGCGCTTCCTCAAGGAGTACGCCGGCACGGTGGTGGCGGTGACGCACGACCGCTACTTCCTCGACAACGTGGCCGGCTGGATCCTCGAGCTGGATCGCGGCGCCGGCATCCCGTGGGAGGGCAACTACTCCTCGTGGCTCGATCAGAAGCGCACCCGGCTGTCGCAGGAGGAGAAGCAGGAGAGCGCACGCCAGCGCACCCTCGAACGCGAGCTGGAATGGGTGCGCATGGCGCCGCGCGCGCGCCAGGCCAAGAGCAAGGCCCGTCTGCAGGCCTACGAGCAGATGCTCGCCGAGGAGGGCCGCGAGAAGATCGAGAACATCGAGATCTACATTCCGCCCGGTCCGCGGCTCGGCAACGTGGTGATCGAGGCCGACCGGCTCAAGAAGGGCTATGGCGAGAACCTGCTCATCGAGGACCTCTCGTTCAAGCTGCCCCCCGCGGGCATCGTCGGCGTGATCGGTCCGAACGGCGCGGGCAAGACCACGCTCTTCCGCATGATCACCGGTCAGGAGAAACCCGATTCCGGGGCGCTTCGGGTCGGCGAGACGGTGAAGCTCGCGTACGTGGATCAGAGCCGCGACACGCTGCCCGGCGAACGCACGGTGTGGGAGGCGATCAGTGGCGGTGAGGAGACCCTCGAGCTGGGCAAGCGTACGGTGAACTCGCGCTCCTACGTGGCCGGCTTCAATTTCCGCGGCGCCGACCAGCAGAAGCGGGTGAAGGACCTCTCCGGCGGGGAGCGCAATCGCGTGCACCTGGCACGCATGCTCAAGAGCGGCGCCAACGTGCTGCTG
>JBIOKD010000229.1:0-5400 GCA_044451485.1 Candidatus Eiseniibacteriota bacterium | reverse complement strand
GCCGGGGTCCGCGAGCTCACGACGCTGGTCCAGGAGGTGATGCGCGGGGACAGCACCGTGCACTACACCCGTGACGAGGTGCGGACGCGCAGACTCGACAACCGGATCCCGATCACCCGGCTCGCGCGCGAGACCCTCCACGACATCCAGAAGGACCGCGTGTGGCTGACCGGGCAATCGGGTCAGAGCACCACGCGCGTCATGGAGGAGGCCATCGGTCTGACGCTGCTCACCGGCTACGGCGACCATGGTGTGGCCCCGCGCGTGGTGAGTCAGATCCGGCCGCATGTCTCGGCGCGGCGTCTGCGATGGGTCACCGCGTCGGGTCAGGTGGCGTCGGCGACGACCGGGTCTTCGCCGGCCGGAACGAAGAGCACCAAGAGTCGCTAGGCTCCGTTTGAAAACCTGCGGAGAGCGCGTTGCGGGCGCCGTACGGTTTCAGACGGAGCCTAGGCGGTCTCGAACAGACCACGCGCGAACGCCTCGGGATCGAAGGCCTCCCAGTCGTCGAGACCCTCGCCCACACCCACCACGCTGATCGGGATGCCGAGCTGGTCGACGATCGCGAGCACCGCCCCGCCACGCGCGGTGCCGTCGAGCTTGTTCACCGCCAGACTGGTGATGGGCAGCAGCCGCTGGAATTCGCGCGCCTGCTGGACTCCGTTCTGTCCCACCGTGGCGTCGAGCACCAGCAGCGTGTGGTGCGGGGCACCGGGCACCAGCCGGGCGCAGACCCGCGCGATCTTGTCGAGCTCCGCCATCAGGTTGTGCTTGGTGTGAAGCCGCCCGGCGGTGTCGACCAGCACCACCTCGACTCCGCGCGCCAGCGCGGCGTTGAGCGCGTCGTGCGCCACCGCGGCGGGATCGGCACCGTCGGCGGCCCGGACCAGCTCGACCCGCGCGCGCTCGGCCCACACCGCCAGCTGTTCCCCGGCGGCGGCGCGAAAGGTGTCGGCCGCCGCCAGCAGGACGCGGTGTCCGTCGCGTGCGAAACCCGCGGCCAGCTTACCGGCGAGCGTGGTCTTCCCCACGCCGTTCACCCCGATCACCAGCGCCACCCACGGCCGTGCCCCGTCGGGCGCGAACGTCACCCGACGCCCTCCGAGGATCTCGACCACACTCTTCTCGAGCGCGCCGCGCAGATCGAGCCCGGGCTCGCGCCCCATGCGCGCGCGCGCCAGCTCGATCAGACGCTCGGTGGTGCCGGGGCCGACGTCGGCGAGGAGCAGCGCCTCCTCGAGCCGCTCGAGGGTGCCGGCATCCACCGCGCCCTTGAGAGCGAGCACCCCGCCGACCTGCGAGAGCACCTGCTCGCGGGTGCGGCGCAGGCCCTCGCGCAACCGGTTCCACATCCCCATGACCACCTCGCGCGAACTCCCGCCCGGCGGAACGGGCGGGAGTCGTGGATCTCACCGGGGCGCTGGGTCCTCCGGAGTCGTGTCCGGTCTGGTCGTCACACCGCTTCGACCAGCTCCGCGGGTCGCCGCGACGGGTCACCCGCCGGCTGACCGTCGAAGTTCACCGACACCAGTTTCGACACCCCCAGCTCCTCCATGGTGACGCCGTAGAGACAGCGCGCCGCCTCCATGGTGGTCTTGTTGTGGGTGATGACCACGAACTGGGTGCGGTCGCTGAACCGCTGCAGCATGCGTAGGAAGCGCTCCACGTTGGCGTCGTCGAGCGGCGCGTCGACCTCGTCGAGCAGACAGAAGGGCGACGGCTTCACCAGGTAGATCGCGAACAACAGCGCGATCGCGGTGAGCGCCCGCTCGCCACCGGACATCAGCGAGATGCTCTGCAGGTGCTTGCCACGCGGCTTGGCCGCGATCTCGATCTCGCACTCGAGCGGATCCTCGCCCACCGTGCGCAGCTCGGCGTCGCCGCCCTCGAACAGGGTCTTGAAGATGTCGCGGAAGTGCCCCTGCACCTTCTCGAACGTGTCACGGAACAGCTCGCTCGCGGTGGTGTTGATCTTCTCGATCGCCTCGAGCAGCTGGGCCTTGGCCTGCACCAGGTCCTCCCGATGCTTGACCAGGAACTGGTGACGCTCCCTCTTCTTGGTGTAGTCCTCGAGCGCCAGCAGGTTGACCGGCCCGAGACCACCAAAACGCTCGCGCAGCCCGTCGAGCCGCCCCTGCGCCTCGGTCAGGTCGAAGCCCTCGGGCGCCGGCTCCGGGCGCCAGCTCTCGGGGTCCATCCGGTACTCGGTGCGCAGCCGCTCGAAGGTGCGCTCCAGCTCGGCACGCGCGGTCATGCGGTCGAGCTCCATGGTGTGCAGCAGCTCGGCCAGCTCGGTGTGCGCGAAGCGCCGGTCGCGCAGCGTCTGCTCGCCGGTCTGCACTTCGTCCTTGAGTGTCTGGTGACGGGCGAGCAGCGTGGTGACACGCTCGCGCTGGGTCTGCTCGGACTCGAGCAGTCCGCCGAGACCGGCGTGGATGCCACTCACCTCGGCCTCGGTCTCCGCCACCCGGGCCCGGGACTGGGTCTCCTCCTCGCCACGCGCCGCCAGAGACGCCTCGAGCTCGCGCCGGGTCTGCTCGGCACGCGCCCACGTGGCGTCCAGCTCGCCCTGCTCGCGTGACAGCGACAGCAGCCGCTCGCGCGCGGTTTGCGCGCGCTGCGCCGCCGCGTCACGCCGGGTCTCGAGATCGCGCACCGCGCCGTCGACCGCCTCGCCCTGCCGGCGCGCCTCCTCGACCCGGCGCTGGAACTCGGCGAGATCGGCCCCGGCGGCACTCGAGGCGCGCTCGAGCGATTCGATCTCGGTATCCAGCGTGCCGGTCTCGATCCGGCGCTCCTCGGCCTCGGTCGCGGTCCAGCGCCGATCACGGGCCGACGCGTCGATCTCACGCGCCGCCTCCTCCAGCGCGTCACGCCGCGCGTCCACCGCCTGCTGCGCGCTCACCCGGTCGGTCAGAGCGCCGGCGCGCCGCTCGTCGAGCTGCGTGCGCTCGCGGGTCTGGGCCTCGACCGCCAGACGCAGCTCGGCCAGACGACCGGTCAGCTCGCGGATCTCCATCTCGCGATGCAGGAGCCCGCCCGGCTGGCGCGTCCCGGCGCGCACACGGCCGCGCTCCCACACCTCGCCATCCAGACTCACGAAGCGAAGTCCGCCCTCCGACTGCACCGCCAGCCGCTGCGCCGCACCACGGTCCTCGACCACCACCACCGCGCCGAGCAGACGGTCCACCAGTGCGCGATGCCGGTCGTCGCAGCGCACCAGCTCGGAGGCGCGACCCACGACGCCCGGGCCCTCGGGCAGGGGCGGCAGCGGCCCCGAGGTGAGCGTGGCGAGGTCGACCAGCGTCGCGCGTCCGTTCTCGAGCCCGCGCAGACGCTCGAGGGCGCGCTCGAGCGCGCCGCGATCCTCGGCCAGCACGAATGCCGCCGCCTCGCCGAGCGAGGCCTCGAGCGCCTCGAGGTAGCGCTGGGGCACCTCGAGCACGTCGGCCACCATCCCGATCAGCCCCTCGACCCGCCGGCCCTCGGAGAGCAGCGCCTTGGCGCCCTCGGACACACCCTCGAAGCCACGACGCAGCTCGAGCAGCACGTCGAGCCGCGATTCGGCGGCGGCGGCCTCCTGCTTGAGCCCCGACAGACGATCCTCGGCCTCCTGCAACGCGGCGTCGGCGAGCGTGATCGCCCGCTCGGTCTCGCCCAGCATGCGACGCGCCTCGTCCAGCTCGAGCGCCACGCCCTGACGTCTCGATTCGGCGGCGGTGGTCGCCCGCGCCAGATCGTCCATGCGCGCTCCGAGCTCGGTCACCCGGCGGGTGACCGACTCGCGGCGGTCGCGCTGGGTGGCGAGCCGCTCGCGGATGCGGTCGCACAGCGCGCGCTTCTCGGCCTCGGCCGAGAACAGGTCGAGCGACATCTGGCGCTGGTCCTGGGCCACGCTGCGACGCTGGCGCAGCTCGCCCTCGACCTCGTTGAGCACGTGCTCGGCCTCTTCCGCGTCGGTCTGGGCGCCACCCTGCGCGGCACGCACCTCGCCGAGACGCTCTGACGCCTCCAGCTCGCGTCCGGTCACGTCGGCGAGACGCTCGCGCAGACGCGCCGCCTCGGCAGCCGCCTCGTCGGCACGGCGGATCATGCCGGTGGCGCGCTCGCGCAACAGCACGATCTGGTGCTCGGCCTCGGCGCGCGCGTCCTCGCGGTCGCGGAGCCCCGCCTGCGCGGTGGACAACTCGCGTTCCAGCTCGAGCAGCGACAGCTTCTGGTCGTTGATGCCGGCCTCGAGCCGGTTCACCTCGGTGGCCACGCCCTCGCGGCGCACCGCCTCCTCCTGCCACTGCTCGCCGAGGTCGCGGTCACGCTGCTGGAGCTCGGTCACGCGCCCCGCCGACAGCTGCAGGTCGAGCGCCTGGATCTCGTCGCGCAGCCGCTGGTAGCGACGCGCCTTGCCGACCTGACGCGCCAGCGAGCGCATCTCGCGCTCGATCTCGTAGACGATGTCGCTGAGACGGGTGAGATCACCCTCGGTGGCGTCGAGCTTGTTGAGCGTCTCCTTCTTGCGCTGCTTGTACTTGGTGATCCCCGAGGCCTCCTCGAACAGGAACCGGCGATGACCGGTGTTGTCGGAGAGGATGTTGTCCACCATCGAGCGCTCGATCACCGAGTAGGCGTGACTGCCCATGCCGGTGTCGAAGAACAGGTCGCGGATGTCCTTGAGACGGCACGGGGTCTTGTTGAGGAAGTACTCGCTCATCCCCGAGCGGAACACCCGGCGCGAGACCGTCACCTCGGTGTACTCGGTGGGCAGCAGGCCGCGGTCGTTCTTGAAGGTGAGGTGGACCTCGGCCATGCCGAGCGGCTTGCGGCTCGGGCAGCCGTTGAAGATCACGTCCTCCATCGAGTCGCCACGCAGGGTCTTGGCGCTCTGCTCGCCCAGCACCCAGCGGATGGCGTCGGAGACGTTGGTCTTGCCACAGCCGTTCGGACCGATCACCCCGGTGATGCCGTCCCCGAAGAACAGCTCGGTCTTGTCGACGAACGACTTGAATCCCTGGATGTCGAGCTTGTGGAGGAACATGGGTTCGAGATCCCTCTCCCGGGGGTTACCGCGACGGCCCGCGCCGTTGGCTCCGTCCTTAGAGTTCTGTCCTGGCGAGCGCGTCGGCGGCTTCCACCGCCTCGGCGTCGGTCAGCGTGCGCACGTCCAGTCGGTACTTCCCTGCACGAATGGTCCCGATCACGGGCGGGTCCGCGGCCCTGGCCCGGCGGTCGATGTCATCCGGGGTGAGCCCGGCGTGAACGAGTGTCACCACCCATCCCGGGAGTCGCTGGAGGGGCAATGCCCCGCCGCCGACCTCCCCCTCGCCGCGCTCGATGCCGATCTCGAGATCCGGCGCCTGCTTGCGCAGGGCCTCGGCCAGCATGCGCGCGCGGCGTTCGAGCGTC
>JBIOKD010000228.1:0-5412 GCA_044451485.1 Candidatus Eiseniibacteriota bacterium | reverse complement strand
CGCGGGCGGGGCGGCTCTGGGGGGCTGCTCCGCGTAAGCGAGACCTCCGGGGGGCTCAACGAGGCCCCGGCGCCCGCGGGACGGGTGCCCGGGGTCTCGTCGCGTCTGGTGGCCAGGCTCTCCCACGCTGCGGAGTCGGGACGCGGGACCCGCCGGCCCGGCGGCGCGGCGCGACGATCGGAGCCGCGGGGCGTGTTCGGCCACCGAGCCCGGGACGTAGGAGCAAGCGGACGGCTCGAATTCGGGGCCGTCGGAACTCCGTCCCGACCCCGGAGGCTCACGATGTCGTCCCCGCCCCGGCCGCCCGCAGCGGCGATCGCGTTGCTCGCCGCTAGCCTCATCGCGGTGAGCGCGCCGCCGGCGTCGTCGTCCACCATTTACAACTGGGCCAATGGGGCCGGCGGTGCCGCGACCAACACGGCCAACTGGTCGCCGACCGGTTATCCGCTGCCCGGCGACATGGCCGTGTTCGGCATTCCCGCCACCTTCAATACGAGCTGGGCCGCGCCCGTCGACACGATGGACTTCCTTTGGGTCACCCAGGGCAATCCGAACTTCTCGATCGCGGACCGGGTCGGCCTCACTTCCGGGTTCGCCATCCGGGGGATCTCGTCGCTCACCATCTCGAGCGGCACCGTGTGGGCGTCGGGCGGCTACGCGAACTACTCCGACCTGGGCCAACTGATCGTGGACGGCACCCTGAGCGAAGTGGATGCCGGTTCCATCGACTTCGGGTGCTTTGGCGGTGGTGGCCCATCCCGCATCGACGTCTCGAACGGCGGGCGGCTCTTCTGCCGGGGCCAGCTCCACCTGGCCTTCGATGCCGGCGAGCAGTTCGCGGGGACGATTCATCACCGGGTGCGCACCGGCTTCCCGTTCTCGCTCCACTACCCGGTGATCTACACACTGCCCGCAGGCGGCACCAATCCGGACTGTGTCATCGGCGGACACGGCTCGGCGACACTCGACGCCTACGACGGCGGCTACCTCAACACCATCGGGCGGCTGTTCATCGGCGCGTATCCCGACGGCAGCGGCGCCCTGCACTGCTATCCCGGTGGTGGCATCGCCAGCGGGGTCACATCGAACGGCGAGACGTGGATCGGCGCCAACGCGACCGCCGGCACCGCGGGCGGGCCGGGCACCGTGTCGCTGGATGGATCGTTCAGCTACTTCAACGGTCCGTGCTGGCTGGGGGACCCGGACGACGCCCCGGGTGGGGCGGTCAAGAACCTCCTACAGATGGACAACGGCGCCTACACCGTGTTCGCCGGCGGGCTGACCATGACCGGCGCGCTGACGTCACGGCTCGACCTGATCGGGGGCGACACGCACGTGATCGGCGGGCCGGTGACGGTCAAGCAGGTGGCCCCGTTCCTGGTGGGCTCGGCGGTCGGGCACGCGCCGACACTGTGGCTGGAGAACGGCACCACCACCGACATCTGGCCGCTGATCACCACGCTGCCGGCGCTGGGTGTGGGCCGCGGCGGGCAAGGGACCGTGGGTGTCGCGGGCGCGGGCACGGTACTGATCGTGCACGGCAGCGTCGCGATCGGGGACTCGACCGGTGGGTCGGGCACGCTGCGCGCGGACTCCGCGGCGACGGTCACGGTGCAGGGCGCCCTCAGGCTCGGCGACCCGGGCTTCTCCGAGATCGAGGCGCTGGCGCCGGGCACCGTCGTCACGGTCCAGGACACGGTCCTCGTCGCCGGTGGCACGGCGGAGGCGGCCCGCGTCTATGCAGACTCGTTCGCGACCGTACATCTGCTCAAGTCCGCCCGACTCGGCACCGCCGGCTTCGGGGCGCTGCTCGTCTATCGAGGAGCGCAGGTGGATGTCGCCGGCCTCACGCTCGGGCCGGATTGGGGTCTGATCGAGACTGGTGGCGGTGGGGCGAAGATCACCGTGACCGATCATCTCGATCTTTCCGGGCCGAGCTGGGTGGTGGTCGACAGCGCCGGGACGCTGACCTACACGGGATCCAAGGGCGTGACCGTCGCCGCGCCCGACGCCGAGTGGACCGTCAACAGCGGTGGTCTCGCCCAGCTCTCGGCCGAGCTGGACGTGTTCGGCTCGTTGCTCCTCTGGCCCTACAGCTCCATCAGTCTTGCGAGTGCTCAGGGATCACGCCCCGCGCGTTACACGCGAAAGTCCCGACCGACGCGGACCCAGACCAGTCCGGCCGGGATCGGTGGCCGACTCGAGTGCCCGTTGGTGCGCATCCGCGGCAACGGCGCGGCGCAGGCGATCGGAACCATCGCCGGACGTTTCCACATCGATTCGGGCACCGGGACGCTGGCGATGTCGAACAACGACCAGGTCTTCACCGGTCGTCTGCTCGCCGGCGATTCGACCAAGACCGATGGATTCATCTCGATCGGGACCACCACCATCGGTCTCGACACGCTGGCGGTGCTGGATGCCGACGGCGGCGATCTCGGCAAGATGACGATTGCCGGCGGCGATCTGCAGCTGCCGAAGCCGGGCCATCTCAAGAGTGGCTTCCTGTTGTCGGGTTACGGTACCGTCGAGGGCTCGCTCGACGTGCGCGACAGCGCGTGGGTGTCGCTCCGCGGCCAGGTGACGGGTGACGTGTCGCTGGCCGGCACACTGGACACCGGGCCGACGGTGGCGGCGCTGGTGATGGGCTCGCTGCACCCGGCGGCGACCGGGGTGACGACCGTCAAGATCGGGCACACGCAGCAGGACCTGCTGGTCACGACCGGGGCGGCGGCGCTGGCGGGGACCCTGGACCTGCGTGGGCTTCTGGGCGACACGCCGGTGATGGGGGACACGTTCACGGTGTTGGTCGGGGCGGTGAGCGGGACCTTCGCGAACGTACGGGTGAACGGACATCCGGCCACGGGCACGGCGGTGGTCCTGTACAGCGCGAGCGAAGTGCGTGTCGCGATCGTGGGGGCGGTGACCGGTGTCGGCGACATGCCGCCGGTCGCGTCGGGGATCCCTGGCGAGCTGCGCTTCGCGTCGACGGGGGGCCCACGCGACGCGGCGCTGGCGCTCGATCTGCCCGTCGTGGCGCAGGTGCGGGTCGCGCTCTACGACGTCGGTGGACGGCAGGTGGGCGTGCTGGCCGACAGCGAGTTGGGGCCGGGACGCCACCGCTTCGAGATCACGCGAATGGTGACCGCCAGCGGGATGTATTTCGCGCGGGCGGTGGTCACCCGGGCGGACGGGACGAGCACGCTCACGACCCGCGCGGTGGTGCTGCGATGAGCCGGGCCCACCGCAACCGGCGTCCGATGTCCATCCGACGTCGCTCGAAGGAGACCCCGATGTCGATCCATCGACCCGTCTTCGCGCGCCGCGCCCGCATCGCGGGCGCATGGGCGCTTGCCCTGCTCGTCTCGGGCGCCCCGGCCGCGCTCGCCACCTCGTACACCTGGAACAACATCGCCGGGGGATACGCCGCGGATGCCGGCAACTGGAGTCCCAACGGGGTGCCCGGCGCGCTCGACGACGTCAACTTCAACCTGTTCTCGAACTACCCGGTCGTCTGGGCGTCGCCCCAGGACACGCTGCAATCGCTGACGGTCGTCAATTCACAGCCCGCCTTCACGATCAATGGCAGTCTCGGGGTCCGCTTCCATCCGCTGCTGGAGAACAACGCGACCTTCATCGTGTACGGCGGCCGGATCAGTGGACCGTCGTGGTCGATGATCGAGAACAACGCGAACGCGGCGATGGCGCTGACCGGACCGACCACGCAGGCGCTGGCGCTGGCGTCCTCGACCACCAGCCTGTTCGGCTCCAAGGGGGGCACGGCCGGGTTGAGCATCAACAACGGCGCCCTGTTTCAGAGCGCCGGCGAGATCTCGTTCGCCCCGAACGGAACCACGATGACCGTCCAGATCGGGCAGTCGGGAGGGCAACGGGCGACGCTCGCCACCACGACGAGCGGGGTGCCCGGGCGCGGATGGATCGCGGTCGGCGACTACGGGGTGGCGACCCTCGCGCTCGACATTGGCGGGAAGCTGAATCCGGCCGGGGACCTGTTCGTCGGGCGGCATCTGTCGTCGTCGGGTCAGGTCCAGCTCCAGTCGGGCCCGAGCCAGGTCCCGCTCGTCGACGCGCGTGGGCAGGTCTTCATCGGCGCCAACGACGAGGCGAGCGCGCCCGGCGGCCAGGCGGTCGTGGATGTCCAGGCCGGCACATTCTCGTCGCTGGGCCGCTGCTGGCTCGGTGATCCGGATGATTATCCGCTCGCCGATTCGCTGAACCCGTCGTCACGAATGCTCGTGGAGGGTGGCAATGTCGTGCTCGCCGGCGGGCTCACCATGTCCGCCATCCGGTCGGCACGCCTCGAGCTTCGCGGCGGCAGGACCCACGTCATTGGTGGCACCGTCAGTCTGATCCAGTCCACGCCCTTCGAGATCGGCGTCTCGGCGGGTGCCAACCCGGTGCTGTTCCTCGAGAACGGCACCACGACCGATATCTCGCCGATCGATGCCTCCCATCCCGCGCTCGGCATCGGTCGCGGTGGCATGGGCACGCTCGATCTGGCGGGTGCGGGCACCACTCTGACCGTGCACGGCGGTCTGGTGATGGCGGACTCGGTGGGCGGGAACGCGGTCCTGAACGCGGACTCGGCCTCGACCGTGATCGTGCAGGGCAAGACCGCCGTGGGAAGCCATGGAAACACCCAGATCGTCACGCGCGGCGCCGGCACCACCGTGACGATGCAGGACTCGGTCGCGATCGGCACCGGTGGGGCCGAGTACGCGAACCTGATCGCGACCAACTCCGCGACCATGCACTTCCAGAAGCCGGTCGCGCTCGGGGGGTTCTCGTACGGGGACATGTATGTCAACAACGGCGCACAGGTGGACGCCCCGGGCTTCACCATCGGGCCCACGCACGGAGGACTGTTCATAGGCTTTGGCGGCGCCAAGGTGGCGACGAGCGATCGCCTCGATCTCATCGGCAATGGCTTCCTCGAAGTCGACGTCGGGGGAACCCTCGTGTACACCGGTGGCACGAGAGCGGCCACCGTGGGCGCCGGCAACGCCACGCTGATCGTCAGCGACAGCTCGCTGGCGCAGATCACGCCCGAGCTCGACGTGCGCGGACTCCTGTATCTGGAGCCGAGCCAGACCAGCGGTCTGGTGAGCGCGAGCCCGGGGGCGCGAAACGCACGGCCGGCTCGGACGCAGGTCTCGTACTACGCGGTCGGTGGCCGGCTCGAGTGCCCGCTCACACGCATCCTCGACACCGGAAAGGCGACCATCATCGGGGCCATCGCGGGGCGCTTTCACGTGGACTCGGGTACCGGGACACTCCAGGTCTCCTACGACGGAGCCTTATCCGCCAGCCACGCCACCATCGGCGACTCGACCAAGACCGACGGATTCGTCTCGATCGGGACCACGAAGATCGGGTTGGACACGCTGAAGG